>CALCDT010000380.1 GCA_937900425.1 uncultured Alphaproteobacteria bacterium | reverse complement strand
CGCCTCCGGTCCGCGGCCAGGGCCGCCCGTGGCGGCGCCGGTGCGACGGCGAGGGGCGTCCTTCTCGCGGCCCGCATGAGGCCGGGTGGTGCCGGCGGTGCCCGACCGGGAGCCGGGCGCTCGCCGTGCCGGATCGCCGCCGGCAGGTCCCTCCTCCGCCCGTCCGGTCGTTCCCTCCGCCCGATCGCCCCTCGTCGAGACCACACCCCGAGCCTGCGTCGAGGACGATGCGCATCACCATCCACGCGGTCGGCCGCATGAAGTCCGGGCCGGAGCGCGATCTCGCGGCGCGCTATCTCGACCGGGCCGAGAAGGCCGGTCGTTCGCTCGGCCTCGCTCCGGTCGCGATTCGCGAGACCGGCGAGAGCCGGGCCGCCCGCGCCGACGACCGCAAACGCGAGGAAGCGGACGCCCTCCTCGCCGGTCTTGCGCCCGACGCCTTCGTCATCGTCCTCGACGAGCGCGGCGAATCGCTGTCGAGCGAGGAATTCGCCGACCTCCTGCGCAGCGCCCGCGACCGCTCCTCGCCGGAGGCGGCCCTGCTGATCGGCGGCGCCGACGGCCACGGCGAGGCCGCCCTCGCCCGCGCCGGCCGCCGCATCGCCCTCGGCCGGATGACCTGGCCGCACCAGATCGTGCGCATTCTCATGGCCGAGCAGGTCTACCGCGCCATCACCATTCTCTCGGGACATCCCTATCACCGGGCCTGACCGCCCGGTCCCGTCATCGGACCCAATCCCGGGTCGGGTTGCGAGGGGCGGCCCGCTGACACGGCAGTGCGGCCGCGACGACACCGTCCCCTCCCGGACGCCCCCGCCCTTCGGCCAGCCCGCCGCTCTTTCCGGCCCTCCGTCCGCGCAAGGCCCGAATTCGGCCACACCGGCGGGCGAGACTGCCATGGTTGACGGAAGGTTAACGAACCGGCCGGCATTGTTGCCCCGGCACCGGGTGGCGCGGCCGCCGCCCGGCACAGGCATGGGAACGAAGTCGGCGCGGATGACGGCGACGGTGAGGAGAGCGGATCGCGGCGGCGCGGATCGGCGCGGCGAGAGGTGCCGCGACGAGGGTCGCGTGCGCCCTCCGGCCCGGTTGCTCGCGGCGACGCTCTGCCTGATGGCGGCCCTGCCGGCCCTCGCCCTGCCCGCGTTCGCACAGCAGGCCCCGCCTCCGACGCGCGGCACGGCGGTCGACCCGGAGGCGCTGGCGAGCGAGGCGGCGACCCGGCGGGCCGAACTCGAGGACCTGTCGGCGACGATCAAGCTGTCGGAGGACCGCCAGAAGCAGCTCGAGGCCGAGATCGGCGAGATCGACAAGGACCGCTCGGCCCTGACCGACCAGCTGGTGACGACCGCCTCGCGGATCCAGGCCCTCGAAGGCGCCCTGTCCGGCAGCGAGGAGCGCCTCGCCAGGCTCGACGCCAACGCCGCCGCCATCGGCGAGAGCCTCGAGGCGCGGCGCGGCGTCCTCGCCCAGGTGCTGTCGGCGCTGCTGCGGATCGGCCGCCGGCCGCCGCCCGCCATTGTGGTGCGGCCCGAGGACGCCCTCGGCGCGGTGCGCTCGGCCATCGCCTTCGGGGCGGTGCTGCCGGAGATCCGGGTCGAGGCCGAAGCCCTCGCCTCCGACCTCGCCGCCCTCGTCGAGGTGCGCGACGAGGTCGAGGCCGAGGCGGCGCGGCTCGGCGCCGACCGGACGAAGATGGCGGAGGAACAGGAGCGCCTCGCCCTGCTGATCGAGGAGAAGCGCAAGCTCGGCGAGAGCTCGCAGGCCGACCTCGAGGTCGAACGCGGCCGGACCGAGGATCTCGCCCGCCGGGCGGCGAGCCTCAAGGACCTGCTCACGACGCTCGACGAGCGTCTGGCGAGCGCCCGCCGCCGCGACCGCGACAGCCGGCCGGGCGAAGCGCGCCCGCCGGTCGACGACAGCGGGCGTCTCAGGCCGGCGATCGCCTTCGCCGAGGCGCGGGGCCGGTTCCCGATGCCGGTGCGCGGCGTCCCGGTCCAGGGCTTCGGCGAGGACAACGGCCTCGGCGGCACGGCCCAGGGTGTTTCGGTGGCGACGCGCGCCGGTGCCCGGGTCACCGCGCCCTGCGACGGCTGGGTCGCCTACGCCGGCGACTTCAGATCCTACGGCCGACTCTTGATCCTCGACGGCGGGGATGGATATCATGTGGTGATGGCAGGCATGGAGCGCGTCGACGTCGAACTCGGTCAGTTCGTCCTCACCGGGGAACCGGTGGGCACGATGGGAGACCGCAGACTGGCCAGCGCGATGGCGCCGGAGCGGAACGTGTCGCAACCGGTGCTCTACATCGAATTTCGCAAGGACGGCTCCTCGATCGACCCCTCTCCGTGGTGGGTCGCCTCGGAAGATCGGAAGGTTGGCGGATGATCAAGAAGTTTTCACTCATGGCGACCGGTGCCCTGATGGGCGCCGCAGCGGTCGTCGCCCTCGGCCGGGCCGACCTCGGCACCATGGGCGTGGCCAACGCCGCCGGCGCCGACACCTATCGGCAGCTGACCCTGTTCGGCGACGTCTTCGAGCGTATCCGGGCCGACTACGTCGAGGTGCCGGACGACGCCGAACTGGTCGAGGCCGCCGTCAACGGCATGCTGACCTCGCTCGACCCGCATTCGAGCTACATGAACGCCAAGTCGTTCCAGGACATGCAGGTCCAGACCAAGGGCGAATTCGGCGGCCTCGGCATCGAGGTCACGATGGAGGAGGGCATCGTCAAGGTCGTCACCCCGATCGACGACACCCCCGCCGCCAAGGCCGGAATCCTCGCCGGCGACCTCATCGTCGCCCTCGACGGCGAGCAGGTCCAGGGCCTGACCCTGCAGCAGGCGGTCGAGAAGATGCGCGGCCCGGTCAATTCCGAGATCGTGCTCACCGTGATGCGCGAGGGCTCGTCGAAGGCCATCGAGGTCAAGGTCAAGCGCGCGGTCATCAAGATCCAGTCGGTGCGTTCGCGGGTCGAGGACGACGTCGGCTACGTCCGCATCACGCAGTTCACCGAGCAGACCTTCGAGGGCCTCAAGGGCGCGATCGACCAGATCGAGAAGCAGGTGCCGGGCGACCGGCTCAAGGGCTTCGTCATCGACCTGCGCAACAACCCGGGCGGCCTGCTCGACCAGGCGATCGCGGTTTCCGACACCTTCCTCGACAAGGGCGAGATCGTCTCGACCCGCGGCCGCCACGAGGACGAGACCCGGCGCTACAGCGCCCGGGCCGGCGACCTCACCGACGGCAAGCCGGTGATCGTGCTGGTCAACGGCGGTTCGGCCTCGGCCTCGGAGATCGTCGCCGGCGCCCTCCAGGACCACCACCGCGCCACCATCCTCGGCACCCGCTCCTTCGGCAAGGGCTCGGTCCAGACCATCATCCCGCTCGGCGAGAACGGGGCGATCCGACTGACGACCGCGCGCTACTACACGCCGTCGGGCACCTCGATCCAGGCCAAGGGCATCGTCCCGGACATCGAGGTCAAGCAGGAACTGCCCGACGAGCTCAAGGACCAGCTGGAGACCCGCGGCGAGGCCAGCCTGCCGGGACACCTGTCCTCCCAGGACGGCTCGGAGGAGGCCGGTTCGGGCGCCTACGTGCCGCCGGATCCGAAGGACGACCAGCAGCTCAACATGGCGCTCGACCTCCTGCGCGGCCTGCAGGCGAACAGCGCCTTCCCGCCGCCGGCGGACGGCCCGGTCCCGAACTGAGCCGGACACCGACCGGAAACGGACCGGCCCCGGCGCTCCGCCGGCGGCCCCTGACGACAGCGAACGGCCGGACACCTGTCCGGCCTTTCGATTCCATCAGACCGGGCGGCACCGCCGTACCGGACCGGCCCCGTGCGGAGCGCCATGAACGACCTCTCAGCCCCCCTCGGCCTCAAGCTGCCGAAGTCCCGGCGCCGGATCCCGATCGTCACGATCGTGCTGTCGCTGACGGCGCTGATGGTGCTCGCCGCGGCCGGCTGGATCATCGCCGTCGACGATCCGCTCGGCGGCCAGCCCGCCGCCGTCGCCCGCATCGATCGCGAGAGCCTCTCGCCGGACGGCGACCGGATCGCCGTGGTCGGCGTCAAGTCCGGCGCCGGCGAGTTGATCGAGCCGCCGCAGGCTCCGGCCGACGACGACATCGACGACATCGACGACATCGCCCGACCGGGCGCCCTGCCGGAGACCGCGGCGGAGCGTCCGGCCTCCGCCGCGGCGATGCCGGTCCAGGCCCTGCCCGAGCTTTCCGAGGAGACCGCCGCCGGCATCCTGCCGAAGATCGCCGCCGACGGCACCCGTCCGCTCGACGCCTATGCCCGCCCGGTGCCGGCCATCGTCGGCGCCGCGCCGAAAATCGCCATCGTCGTCGGCGGCCTCGGGCTCAGCCAGTCGGGCACCCAGGAGGCGCTGCGCGTGCTGCCGCCCGAGATCACCCTCGCCTTCGCCCCCTATGGCAACGGCCTCGACCTCTGGCAGCGCCGGGCCCGGCAGGACGGCCACGAACTGCTGCTCCAGATCCCGATGGAGCCCTATGATTTTCCCGACAACGACCCCGGCCCGCACACGCTGCTGACCTCGAACGGCCGCGAGAAGAACCTCGAGCGGCTGAACTGGCTGATGGCGCGCCTGACCACCTACGTCGGTGTCATGAACTACATGGGCGCCCGTTACACGACCGACGTCGAGGCGCTGAGGGTGTTCCTCGACGAACTGACGCGGCGCGGCCTGCTCTACTTCGACGACGCCTCCTCCTCGCGCAGCCGCACCGGCACCGTCGCCGGCACGACGGGCACGCCCTTCGCCCGGGCCGACCTCATCGTCGACGCCGATCCGGACGACGCCAGCATCGGCACGAGGCTGGCCCAGCTCGAACAGATCGCCCGCACCCGTGGCATCGCCGTCGGATACGCCTCCGCGCTGCCGGTTTCCTTGAAGCGGATCGGCGAATGGAGCAAGAATTTGGAGAACAGGGGAATCACGCTGGTGCCGATCAGTGCGGCGCTGAAATGACGGCGCCGCGGGAGCGGCCGACGCGGCTTCCCGCCCGCGCCCGACATCACGCCGGCCGGCCTCCTGCGTTCCGCCCGTTCGGGCCGGGCCCGGCGGACCGGCGCAACCGGAAGACCAGATGACCGCTCTCGACCTGCCCTATCGGCCCTGCGTCGGCATTCTCCTCCTCAACGGCGCCGGCAAGGTGTGGATCGGCCAGCGCCGCACCGAAGGCGCCCAGAAGCTGCTCGCCGACCGCCGCGCCGACCCCGCCGACTACAGCTGGCAGATGCCCCAGGGCGGCATCGACCCGGGCGAGACGCCGATCGAGGCGGCCCGGCGCGAGCTCTACGAGGAAACCAACGTCCGCTCCGTCACCCTCGTCGCCGAGGCGCCGGACTGGCTGTCCTACGACCTGCCGATCGAAACCGGCAAGGCCTGGCGCGGGCGCTACCGCGGCCAGACCCAGAAGTGGTTCGCCTTCCGCTTCACCGGCAAGGACAAGGAGATCGACATCCGCCGGCCCGGCGGCGGCGGCCACCGGCCGGAGTTCCGCGACTGGCGCTGGGAGGAGATCGAGGCGCTGCCGCGGCTGATCATCCCGTTCAAGCGCCCGGTCTACGAGGAAGTCGTCGCCGCCTTCCGCCATCTCGCGGTTCCCGCGTGAGCCCGCGCCCACCGGCCTCGAAGGTGCCGCCGGCGCCCGGCGAGCGCGAACCGCTGGCGACGGACCTGCCCTACCGGCCGAACGTCGGCATCTGCCTCATCGACGGCCGCGGCCTCGTCTTCGCCGGCCGTGCCTTCCCCAATCCCCACGGCTGGCCCGACCCGGAGATCGTGGTCGACGGCGCCGACTGGATGCTGCCCCAGGGCGGCATCGATCCGGGCGAGGACGTCGAGACGGCGGCCCGGCGCGAACTCTACGAGGAGACCGGCGTCGTCTCCGCCGAGCTTCTCGCCGTCACCGGCGACTGGTGGGCCTACGACTTCCCGGCCCGGGCGGCGCGAAGCCACAAGCTCCACCCCTTCCGCGGCCAGCGCCAGCGCTGGGCCGCCTTCCGCTTCACCGGTTCCGAGGCGGAGATCACCGTCGCCGCCGAGCACACCCACGAGCCCGCCGAGTTTTCCGAATGGGCCTGGCGTCCGCTCGCCGACATGCCGGCGATCGGCCCGCACCACCGCCGGCCGACCTACGCCCGGGTGGCGGAAGCCTTCGCCGCCTTCGCCGCCGGTCCCGCCACGGTCGCGGTGTGAATTCCGGACCATGACGATCGCAGCGGCCCTCGTCCGGCGGCGTTCTCGCTCGTCGTGAACAATCCCGGCCAGAGGGCGGTTGATCGGTATCGGATCCAGACCGCGGCGCCGCCACCCGCTCCGGAGCAACGGCCCTGACCAACTTCTCCTTCCTCCTCGCCCGTCTGCTGCGCCGCCTCTGGCTGCGGGCGGCCGCCTTCGCCGTCGCCTCGGTCGTCGTCGTCGGTCTCGCCTACGAGATCGACCTGATCTTCGAGACGGCGCTGCGCGTCGAGATCGCCAAGGGGGCCACCACGGCGATGCTGTCGCTGCTCGCCGGCAGCATGCTCCCGGTCACCACCTTTTCGCTGACGACCATGGTCTCCGGCTTCTCCGCGGCGACGACCAATGCGACGCCCCGCGCGACCCCGCTCGTCACCGAGGACCGCACCGCCCAGAACGCCATCTCGCTGTTTCTCGGCTCGTTCATCTACGCAGTCACCGGGCTCACCGCCTACTACCTCGAATTCTTCGGCTCCAAGGAGAGCTTCGCCCTCTTCTGCGTCACCGTCGCGGTGATGGCCGGCATCGTCGTCGTCTTCCTGCGCTGGATGGACCACATCTCGGCACTGGTTCGCGTCGACGCGACCACGGCGCGGATCGAGGGGGCCGCCGGGCGGGCCTTCGACAGCTGGATCGACGCCCCGGGATTTGCGGCCCGGCCGCCGGCCGAATGGTGCGCACCGGCGGATTTTCCGCTTCACGCGGGCAGCGAGGGGTACGTCCAGCACGTCGACGTCGCCCGGCTCGACACGCTGGCACGCGAGGCCGGCTGCGACCTTCTTCTGATCGTCGCTCCGGGCAGCTATCTCGCCCCGCGCCGCCCCTTCGCCCGCAGCTCCCGCGACCTTCCCCCCGGGACGGCCGCCGCGATGGCCGGCGCCCTGACCATCGATAGGGGCCGCGATTTCGCGCACGATCCGCGCTTCGGCCTGATCACCCTCGCCGAGGTCGCCTCGCGGGCGCTGTCGCCGGGCATCAACGATCCGGGCACGGCGATCGCGGCGCTCACCGCGGGAACGCGGCTGCTGGGGGGCTGGATCGACCGGCGCCGCGACGCCCCGCGAACGGTCCGCTTCGGCAACGTCTTCGCCGGGGACCTCGCGGCCCGGGATCTCTTCGAGGATCTGCTCCGCCCGATCGCGCGCGACGGCGCCGGCACGCTCGAGGTCGCGATCCGCTTCCAGAAGATGGCGATGATCCTCGGCGAGGCCGGCGACGGCCTCCACGCCGGCCTCGCCCTCGCCCACGCCCGCGATGCGCTCGCGCGCAGCCGCAAGGCGCTCGATTACGACGGCGACCTTCAGGTGCTGGAAGCGGTGTTCCAGGAGGTCGAGGACAGGCTTTCACCGCTGACGATGGCGGCGGCGGGACCGCACGCGTCATCGGGCAAGACGCCGGCCGCGGAGGAAAAGCAAGGGCCGCGGGAGAGCGGTTGATCTCCCGCGGCCCTTGCCGCATCTCTCACCCGTCGCGGCGGTTACGACGCGGATCAGCCCCCCGCCTCGATCACGTCTTCCAGCGTGCGCAGGCCGGTGCGCGGCGCGTTGACCAGCACCGCCATGTTGCCGGGGGCGTGCTGGTTCTTCCACATCTTCATGTGCGCCTGCGGGATCTGGTCCCAGCCGAACACCTCGGACATGCAGGGGTCGACCCGGCGGTCGAGCACGAAGCGGTTGGCCTCGCTCGCCTGCTTCAGGTGGGCGAAGTGCGAGCCCTGGATGCGCTTCTGGTGCATCCAGACGTAGCGGGCGTCGAAGGTGATGTTGAAGCCCGAGGTGCCGGCGCAGAACACCACCATGCCGCCGCGCTTGACCACGAAGGAGGAGACCGGGAAGGTCGCCTCGCCCGGGTGCTCGAACACCATGTCGACGTTCACACCCTTGCCGGTGACGTCCCAGATCGCCTTGCCGAACTTGCGCGCCTCGGCGAACCAGGCGTCGTATTCGGGCGAGCCGACCTTGGGCAGCTGGCCCCAGCACTTGAAGTCCTTGCGGTTGATGACGCCCTTGGCGCCGAGCGAGAGCACGTAGTCGCGCTTGCTCTCGTCGGAGATGACGCCGATAGCGTTGGCACCGGCCGCCGCCGCGATCTGCACCGCGAAGACGCCGAGGCCGCCCGAAGCACCCCATACCAGAACGTTCTGGCCGGGCTTCAGCGTGTGCGGCGCGTGGCCGAACAGCATGCGGTAGGCGGTGGCCAGCGTCAGCATGTAGGAGGCCGATTCCTCCCAGGTCAGGTGCCTCGGCCGCGGCAGCAGCTGCCGGCTCTGCACCCGGCAGAACTGGGCGAAGGAGCCGTCGTTGGTCTCGTAGCCCCAGATGCGCTGGGTCGGCGAGAGCATCGGGTCGCCGCCGTTGCACTCCTCGTCGTCGCCGGCGTCCTGGTTGCAGTGGACGACGACCTCGTCGCCGACCTTCCAGCGCGTCACCCGCGAGCCGACCGCCCAGACGATGCCCGAGGCGTCGGAGCCGGCGATGTGATAGGGCTGCTTGTGGCCGTCGAAGGGCGAGATCGGCTGGCCGAGCGAGGCCCAGACGCCGTTGTAGTTGACGCCCGCCGCCATCACCAGCACCAGCACCTCGTCGCTTTCGAGCTGCCAGGTCGGCACGACCTCGAGCTGCATGGCGGTGTCCGGCGGGCCGTGGCGCTCCTTGCGGATGCACCAGGCCCACATCTTCTCCGGAACGTGGCCGAGCGGAGGGATCTCGCCGATGTCGTAGAGGTCCTTGGTGTCGGGCGCCGACTGTCGCTTGGCAAGGGCGTTCATGGCTTCTTCTCTCGCTGGAATGACGCTCGCGGCGGACGCCTTCGCGCCGCGCCGATCTGTTCGCCTCAAGCATGCACACGGCTTTTCGCAGTTGCGTAGTGGGCAACACGTCGCATCCTCCCAACGGCGGATCGACTTCGGTGCGGGCGGCGGAAGATTGTGCGGAACGCCGTAAAACCCGTCGGCGGCGGAGGTGCGTCCAATTGTTGCTGGTCCAACGAAGGGCTTTGTTCGCCCGCCGGCCTCGGCATATTGAGGGGAAGTTTCTGACGCGGCGCAGCATGGATCATCCGTGCCGCCGAGGTCCGCGCGGGGAGTTCCGATGAGCACGACGACACGCGACAAGCCCTGGATCATCCGCACCTACGCCGGCCACTCCACGGCCTCGGCGTCTAACTCGCTCTATCGCTCCAACCTCGCCAAGGGCCAGACCGGCCTCTCGGTCGCCTTCGACCTGCCGACCCAAACCGGCTACGACCCTGACGACGCCCTCGCGCGCGGCGAGGTCGGCAAGGTCGGCGTGCCGGTCGCCCATCTCGGCGACATGCGGGCGCTGTTCGATCAGATCCCGCTCGAGCGCATGAACACCTCGATGACGATCAACGCCACCGCGGCCTGGCTGCTGGCGCTCTACGTCGCCGTCGCCGACGAGCAGGGCGCGCCGCGGGCAAGCCTCGCCGGCACCACGCAGAACGACATCATCAAGGAATATCTCTCGCGCGGCACCTACGTCTTCCCGCCGGCACCCTCGATCCGGCTGACGATCGACATGATCGCCTGGACCTATCGGGAAATGCCGAAGTGGAACCCGATGAACGTCTGCTCCTACCACCTGCAGGAGGCCGGGGCGACGCCGGTGCAGGAGCTGGCCTTCGCCCTCGCCACCGCGATGACCATCCTCGACGGCATGAAGGCCTCGGGCGCCATTCCGCCGGAAGAATTCCCGGCCGCCGTCGGCCGCATCTCCTTCTTCGTCAACGCCGGCCTGCGCTTCGTCACCGAGATCGCCAAGATGCGCGCCTTCAGCGAACTCTGGGACGAGATCCTGGAGACGCGCTACGGCGTCGACGACCCGAAGATGCGGCGCTTCCGCTACGGCGTGCAGGTCAACTCGCTCGGCCTTACCGAGCCGCAGCCGGAGAACAACGTCACCCGCATCCTGATCGAGATGCTGGCGGTGGTGCTGTCGAAGAACGCCCGCGCCCGCGCCGTCCAGCTTCCCGCCTGGAACGAGGCGCTCGGCCTGCCGCGGCCGTGGGATCAGCAGTGGTCGCTCAGGATGCAGCAGATCATGGCCTTCGAGACCGACCTCCTCGAAAACGAGGACATCTTCGACGGCTCCGTCGTGATGACCGCCAAGGTCGAGGCGCTGAAAGAGGAGGCCCGCGCCGAACTCGCCCGCATCGAGGCGATGGGCGGGGCGATCGCCGCCGTCGACAGCGGCTACATGAAGCGGGCGCTGGTGGAGAGCAACACCCGCCGCCTCGCCGCCATCGAGGGCGGCGAGCAGGTCGTCGTCGGCGTCAACAGGTTCACCGAGACCGAACCCTCGCCGCTCGCCGCCGGGGCCGACGGCGGCATCCTGACGGTGCCCGAGCACGTCGAGGCCGAGGCGGTGGAGAAGATCGCCGCCTGGCGTGCCGCCCGTGACGCCGACGCCGTCACCGCGGCGCTCGCCGAACTGCGCGCCGCCGCGTCCGAGGGCCGCAACATCATGGACGCCTCGATCGCCGCGGCGAAAGCCGGCGTCACCACCGGCGAATGGGGCCGCACGCTGCGCGAGGTCTTCGGCGAATACCGCGCCCCAACCGGCGTCGGCGCCGCGGCCTCCGCCTCCGCCGGCGAGATCGAGGCGGTGCGCGCCGCGGTGGAGGCGGTGTCGGAGAAGCTCGGCCGCCGGCTCAAGTTCCTCGTCGGCAAGCCCGGCCTCGACGGCCACTCCAACGGCGCCGAGCAGATCGCCGTGCGCGCCCGCGACTGCGGCATGGAGGTGGTCTACGAGGGCATCCGCCTGACACCGGCCGAGATCGTCAACGCCGCGCTGGAAGAAGGCGTCCACGTCGTCGGCCTCTCCATCCTCTCCGGCAGCCACCTCGCCCTCGTGCGCGAGGTGATGAAGGGCATGCGCGAGAGCGGCCTCGACGACGTCCCCGTCGTCGTCGGCGGCATCATCCCGCCCGAGGACGCCGCCGCCCTCAAAGCCATCGGCGTCGCCGCGGTCTACACCCCCAAGGACTTCCAGCTCACCGACATCATGGCCGACGTCGTGCGCATCGTGGGCGGCATGGCGGCGGCGGCATAGCAGCCCGCCGCCGGCGCCGATTCCCTTTTCCGTCCGCGGCGGCTATCAAGGCTGCCTTGTCTTTCCAGGGACGGACGCGATGGCATCGGTGACGGCACGGGACGGCGCGGCGGCGGACGAGGGCTCGCCCTTTCTCAGGCTCGCGCCCTATCTCTTCGTGCTGCTGTGGTCGACCGGCTTCATCGCCGCGAAATACGCCGCCCCGGTGGCCGGCCCCTTCTCGCTGCTCGCCCTCCGGATGGCCTTCGTCGTGCCGGTGCTCGGGCTGATCGCCCTCGCCCTGCGCCGTCCCTGGCCGACGGGGCGGGTCGCGCTCCATGCCATGGTCGCCGGCACGCTGATCCACGGCGCCTATCTCGGCGGCATCTTCTTCGCGGTGAAGCACGGCCTGCCGGCCGGCTTCGCCGGCCTCGTCGTCGGCCTGCAGCCGATGCTGACCGCCTTCGTCGCCCGGCCGATCCTCGGCGAGAAGCTGACGCTTTCCCACGGGATCGGTCTGGTGCTCGGCCTCGTCGGCGTCGCCATGGTGCTCGGGCCGAAGCTCGACCTTTCCGCCGCCGAGGGCGTGACGCCGATGGCCGCCCTCGTCGCCGTCGGCGCGGTGTTCTGCGTCTCCCTCGGCACGGTCTACCAGAAGCGCTACGTCAAGAACGTCGACCTGCTGTCGTCCACGGTGATGCAATACGTCGGCGCGACGGCGTTCCTGCTGCCGCTCGCCGCCGCCGAGGGCTTCCACTACGTCCCCGGCCTCCAGCTCGTCCTCGTCGTCGGCTGGCTGGTCGTGGTGCTGTCGATCGTCAGCGTGCTGCTGCTGATGTGGATGATCCGCGAGGGCGCCGTCTCCAAGGTCGCCGCGCTGTTCTACCTGGTGCCGCCGACCACGGCGGTCATGGCCTTCCTGCTGTTCGGCGAGGCGCTCGGCCCTGTGCAGATCGCCGGCACCGTGCTCGTCGCCGTCGCAGTGGCGCTGGCGACGCGCAAGACCTGAGCGGGAGGGTCCCGGTCAGAGCCGCCGGGCGAGACGCAGGCCGCCCCAGTGGCGGCCGCCCACGACGATCGGGCAGTCGATCTCCTTCATCATGACGATGGTGCCGCCGCCCATGTCACGCGCGTAGTTCTGGACGAGGAACGGCCGGGTGTTGCGGGCGGCGAGGAGGCCGGTGCGGTCGTCGAAGATCCGCTTGTTGCGGCAGTTGGCGGCGTTCCACACCGGATCGCCCGGCCGCTGCGGCTGCGAGAATTTCCGGTTGTGCACCGGCAGATAGCCGTTGAGGTCGACCGCCGCCGAAAAGGCGATGCCGGCGTCTTCCGCAAGGATCGCCTCCTGGATCGGCGGCAGGATCCGCTCCAGCACCGGCAGCGACCGGGTCGTCACCTGCACCGGATCGGTGCCGACGACCGGCCGATAGTCGTGGTCGAACAGCGCATCCGTCGACAGGCGCCCGGCGTCGAGTTCGGCCTCGATCGCGGCGACGATCGCGGCCGCCGCCGCCTGGACCCGCTCGATGTCCGACGCCGAGCCGGCCTCCAGCCGGGCGATCGTCGCCCGCACCGCATCGTGCGCCGGGCCCGCCGCCTCGGTGAAGGCGAGATGATGGCCGAGGGTGCTGGTGCCGACGACGCGGACGGCGAGGCTGCCGATGCCGTCGAGGCGCAGCGTGCCGGAGTCCTGGCGGGCCCTCGCCGCCCCCTCGCGCGGCCGGGCCAGCGCGCCGCCGGCGCCGAGGTCGACGGTGGCGACGGCGATCTCCTCGCCGCCGATCCGCAGCGTCCCGGGAATCTCGACCGGCCAGCGGTCGTGCCGCCGCCGGTCGCCGCTCTGCGACTGCCGCACGACGGTGAGCATCTTGCGCGTGAGGTCGGCCAGCGCCCCGTCCATCGTTCCGCTCGCGGCCTCGACCGCAGCGCTCGCCTCGGCGGCCTCGGACGCGGCGAGGCCGATCTCGCGGGCCCGCTCGGCGACGTCCGCCGCGAAGGCCGCCGTCGTCTGCGCCGAGCGGTCGATCTGGCCGACGGTCTGCGCCTGCCCGGCCACCGCCTCGTTGACGCCGCGGATCACCGGCTGGACGTCCTCGACGACGGCGATGATCCGCTCCACGGCGGCGACCGCCTCGTCGGCCCGTCCACGCAGGCTGGCGATGGTGGCGGCGATGCGGTCGGTCGCGCGACGGGTTTCGACCGACAGCGCCTTGACCTCGCCGGCGACGACCGAGAAGCCCCGGCCGGCCTCGCCGGCCCGCGCCGCCTCGATGGTGGCGTTGAGCGCGAGCAGGTTGGTCTGGCCGGCGATGGCGGCGATCAGTCCGACGACCTCCTCGATCTCGCCGATCACCCGCGACAGGTCGCGCATCTCGCCGCCGGCCTCGGCCGCCATCGTGCGGGCGTCCTGCAGCATGCGGCCGCTGCGGTCGGCGCGGGAAGCGATGTCGCGGTTCGCCTCGGCGAGTGCCGTCACCGCTCCTGCCACCTCGGCGGTGCTGGCCTCGGCCTTGACGGTCTCCTCGCCGAGAACGTCGGTCTTGCCGTGGATCGCCGCGACGATCGACCGGCTGCGGCCGGAGATCGCGCGCATGTCGGCACCCGCCACGCCGAGCTGCCGGCCCATGCGGCGCAGATCCATCTCGATCATGTCGACCAGCGGGTTGGGTTGCCGCACGATCTCCTCGGCGACCTCCGCTGGAACCGGGTCCGGCGCCTCGTCGACCTTCGGCCGCCGCGTCTTTCGCTCCGTCAACCAAAGAACCATCATCGGCCTCCCTCGTCTTTTCATAAGGGACGTTTTCTCAAAATGGTCGCCAGAGGGTTAATCATGACATGATAGATGCCGCTCCTTTGGTCGAACGACCGGTTTTCTTCGGCTTGAGAATTTGAGCACACGGAAAAATTCTTCCCGGTCTTCGCACCGGCCTGAAGCCCACCTGCCCGATAGCGCCTTGATCTCGCTCAAGTCAGCCGGCGCCCGCACCGTATAGACTGCGATCGAAGCCTCCACGTCGAACGACCCGACGCGGCTTTTGCGCCGGCGGCGAAGGACGAACGCGATGAAAGCGATGGTGCTCGACCGCCCCGGTCTGCCGCTCAGGCCGGAGACCCGCCCCGATCCCCTGCCCGGCCCCGGCGAGATCCGGCTCCGCGTCGAGGCCTGCGCCGTCTGCCGCACCGACCTCCACGTCGTCGACGGCGACCTGCCGCATCTCGGCCGGCCGGTCGTTCCGGGCCACGAGATCGTCGGCATCGTCGAGGCCTGCGGCGAGGGGGTGACGACGCCGGCGCCGGGGCGGCGCGTCGGCGTGCCCTGGCTCGGCCACACCTGCGGGCACTGCGCCTTCTGCCGGGACGGCGCCGAGAACCTCTGCGACGACCCGGTCTTCACCGGCTATGGCCGCGACGGCGGCTTCGCCACCCACGTCGTCGCCGACGCCGCCTATGCCTTTCCGCTCGACGGCTTTTCCGATCCGGTCGCCGCCGCGCCGCTGATGTGCGCCGGACTGATCGGCTGGCGCTCGCTGAAGATGGCGGGCGCGGCCAGCCGCGTCGGCCTCTACGGCTTCGGCGCCGCCGCCCACATCATCGCCCAGGTCTGCCGCTGGCAGGGTCGGGAGGTCTACGCCTTCACCCGGCCCGGCGACGGCCCGGCGCAGGACCACGCCCGCCGCCTCGGCGCACTCTGGGCCGGCGGCTCCGACGAGCGGCCGCCCGAAGCGCTCGACGCGGCGCTGATCTTCGCGCCGGTCGGCGACCTCGTCCCCGCCGCGCTGAAGGCGGTGCGAAAGGGCGGCATCGTCGTCTGCGGCGGCATCCACATGTCCGACATCCCCGCCTTCCCCTACCGCATCCTCTGGGAGGAGCGGCAGATCCGCTCGGTCGCCAACCTCACCCGCGCCGACGCCGAGGAGTTCCTCGCCCTCGCCCCGAAGGCCGGCGTGCGCACCGAGACCGTGGTCTATCCGCTGGAGCGGGCGAACGAGGCGCTCGGCGACCTGCGCGCCGGCCGCTTCCAGGGCGCGGCGGTGCTGGTGCCGTGAGGCGGCGACCGGCGCGACGTCGGCCGTAGGCAGGCCCGCCGCC
Organism: uncultured Alphaproteobacteria bacterium; assembly: GCA_937900425.1. Taxonomy (GTDB): domain Bacteria; phylum Pseudomonadota; class Alphaproteobacteria; order Rhizobiales; family Pleomorphomonadaceae; genus CALCDT01. The sequence goes on along the minus strand of CALCDT010000380.1, from coordinate 3,596 downwards.
CTGCCCTATCCTGCCGGCCCGACCACCCGTTCGAGCCTGGCCTCCTCCGCCCCCCCGCCCCATGGCCTTCACCCTCCGCCAGCTCCAGTATTTCGTCGCCGTCGCCGAGCAGGGCACCGTCTCGGGGGCGGCGCACGTGTTGTCGATCTCGCAGTCGTCGGTCACCGAGGCGGTGAAGGAACTCGAGGGCGACCTCGGCGTCGCCCTGTTCGAGCGCCACCCGCGCGGCCTGCGCATCACCCACGAGGGCCATCAGTTCCTGCGCCACGCCACCAAGATCCTCGCCGACGTCGGCGAGGCCCGGCGCACCTTTCGCCTGATGCCGGCGGCGGCCGGCGGGCGGCTGTCGCTCGGCGTCACGTCGCTGGTCGCCGGCTACGTGCTCTCCGACCTGCTCGCCCGCTACCGCCGCGCCTATCCCGGCGTCGTCGTCGAGACCATGGAGGACGAGAGCGCCTATCTGGAACACCTGCTGGTCGGCGGAGAACTCGACGTCGCGGTGATGCTGCTCGGCAACTGGCGCGACCGCCAGGCGCTGCAGTCTGAGATCCTCGAGGTCTCGCCCTTCCGGCTGTGGCTGCCGGCCGGCCACGACCTCGCCCGCCGCGACGGCATCGCCATGGAGGACATCGCCGGCCTGCCGCTGATCATGCTGACCGTCGACGAGATCGAGGAGGCGACGCGGCGCCTGCTCGCCGCCTTCGGCGCCCGGCCCGAGGTCGCCTTCCGCACGCGCTCGGTGGAGGCCGTGCGCAGCCTCGTCGCCACCGGCGCCGGCGTCGCCCTGCTGCCCGATCTAATCTACCGGCCGTGGTCGCTCGAAGGCGACAAGATCGAATCCCGCGACGTCTCCGGCGCGCTGCCCGTCGTCCAGGTCGGCCTCGTCTGGCGCCGCGGGCTGAGGCTCTCCGACCCGCTGCGCAATTTCATCGACGTCACCCACTCCCGCGGCACCCCGCGGCTGCGCTGATCGATCGGTTTTCCCGATAGCGGCATTCTGACAAAAGAAATTGCGAAGCCCTGGCGGCGTTCTACTCTGCTGCCCAGAGACCGGCCGCGCACAAGAATGCGGCGCTCCACCTCGGCCGGACCGGCCGGCGGCACGACAACGAGGGGTTCGACATGAAGAAGATCCTGAGCGCGTCCACGGCGGCGGCGCTGACGCTCGCCTCCGTTTCCCAGAGCTTTTCCGCCGAGATGATGACCGCGATCGGCCCCGGCGAGGGCGAGGTCGCGATCGTCGCCTGGGCCGGCTACATCGAGCGCGGCGAGACCGACCCGGCCTTCGACTGGGTCACCTCCTTCGAAAAGGAGACCGGCTGCAAGGTGTCGGTGAAGACGGCGGCGACCTCCGACGAAATGGTGGCGCTGATGAACGAGGGCGGCTTCGACCTCGTCACCGCGTCGGGCGACGCCTCGCTGCGCCTCATCGCCGGCAAGCGTGTCCAGCCGGTCAACCCCGACCTGATCAAGAGCTGGGGCACCGTCGACGACCGCCTGAAGAGCGCGCCCTGGCACACGGTCGACGGCGTCCACTACGGCACGCCCTACCAGTGGGGCCCCAACGTGCTGATGTACAACACCGACGTCTTCAAGACGCCGCCGGAGAGCTGGAACGTCGTATTCGAGGAGATGGAGCTGCCGGACGGCAAGTCCAACAAGGGCCGCGTCGAGGCCTACGACGGCCCGATCCACATCGCCGACGCCGCCAACTACCTGATGGCGACGAAGCCCGAGCTCGGCATCAAGGATCCCTACGAGCTGAACGAGGACCAGTACGAGGCGGCGCTCGACCTCCTGCGCGTCCAGCGCACCCTCGTCTCGCGCTACTGGCACGACGCCTTCGTGCAGATGGACGACTTCAAGAACGAAGGCGTCGTCGCCTCGGGCTCCTGGCCGTTCCAGGTCAACCTGCTCGCCTCGGAGAAATTCCCGATCGGCTCGACCATCCCGAAGGAAGGCGCCACCGGCTGGGCCGACACGACGATGATGCACGCCGAGGCCGCCCATCCCAACTGCGCCTACATGTGGATGGAGCATTCGCTGTCGCCGAAGGTCCAGGGCGACCTCGCCGCCTGGTTCGGCTCCGTCCCCGCCGTGCCCGCGGCCTGCGAGGGCAACGAGCTGCTCGGCGCCGAGGGCTGCAAGACCAACGGCTTCGACGACTTCGAGAAGATCCGCTTCTGGAAGACGCCGGTGACCAAGTGCGCCAGCCAGGGCGAATGCGTACCCTACTACCGCTGGGTCTCGGACTACATCGCGGTGATCGGCGGGCGGTGAGGGACGCGCTCTCATCATCGGCGTGAAGCCTGGAACAGGGCGTGAGCGACGGGCGCCTTCCTTCGCCGCCCACCCCTCTCCCTGTCCCTCCCCCTCAAGGGGGGAGGGGACGCCGGATTCCACGGGCTATCATCCCGCGACGCTGCGGCTCGGCGAAAAGCTGCGTGGAACGTCGCCCTCACCTTCATGGTCCCCTCCCCGCTTGTGGGGGTGAGGCCGCCGGCCGAACGCCGAGGGGCCGGTGCCCCGAGGCCGGCAGGGACAGGGAGAGGGGTGAGCGGCACGGAACCGCGTCGCGATTGCTCTGACCCACCGCGCCGCCGCAACCTCCCAAGAAGCCCCCCATGCACGCCGTCGAACTGAAAAACGTCTCGCGCCATTTCGGTCCGGTGAAGGCCGTCGACGGGGTCGATCTTTCGATCGCGCCGGGCGAGTTCTTCGCCATGCTCGGCCCCTCCGGCTCGGGCAAGACGACGTGCCTGCGCCTCATCGCCGGCTTCGAGACGCCGACCGCCGGCGACGTCGCCCTGTTCGGCGCCTCGCTCGCCGGAGTTCCGCCCTACCGGCGCGACGTCAACACCGTCTTCCAGGACTACGCCCTGTTCCCGCACATGTCGGTGCTGGACAACGTCGCCTACGGGCTGATGGTCAAGGGCGTGCGGCGCCGCGAGCGCGAGCGCGCGGCGGAAGAGGCTCTGGAGCTCGTCAAGCTGCCGGGCTACGGCGCCCGCCGGCCGTCCCAGCTCTCCGGCGGCCAGCGCCAGCGCGTGGCGCTCGCCCGCGCCCTCGTCAACCGGCCGAAGGTGCTGCTGCTCGACGAGCCGCTGGGCGCCCTCGACCTCAAGCTGCGCGAGGAGATGCAGGAGGAGCTGAAGGTACTCCAGCAGGCGCTGAAGATCACCTTCGTCCTCGTCACCCACGACCAGGGCGAGGCGCTGTCGATGGCCGACCGCGTCGCCGTGTTCCGCGACGGCCGCATCGCCCAGCTCGGCCGCCCGGAAGAGATCCACGACCGGCCGCGCACCCGCTTCGTCGCCGAGTTCGTCGGCTCGGCCAACGTGCTCGGCCCCGAAGCCTCGGCCCGCCTCGGCCTCGGCCGGCGCTGGACCAGCCTCCGGCCCGAGGCGCTGTCGCCCGAGCCGGCCGCCGGCACCGCCGTCGTCGCCCTCGCAGGGCGCCTCGTCGCCGAGAACTACCTCGGGGCGCTGAAACGGGTCGCCCTCGACTGGCACGGCCAGCGGCTCCACGCTCTGCTGCCGACGCGCCGCACGCTCGTCGCTCCCGAAGACCAGCAGCACGCTTCGCCCCTGAGCGGA
>CALCDT010000379.1 GCA_937900425.1 uncultured Alphaproteobacteria bacterium | reverse complement strand
ATAGCGAGGGGCGCGGCGCCGGGGGCGGCTCGCCCGTCGACGGCGGGGCGGAGGCGGGCGCGGGGGTCATCCGCCGGACCGCGGCGTCCAGATGATGCGCTGGAGCGTCGCTTCGGCGAGGGTCGCCTGGTCCGGCAGCCGGGTCGAGGATTCGTAGCCCGGCACCGCGTAGACGAGGCTGACCGAGGGCGCGCCGCGGGCGGTGCAGATCGGCATGCCGTTCCAGTTGCCGGTGCCGACACGGCAGGCCGAGGCGTCCTGGCGCGCCTCGACGAAGGTCATGCCGATGCGCTCGCCGTTGGGCCCGGTCATGTGGTGGGTAACGCCGTGGACCGCGGCGATCCGCCCGCCGCCGGCCGAGAGGATCTGCAGCACCTGCAGGCCGTTGCTGAAGGCGGCCAACGCCGTCTCGGTGCGGTTCTCGCTCGCCATCGTCACCGTCTCGATGGTGTAGCCCGGCAACAGCGATTCGAGGCCGGCCTTGGAATAGGGCGTCGCGGCGGTGATCGGGCCGGCACCGGCCTCGGTGATGCGCAGCAGCGTCGCCGTCGGCACCGTGCTGATGTTCTCGAGCGATTCGCTGCAGGCCGAAAGGGCGAGGGCGAGAACCACCGGAGCGAGGCAGCGGGCCATGCGGCCGGTCACGGGGCTGGCCTTGGGGCGGGCCACGGAGCGAGACGGGGAGCGAAGCGGGGCCGATGTCGTCATGAGAGCCCGATAGCATGAGGCGAGGCCGGCGCAAAGGGGACGAAACGCCCTCCCTCTAGCCGAGCACCACCGCGGTTCCGGTCGCCGAAACCATCAGCATCGAGCCGTTGTTGCCGACGGTCTCGTAGTCGATGTCGACGCCGATCACCGCGTCGGCTCCGAGACTCTTCGCCTCCGCGCACATCTCCTCGACGGCGATGGTCCGCGCCCGGCGCAGTTCGCTCTCGTAGGCGCCCGAGCGGCCGCCGACGATGTCGCGGATCGAGGCGAACAGGTCCTTGAAGACGTTGGCCCCGAGGATGGCCTCGCCGGTGACGAGCCCGCGATAGGCGACGATGCGCCGGCCTTCGAGGGTCGGGGTGGTGCTGACGATCATGGGGTCCGCTCTCCTGTCTGGCATCCGCCTTTCGTCCCGCCCGCTCGGCGGGCGTCACGGCACCTCCGGCGCCTCCGCGGTCACCGCCGGGGCGGCTGCGAGCCGAGCCATCCGGTTCCAGGCGTCGAGCCCGGCGATCTTGTAGGCTTCGGCGAGGGTCGGATAGTTGAAGGTATTCTCGATGAAATAGTCGATGGTGCCCTTGAGGTTCAACACCGCCTGGCCGATGTGGATCAGTTCGGTCGCGCCCTCGCCGACGATGTGGACGCCGAGCAGGCGCCGTGTCTTCAGCGAAAAGATCATCTTCATCATGCCCGAGTTCAGACCCATGATGTGGCCGCGCGAGGTCTCGCGGAAGCGGGCGATCCCGCATTCGTAGGGAATGGCGCGCTGGCGCACCTCCTCCTCGGTCATGCCGACGGTGGAAATCTCCGGCACCGAATAGATGCCGTAGGGAAAATACTCCGGCGCCGGCGGCAGCGGCATGCGGAAGGCGTGGCATGCGGCGACGCGGCCCTGCTCCATCGAGGTCGAGGCGAGGCTCGGGAAGCCGATGATGTCGCCGGCGGCGTAGATGCCGGGCACGGCGGTCTCGAAGGTCTTGGGGTCGACCGCGATGCGGCCGCGGTGGTCGGTGGCGAGGCCGATCGCCTCGAGATTGAGCGCGTCGACGGCGCCGACCCGGCCGGCGGCGAACAGCAGGGCTTCGGAGCGGATGCGCCGGCCGCCGGCGAGCGTCACCTCCGGCCAGCCGTTCTCGACGGTGATCTTCTCGACCTTGTCACCGAGCCGGATCGTCATGCCGCGGTCACGCAGGTCGTGGACGAGTTCCTCGATCAGTTCGCGATCGATGAAGTCGAGGAAGCTCGGCCGCGGCTCGATCAGCGTCACCGCGACGTCGAGGGCGGAGAAGATCGTTGCGTATTCGACGCCGATGACCCCGGCGCCGATCACGGTCAGGCTGCGCGGCAGCTTGCCGATCTCGATGATCTCGTCGCTGTCGAGGATGTTGTCGCCGTTGAAGGGCACGTAATCCGGCCGGAACGGGCGGGTGCCGACGGCGATGAGGATGTTGTCGGCGGTGTAGACGATGCGCTCGCCGGTGTCCGTCGTCACCTCCACGGTCTTTTCCGCCCAGAACCGCGCGGTGCCCCAGACGGTCTCGACCGCGTTGCGGGCGAACTGGTGCTCGAGCACGTCGACCTCGTGGTCGAGCGTCTTGTAGAGCCGCTGCAGCAGGTCGTTCGACCGGATGTCCTTCTTGACCCGGTAGGCCCGGCCGTAGAAGCCGCGTTCGCGCCAGCCGGTCAGGTTGAGGACGGTCTCGCGCAGGGTCTTCGAAGGGATGGTGCCGGTGTGGACGGAGACGCCGCCGACCCGGCGCCCCTTCTCCACCACCAGTGCACTCTTGCCGAGCTTGGCGCTCTGGATCGCGGCGCGCCGCCCCGCCGGTCCGCTGCCGATCACGATCATGTCGTAGTGCCGCATGCCTGCCCCGTTCCTTCCCCGACCCGCCGGCGACCGCGATCGATCCCGTGCCCCGGGCCGTGCCGACCTGACGCCCCGCCTTTCCTGACCCGGCGGGCGCGACAGGGCGATGACGCTCGCATCGGACCCATGCACGAGCGGGGCCATCAAGGCCGCCGGGTGCATGAGCGCTGCACGATGGACTAGATCACGCCACCGAGCCGGCCGCAAAGGGCGGCTCGGCCGATCGCCCTGTTCGGGCCGACGTGGCGGAATCCCTGCCGTTTCGGGTATCCTCGCGTGCGAATCGGGTCGTCGCCCGACCGGGAGGCGTGAGGATCGGGGCGGGCGCTTCGCCGAAGCGCGGCGGGGAGGGGAGCACATGAGGCTGATGGGAAGGACGCTGCTGCTGGCGGCCTTGTCCGTCGTCGCCTCGATCGGCGTCACGCTGCTGCTCGAATACCTCTTCGTGCGGCCGTTCTTTCCCGGCATGAACCTCTACATCGGCGCCGGCATCGCGGCGGGCGTCTCGGCGCTGCTGGCGACGCCGACGATCTACGTCTTCCTGCGGCTCCAGGCCCGCCTCGCCGCGCTCTACGCGAGGGTCGAGCGGCTGGCGATGACCGACGACCTCACCGGCCTGATGAACCGCCGCAGCTTCCTCGCCGAGGGCGAGCGGCGCCACGTCGCGGGCGGCGTCCCGGCGACGGTGGTGCTGATCGACCTCGACCGCTTCAAGACCGTCAACGACCGCTACGGCCACGCCGGCGGCGACGCCGTACTGGAGCAGGCCGCCGCCGCGATCGCCGCCGTGGCCGGCGCGCACCGGCTGGTCGCCCGGCTCGGCGGCGAGGAGTTCGTGGTGCTCGGTCCGTGCGAGGGCGAGGAGGCGGCGGAAATCCTCGCCGAGGCGATCCGCCGCGCCATCGGCGAACGGCCGGTCCTCTGGAACGGCGAAGCGATCGGGGTCACCGCGAGCATCGGCGTCGCCCGGCTGTCGGCGGGCGTCACTCTCGGTGCGGCCCTGTCATTCGCCGACGAGGCGCTCTACCGGGCGAAGCGCGCCGGGCGCGACCGTGTCGTCGCCTTCCGTCCCGAAATGGTGTTCGACGACCTCAAGGCCTGGCAGGCCGACGAGGTCCGTCGGGACGGCGTCGTCGTGCCGATCGATCCGGCGGCCCGTCCGCTGTCGGCCTGAGCCCCCGGCCTGCGCGCAACCCGCGGGCGGCGCCCGCAATGGAAGTCGTCTCATGTTCGAACTCGCGATCGCCGCCGGCCTGATCGTCCTCAACGGTGTCTTCGCCCTCTCCGAACTCGCCCTCGTCTCCTCGCGCCGCGCGCGGCTTGCGGCCTTCGCGGAGGAGGGCCGGGCCGGTGCGGTGCGGGCGCTCGAACTCTCCGCCGATCCCGGGCGCTTCCTCTCCACCGTGCAGATCGGCATCACCCTCGTCGGCATCCTCGCCGGTGCCTTCTCCGGGGCGACCCTCGGCCGGCAACTGGCGGAGATCCTGACGGAGGCCGGCGTCGCGCCGGACCTCGCCGGCACCCTCGGCTTCGGCATCGTCGTCGCCCTCGTCACCTACTTCTCCCTGGTGATCGGCGAACTGGTGCCCAAGCGGATCGCCCTGCGCGATCCGGAAGCGATCGCCTGCCTCGTCGCCGCCCCGATGACCTGGCTGTCGCGCCTCGCCGCGCCGCTGGTCTGGCTGCTCGACGCCTCGTCGCGGGCGGTGTTCGCCCTCTTGCGCCTTCGCGACGAGGAGGGGCCTTCCGTGAGCGAGGAGGAGATCCACGCCCTCGTCCGCGAGGCCGAGGGCGCCGGGGTGATCGTCGCCCACGAACGCCGCCTGATCTCGGGCGTGTTCCGCTTCGGCGACAGCCGCGCCCGCGCGCTGATGACCCCGCGCACCGAGGTCGACTGGCTGCCGGTCGACCTTTCCGGCGCCGCCCTGCGCGCGCGCCTCGTCGAGGCCGACCACTCGCGCCTGCCGGTCTGCGAGCGCGGCCTCGACGCCGTCGTCGGCGTCGTCGCCGTCAAGGACCTGATCTCTGCCCTGGCCGAGAGCGACGACGTCCGTCTCGCCGATCACGTCCGGCCGGCCCCGGTGGTGCCCGAGACGATGACAGGGCTCGACCTGCTCGAGGTGCTGCGCGCGGCCGAGGTGCCGATGGCGCTGGTTCACGACGAATACGGCGACTTCGAGGGTCTCGTCACCCCGGCCGACGTGCTCGCCGCCATCGCCGGCGCCTTCCGCTCCGATCTCGACGAGGCGGAGGAGCCCGACGCCTACCAGCGCGACGACGGCTCCTGGATGATCGCCGGTGCCATGCCGATCGCCGCCCTCGCCGAGACGCTCGGCCTGCGGCTCGGGGCCGAGCGCGGCTACGAGACCGCGGCCGGCTTCGTCCTCGCCCGCCTCGGCCACATCCCCAAGCCCGGCGAGGTGTTCCACGCCGAGGGCTGGCGCTTCGAGATCGTCGACCTCGACGGGCTGCGCATCGACCGGATCGAGGCGCGGCGGATCGCGGCGCCCGGCCGCGGCGGAACGCCGTGACGCCGCCGGTTCGCCGGCGTCTTCTAGGCAACGTCTGGCGCCGCTGCTAATGGATCGACGATCGAGGGCCGATCGAGCGGTTGCCGGCAGGTGCGGCCGCCGGGTGATCCTGGGCCGGGACGGCTCGGTGCGGGCAGGAGCGTCGCAGGCGCGCCTCCAACTGCCGGAGCGATCGAGCGGGGCGAGATGAAGACGATCGTCCATGTGGGTCTGCCCAAGTGCGCGTCGACCAGCTTGCAGGCGCTGTTCGCCAGGACGCGCGGGACGACCTTTCTTGGAAAGCGGCCCGAACCGTCGGCGTCCGGGCGGATCGTATTCTTCGTCCGCGCGCAGATCTTCGGCAAGGAGCCGGGAGAGAGGGCGGGGTTCGCGACCGACGATCTGAGGATCGCGGTTCGCCGGACGATTCCCGGGGAGAGGGCGCTCGCCGAGGCGGACTTCCGTGCTGCGCGCCTCGCCGTGGACGAGGCGGTCGCCGGACTGGGCGCGCGATCCGACCGCATCCTGCTGTCCGACGAGGTCATGTCGGGCTGCGGCTTCGTGCATTTCGACCGTCCCCGTCGCTCGCTCCCGGACATCGTCGAAGTGCTCGGACGGCTGTTCGGGCCGGATCTGCTGGTGATCGTCGTCGTTCGCGAGCAGACGAGCTTCCTGCGCTCATACTGGAAACACCTGGTCCGCACGGGCTACCCGTTTACCTTCGCTCACTTTCTCGCCCGACAGTCGAGCGATCCGGGAGCGGCGAACGCCGGACCGTCGGTCACGTCCGGTCTGTTCTTCGACCATGCTCGGCGGTCGGCGATCGCGTCGGGAGTGCGCGTCGCCTTCGTGCCGTTCGAGGACGTGGTCGGCGGGAACCGCCTCCTGCGCGAGTTGCTCGCCGGGGAAGGCGTCGCTCTTCCGGGTGCCCTGCCTCATCGCAACCGGAGCTGGTCGGATGCGGAGCTCCTCTCGGCCCTGAAGCACAACCGGGAGCATTTCGAAGGCCACGGCCGCAGATACGCTCCCGCGGACGTCGCAGGCGACGAAGAGGCCTTTCGCCGGCTCCTCTCCGGTGCGGAGCCGGCTGAAGTCGCGGCGGAGCGAAGCCGCCTCGTCGAGGCGTTCCGGTCCGAGAACCGCGCCTTCTCCGTAGCGACCGGGATCGATCTCGGCGCCTGGAACTACCCGGTCTGATCCGGCGTGCGCCCGCGAAAGCCGCAGGGATCGATAGGGTTTTCCCGCGTTGCCCCGGCCTCGAAACACGGTATCTTTTCCGCCACGATCTCGGATCGCGCCGACACCTCGACGCGGACGCGGCTACGCACCGAGAGCGACGGAGGATGCGGGCGTCTCGTCGCGCACCTGACTGCCTGCGACGAAACGTCGGCTTCGCGGCGGGCGCGGTGCGGGCGACGGCGCCGGTAATCGCGGCGGCGGCGGCGGACCGGGCCGCTTGCGACCAGTCGTCGCCTTGTCGTGGTCCTTCGTCTCATTTCTTTTGCACCTGCGAAGGTGCGAGAGTGGATTGCGGCGACGCAGGCCAAGCTGCCCCGATCGAGAGGGCGGACCGGCAATCGGCGGGAGTGAACGACGACCATGGAGACGATCCGACTTGCCGAACTCCTCTCCGTCGGGCTTCCGGCCGCGAGCGAGGCCGATTGGGCCGCGGCGGCGGAGAAGGCGCTGAAGGGCGCCGGTCTCGACCGGATCACGGCGAGGACCGCCGAGGGCATCGTCGTGCCGCCGCTGTCGCCCGCTCGCCGCGACGCCCGGCCCGTCGCCGGACGGGCCGCCGGCGCGCCCTGGTGTATTCTCCAGCCGGTGACCGTCGACGACGCCCGCGCCGCCAACGCCCGCCTGCTCGACGAACTCTCCGGCGGCTGCGGCGGCGCCGACCTGTCGCTGCCCGCCGGCGGCCTCGACGAGGCCGACCTGCTGCGGCTCTTCGACGGCGTCTACACCGACCTCGTCGCGGTCCATCTGTCGCTGCCCGGTCACGACCCGGCGGCGCTCGGCCGCATCGCGGGCTTCCTCGCCGAGCGCCGCGGCGCCGGCACCGGCGGAAGCCTGCATCTCGGCGTCGATCCCTTCGCGGCGACAGGCGGCCCGACGCCGGCCGAGCGGCTCGCCGGGGCCGTCCACGTCGGAGGTACCGCGGGCCTGCCCGGAACCTTCGTCGCCTGCCGTGGCCAGCTCTGGCACGGCGCCGGTGCCTCCTCGGTGCAGCAGATCGCGGTGGCGCTCGCCGCGACGGCCGAGATGCTCCGTCTTGCCGACGACGGCGGCCTCTGCGATCCGGCCGAGCTGTTCGTGCGCATCGAGTACAGACTCGTCGCCGACCAGAACCAGTTCCTCACCATCGCCCGCCTGCGCGCCTTCCGCCGTCTCCACGCCCTTCTCGGCGAAAGCTGCGGCTTCGCCCCGGCCCGGGCCTTCGTGGTCGCCGAGGGCGCGCGGCGGATGATGACCAGGCGCGATCCCTGGGTGAACATCCTGCGCTCGACCATCGCCGCCTTCGCCGGCGCCGTGGGCGGTGCCGACGCGGTGCTGACCCTGCCGCACACCGCGCTGCTCGGTCTTCCCGACGATGACGCCCGCCGGCTGTCGCGCAACGTCCAGACCGTGCTTCTGGAGGAATCGAACCTCCACCGCGTCGCCGACCCGGTCGCCGGGGCCGGCGGCGTCGAGGCGCTGACCGACGCCCTCGCCGAAGGCGCCTGGGACGAATTCCGCGCCATCGAGCGCGAGGGCGGCCTCGCCGCCAGCCTCGCCTCGGGCGCGCTCGCATCGCGCGTCGCCGCCTACGCCGACGCCTCGCGCAAGGCCGTCGCCCGCCGCCGCGAGCCGATCACCGGCACCAGCATCTTCCCGCTGATTTCCGAGCGCTCCGCCGCCGTCGCCGGTCCGGTGCCGGCCGCCCGCGCCGAGCCGGCGCCGGTCGCCCCGCATCGCGCCGCCGAGCCGTGGGAGGCGCTGCGCGACGCCTCCGACGCCGCGCTCGCTGCGACGGGCGTTCGCCCGCGTATCCTGCTGGTGACCCTCGGCCCGGTGGCCGCCCACACGCTTCGCGCCAACTGGGCCAAGAACCTGTTCGAGGCCGGCGGCATCGAGGCGATCTTCGCCGCCGGCGAGGGTGACCTCGCATCCGCGCTCGACGCGGCCGGAACCCCTCTCGCCTGCCTGTGTTCGAGCGATGCGCTCTACGCGGAGAAGGCGGCGGAGGTGGCTGCGGCGCTGAAGGCGGCGGGGGCGGCCCCGCTGCTCCTCGCCGGCCGGCCGGGCGAGGCGGAGCCGGCGCTGACCGCGGCCGGGATCGACGGATATGTTCATGAAGGGCTCGACATGGTGGCGCTGCTCGCCGGTCTCCACGACCGGCTCGGCGTCACCGGGCCGCGGGAGGTCTGAGATGAGCCGCATTCCCTCCTTCGCCGACGTCGCCTACGAAAAGCGCGACCCGCTCGCCGAGGTCGCCGCGGACGACGCGTGGACGACGCCGGAAGGCATCCCCGTCAAGCCGCTGTACTCGGCCGGGGATCTTTCGGGCCTCGACCACGTCGACAGCTGGCCGGGCCTGCCGCCCTATCTGCGCGGGCCCTATCCGACGATGTACGTCCAGAGCCCGTGGACAATCCGCCAGTATGCCGGCTTCTCGACGGCGGAGGATTCCAACGCCTTCTACCGGCGCAATCTGGAACAGGGCCAGAAGGGCCTGTCGGTCGCCTTCGACCTCGCCACCCATCGTGGCTACGACAGCGACCATCCGCGCGTCACCGGCGACGTCGGCATGGCCGGCGTCGCGATCGATTCGATCTACGACATGCGAACGCTGTTCGACCGCATCCCGCTCGACCAGATGTCGGTGTCGATGACCATGAACGGCGCCGTGCTGCCGGTGCTGGCGCTGTTCGTCGTGGCGGCCGAGGAGCAGGGCGTTTCCGCCGACAAGCTGTCGGGGACCATCCAGAACGACATCCTCAAGGAGTTCATGGTCCGCAACACCTACATCTACCCGCCGCGACCCTCGATGCGGATCATCGCCGACATCTTCGCCTACACCTCCGAGAAGATGCCGAAGTTCAATTCGATCTCGATCTCGGGCTATCACATGCAGGAGGCCGGGGCGACGGCCGACCTCGAACTCGCCTACACGTTGGCCGACGGCATCGAATACGTGCGCACCGGCATCGCCGCCGGCCTGCCGGTCGACCGCTTCGCGCCGCGTCTTTCGTTCTTCTGGGCGATCGGCACCAATTTCTTCATGGAGGTCGCCAAGCTGCGCGCCGCGCGCCTGCTCTGGGCCCACCTGATGAAGCGCGAGTTCGACCCGAAGGACGCCCGCTCGCTGTCGCTGCGCACGCACTCGCAGACCTCCGGCTGGTCGCTGACCGCGCAGGATCCCTTCAACAACGTGGTCCGCACGGCGATCGAGGCGATGGCGGCGACCCAGGGCCACACCCAGTCGCTGCACACCAACGGGCTCGACGAGGCGCTGGCGCTGCCGACCGACTTCACCGCCCGCATCGCCCGCAACACCCAGATCGTGCTGCAGGAAGAGAGCGGCACCACCAAGATGATCGACCCCTGGGGCGGCTCGTTCTTCGTCGAGCGGCTCACCGCTGAACTCGCCGAGAAGGCGCTCGCCCACATCACCGAGGTCGAAGAGCTCGGCGGCATGGCCAAAGCGATCGAGGCCGGCGTGCCCAAGCTCCGGATCGAGGAGGCCGCGGCCAAGACCCAGGCCCGCATCGACAGCGGCACCCAGCCGGTGATCGGCGTCAACAAGTACCGGGTCGCCGACGAGCCGGAGATCGACGTTCTCAAGATCGACAATTCCGCGGTTCGCGCCGCCCAGATCGCCAAGCTGCAGCGCCTGCGGGCCGAGCGCGACGAGGGGGCGACGACGGCGGCGCTGGAGGCGCTGTCGGCGGCGGCACGGAGCGGGGAGGGCAACCTGCTCGCCCTTTCGATCGACGCCGCCCGCGCCAAGGCCACCGTCGGCGAGATCACGCTCGCCATGGAGACGGTGTTCGGACGGCACAAGGCCGACATCCGCTCGATCTCGGGCGTCTACAAGCGCGAGGCCGGCGGCATGAACGACAAGATCGAGACGATCCGCGGCCTCGTCGAGGCCTTCGAGGAGAACGACGGCCGCCGGCCGCGCATCCTCGTCGCCAAGATGGGCCAGGACGGTCACGACCGCGGCCAGAAGGTGATCGCCTCCGCCTTCGCCGACCTCGGCTTCGACGTCGACATCGGGCCGCTGTTCGCGACCCCCGAGGAGGCGGCCCGGCAGGCGGTGGAAAACGACGTTCACATCGTCGGTGTCTCGTCGCTGGCGGCGGGCCATCTGACGCTGGTGCCGGCGCTCAGGGCGGCGCTCGAAGCGGAGGGGCGCGGTGACATCATGATCGTGGTCGGCGGCGTGATTCCGCCTCAGGACCACGACGCACTGAAGGCGGCGGGCGCCAGCGCCATCTTCCCGCCCGGTACCGTGATCGCCGAGGCCGCCGGCCGGCTCATCGCCGAACTGAACCGCCGTCTCGGCTACGACGGTCGTGCCGCGGCGGAATGACGGGCGGGCCGGACGGCCCCGTCGCCGTCCGATGCCGCCACCTGCGGCCGATTTCATGGCGGCCCGGGCGCATCGCCCGGCCGATGTGCAGGATCAGATGAACTGCTCGAGTCCGGGGATCGAGGCGACGATCTCGTCGACGATCTCCGGGCCGGCCTTCTCGCGGGCATAGCCGACGAAGCTGCTGGTCAGGGTCTGGATCTCGCTCATGTCGAGCCCGGCCGAGGACAGTTCCGCGAAGGCGGCCATGGCGCCGCCGCCCATCATGCCGCTGATCCCGCCGAGCAGCCCGCGCCGGCTTTCGCCGCCGTCGAGCAGGTCGGACAGGCCGAGCTGGGCGGCGAGGTCGCGCACCTTGTCGCTCGGTCCGTCACGGTCGAGGAACCTCAGGACGATCTTCACCGCCTGCTCGGCGGTTTCCGGCGTGACGCCGGCGTCGCCCGAGACTTGTCTTATCAGTTCATGCATTCCGAAAGCACCCCCAATAAAGAAGCCGGAAATAGATACCACACCTCGAAAGGTTGCAAGCGGCGAGCTGAGCGGCCGTCAAAAGACCTCGATTCGTATTCGAACGGGCGATCAATAGGCTCCATTGATCACCCTGCGAGGACGATTGTCGCCCTCCGGGGGGAGGGCTATATCTGCCCTCGACGAAGTCGGCGTCCACCGCCGCCGACCCTGCCGCAACGGCAGCCGGGGAGGGAGAACGGAATGCTCGTCGAGGACAAGGTCTACGTCGGTACCAGCGACAAGCCGGAGTACCTGACCCTCAAGCTCGCCAACAGGCACGGTCTCGTGACCGGGGCGACCGGCACCGGCAAGACCGTGACGCTGCAGATCCTCGCCGAAGGATTCGCCAACGCCGGCGTGCCCGTGTTCTGCGCCGACATCAAGGGCGACCTTTCGGGCATATCCGTGGCCGGCGAGCCGAAGGACTTCCTGACGAAGCGTGCCGAGGAGATCGGCCTCGGCCAGCAATACGTCCTCGAGGAGAGCCCGACGGTGTTCTGGGATCTGTTCGGCCTCGAGGGCCATCCGATCCGCACCACGGTTTCGGAGATGGGGCCGCTGCTGCTGTCGCGGCTGATGAACCTCAACGACGTCCAGGAGGGCGTGCTCAACATTGCCTTCCGCATCGCCGACGAGGAGGGCCTGCTGCTGCTCGACATGAAGGACCTTCGCGCGATGCTCGGCCACCTCGCCGACAACGCCAAGGCGATTTCGGCCCGCTACGGCAATGTGTCGGCCGCCTCGATCGGTGCGATCCAGCGGGGACTGCTGGTGCTGGAGCAGCAGGGCGCCGACAATTTCTTCGGCGAGCCGGCGCTCGAGATCGCCGACCTGATGCGCACGACCCGCGACGGACGCGGCGTCGTCAACGTGCTGGCCGCCGACAAGCTGGTCAACAATCCACGGCTCTACGCCACCTTCCTGCTCTGGCTGCTGTCGGAACTGTTCGAAACGCTTCCCGAGGTCGGCGATCCGGACAGGCCCCGGCTCGTCTTCTTCTTCGACGAGGCGCACCTTCTATTCGACGAGGCGCCGAAGGCGCTGGTCGAGAAGGTCGAGCAGGTGGTGAAGCTGATCCGCTCCAAGGGCGTCGGCGTCTATTTCGTCACGCAGAACCCGCTCGACGTGCCCGAGAGCGTGCTGGCCCAGCTCGGCAATCGCATCCAGCACGCGCTCCGCGCCTACACCCCGCGCGAGCAGCGGGCGGTCAAGGTCGCCGCCAGCACCTTCCGTCCCAACCCGGCCTTCGACACCTTCGAGGTGATCACCCAGCTCGGCGTCGGCGAGGCGCTGGTCTCGACCCTCGAAGGCAAGGGCGTCCCCTCGATCGTGGCGCGCACGCTGATCCGCCCGCCGTCCGGCCGCCTCGGGCCGATCTCGCCGGACGAGCGCCACCGCCTCGTCCAGTCGAGCCCGCTCGCCGGACGCTACGACACGGCGGTCGACCGCGAGTCGGCCTTCGAGATGCTCGCCGCCCGTGCCGAGGCCGAACTCGCCGCGGCCAACGCGCCGGCGGCCTCCGGCGGCTTCTTCGGCGGCCTGATCGGGACGATCTTCGGCACCGGCACCACGACGGCGTCGGGGACGACGGCGAAGCGCACGCCGCTGACGCCGGGCCAGCGCGTCGCCCGCGACGTCACCCGCTCCGTCGTCAACCAGGTCGCCGGCAGGGTCGCCGCCGATGTCGGCAAGCGGGTCGCCGGGTCGGTCGGCTCCACCGCCGGACGCGCCATCGTCCGCGGCGTCCTCGGCAGCCTGATGCGGCGCTGACGCTGAAGTCAGGCCTGGGCGCCGAGATCCTCGTCCTCCTGCGCCGGCCGGCCGCGCCGCGCCCGCCGCTGCAGGGCGAGTGCCACAAGCCAGCACAGGATCGCCCACGCGGCGCCGGCGCACCAGCCGGCCAGCACGTCGGTCGGATAGTGGACGCCGAGGTAGATCCGGCTGAGACCGACGAGGAGGGTGACGACGACGGCGACCGACAGCAGGTAGGTCTTGGTGCGGGGGTCGGTCTCGATCCGCGCCAGCAGGGCGCCGAGCGTCAGGTAGGTCACGGCCGAGAGCATGGCGTGGCCGCTCGGAAAGCTCAGGGTGTGGATGTCGGTGAGGTGGGCGACGAGATCCGGCCGCGGCCGGGCGAACACGTTCTTGAGCAGGGTGCTCATGATCGCGCCGCCGACGATCGAGACGGCGACCAGCAACGCCGTCCGCCGCTTTCCGGTGAAGAGCAGGTAACCGATCACCGCCAGCGTGACGATGGTGAGCACGGCGAAGCTGCCGAGGGCGGTGATGTCCTTGACCGCACTCTCCAGCCACGACGGCCCGATCGGGTCGGCCGGATCCCCGGGCGTGCGCAGGGCGAGCAGCAGCGCCTCGTCGAGGGCGTGGGTTTCGCCCTCCATCACCTCGTCGGCGATGCTGAAGAAGGTGAAGAGCGCGCCGCAGAGCAGAAAGACGAGGGAAAGGGCGGTGAATTCCGAGCGCGCCCAGCGATAGACGCGGAAGGGGTCGAAGGAAAGCGGCGGCATCGGTGTCTCGTCGGTTGCGGGCAGGCGGGGAGAAAGGCGATGGATGTTCGTCGGTGCGGCTTCGTCCTCGGCCAGGGTCATCCGTCGCCTGCGGCGTTTCCCGAGACGCGAGGCGCCGCCCGCCCGTCCGGCGACGGCGCGGCGGCGCGCAGGGCGGTGCTCTCGCACCGGATCCGGATCGCGAGCAGGACGGCGTTGGCGAGCGAGAATAGCACCGCGACCACCGGCTGGCCGAGCGTCAGCGGCAGCACCGCGATTTCGCCGACCACGACCACATAGTTCGGATGGGCGAGGAAGCGATAGGGGCCGCGGGTGACGAGCGGGGCGCCCGGCAGCACGATGATCCGTGTCGTCCACCGCCCGCCGAGGCTGGCCAGCACCCAGAAGCGCAGGACCTGGAAGGCGGCGAACACCGTCAGCCAGCCGGCATCGACCGGCGCGTTCCAGCCGACGACCCAGAGCGTCGCCAGCCAGGCTCCGTGGAGCAGCACGATCGCCGGATAGTGACCGGCGCCGGCCTCGAAGGCGCCGCGGGCGAGCAGCGCGCGGGTGTTGAGCCGGGCCAGCCACAATTCGCCGAGCCGTTCGAGGGTGACGAAGGCGAGGAGCAGGGTCGCGAACGTCACCGGGTCGCCTCCAGCAGGACGGTCGAGAGCGAAAAGCCCGGCCCCATCGCGGTGACCAGACTGCGCGGCGGCGGGTTTGCTTCGAACACGCGCTCCAGCACGAACAGCGCGGTCGGTGCCGACATGTTGCCGAACTCGGCGAGGACGGCGCGCTCGACGTCGAGGCTGCCGGAGGGAAGTGGGAGCGTCTCTTCGAGCGCCTCGATCACCTTCGCCCCGCCCGGATGGCAGATGAAGCGGTCGACGGCTGCGCGATCGTGGCCGCAGTCACGCAGGATCGCGGCCACCGCCGGCCCGACCTCGGCTTTGGCGAAGGGAGGGATGGCACGGTCGAAGATCACGCCGAGGCCGGCATCCTCGACGTCCCAGCCCATGATGTCGAGGGTGCCCGGCCAGGTGTGCTGGCCGCCCGCCGCGACGTCGGCGAGCCCGCCCGCCCGCGTCGAGAGCACGGCCGCCGCCGCCCCGTCGCCGAACAGGGCCGTGGCGACGATGTTGGCCTTGGTCGGCCGATCGAGGCGGAAGGAGAGACTGCAGAGTTCGACCGTGACGAGGAGGACGACGCTGCCCGGGGCGGCCTCGGCGAGCCGGGCGGCGATGCCGAGCCCGGCGACGCCGCCGCCGCAACCGAGGCCGAACACCGGCACCCGCATCACCCCGGGCCGGAAGCCGAGCCGGTCCATCGCCCGCGCTTCGAGGCTCGGGGTGGCGATGCCGGTCGAGGAGACGGTGACGAGGCAGTCGACGGCCGCCGGCGACAGGTCTGCCCGCCGGAGCGCCCGCTCCGCCGCCTCGACGTAGAGGTCGGTGGCGACGTCGAGATAGGCCGCGTTGCGCTCGCGCCAGCCGCGCGGCTCGACGTACCAGTCCGCCGGCCGGGCGATGCGGCGCGTGGCGATGCCGGTGGTGGCGAAGACCCGCTCGATGCGGTCGAATTCGGGGAAGCGGTCTGCGAAGACCGCCCGGGCCAGTGCGGCGGCGTCCTCCTGGGCGAGGATGTTGGGCGGCACCGCGGTGGCGAGGGAATGCAGGCGGGCTTTCAAGATGTCTCCGGCGGCGCAAGGGACAACGGCGTCCGGATGGGGAACGACCGAGCTTGCCCGCCTTTGTTCAACAAGCAAGCCCCGGGAGAGTTTCCTCACCGCTCGGTGATTGATCTGGTGCCGGCCGGCCGGCGATACTCCGCACCGACCGCCTTCGCCCGTCCCGCGCTGCGCCGACGGGGCGGCGTGCCGCCTACTGCCCGCAGACGAGGACCCAACCCGCCCATGACCGCCACCGCCCCCGAACTCGCCGAGGTGCTCGCCCGCCTCGACGCCGGTCTCGACGCCAGTCTGGAGCGCCTGTTCGAGCTGCTCCGCATCCCCTCGATCTCGACCGATCCGGCCTATCGGGCCGACTGCCGGTCGGCCGCCGAGTGGCTGGTCGCCGACCTTCGGACCATCGGCTTCGACGCCGGTCTGCGCGAGACCCCCGGCCATCCGATGGTGGTGGCGCACTGGCGCCGCGCGCCGGAGGGGGCGCCGCACGTGCTGTTCTACGGCCACTACGACGTCCAGCCGGTCGACCCGCTGGCGCTGTGGACCCGGCCGCCCTTCGAGCCGGCGATCGAGACGCGTCCCGACGGCGG
This sequence comes from uncultured Alphaproteobacteria bacterium, assembly GCA_937900425.1. Lineage (GTDB taxonomy): Bacteria > Pseudomonadota > Alphaproteobacteria > Rhizobiales > Pleomorphomonadaceae > CALCDT01. Next base: position 17,600 of record CALCDT010000379.1, on the reverse strand, counting down.
CCGGCAGATCACCGGCCGCGGCGCGGCCGACGACAAGGGCCAGTTGATGACCTTCGTCGAGGCGGCCCGGGCCTATGTCGCCGAGACCGGCGGGCTGCCCGTCAACGTCACGATCCTGTTCGAGGGCGAGGAGGAATCGGGCAGTCCGAGCCTGGTGCCCTTCCTCGAGGCCAACAGGACCGAGCTGTCTCACGACGTCGCCCTCGTCTGCGACACCGGGATGTGGGACGCGGCGACGCCGGCGATCACGACGTCGCTGCGCGGCCTCGTCGGCGAGGAGGTGGTGATCTCCTGCGCCGACCGCGATCTCCACTCCGGCCTCTACGGCGGCCCCTCGCTCAATCCGATCCGCGTGTTGACCGCGATCCTCGGCGACCTCCACGACGCCGACGGCCGCGTCGTCCTGCCGGGCTTCTACGACGGCATCCCGGAAACGCCGGACGAGATCAAGGCGATGTGGCGGGGGCTCGGCTTCGAGGAGAGCGTCTTTCTCGGCGGCGTCGGCCTGTCCGAGCCCGCCGGCGAGCGCGGGCGCAGCGTCCTCGAACAGCTCTGGGCGCGGCCGACCGCCGAGATCAACGGCATCACCGGCGGCTACGCCGGCGAGGGCTTCAAGACGGTGCTGCCGGCGAGCGCGAGCGCCAAGGTCTCGTTCCGCCTCGTCGGCGGGCAGGATCCCGATCGCGTGCGCGCGGCTTTCCGCGCCTTCGTCGAGGAGCGGCTGCCGAAGGATGCGAGGGCGAGCTTCCACCCGCACGGCGGCAGCCCGGGCCTGACGCTGTCGCGCGACAACCAGGCGCTGGCGAAGGCGCTCGGCGCCCTCACCGACGAATGGGGCCGGCCCGCCGCGATGATCGGCGGCGGCGGCTCGATCCCCGTCGTCGGCCACTTCAAGGACATCCTCGGCATGGACAGCCTGATGATCGGCTTCGGCCTCGACGACGACCGCATCCACAGCCCGAACGAGAAATACGAGCTGTCGAGCTTCGCCGGCGGCCAGCGCAGCTGGGCGCGCATTCTCGCGGCGCTGGCGGGCTGACCGGGCGGGGCGACCGACCGTCAGGTCGGCACGCTCATCTGCGACAGGTGCGGGAAGAGGCCGAGCAGGCCGACCACGATCAGGTAGGCGGCGATGACGTAGTTGAGGATCCGCGGCGCGATCAGGATCACGATGCCGGCGATCAGGGCGAGAAGGGGACCGATTTCGACGTCAGGCATGGAGAAGGAGTTCCCGGTTCGATGGTGGAGACCGGCGCTCGGCCGGCCGAGGGGATAACGCACCGGACGCCTTCTGGTGCCGCCGGATCCGACGATCCGGCGGGGCGGTGGCCGTCCCGTCCAGACGGCCGGTCGCCCGCTGCAGCGATTTCGGATTTGAGACGCCGCGCCCGGCGGGCTATGTCATCGCCATGGCGACACCAAGCGAGGCGGGGACGAGATGACGGAGTGGTCGAAGACCTGGACCTATGTCGACGGTGGCTGGCACGAGGGCAACGTGCCGATCATGGGCGCCCGCACCCACGCCGCCTGGCTCGCCTCCTGCGTCTTCGACGGCGCCCGCGCCTTCGAGGGCGTGACCCCCGACCTCGACCGCCACTGTGCCCGCGTCAACGCCTCGGCCGAGGCGCTGCACCTGAAGCCGACGATGGCGGTCGGCGAGATGATGGAGCTCGTCGCGGAGGGGCTGAAGAAGTTCGACGGCGACACCGCGCTCTACATCCGGCCGATGTACTGGGCGGAGGAGGGCGGCTTCATGGGGGTGCCGCCGCTGCCGGAATCGACCCGCTTCTGCCTGTCGCTCTACGAGACGCCGATGCCGCCGGTCTCCGGCTTCACCGCCACCTTCTCCTCCTTCCGCCGACCTTCCCTGGAAGTCGCCCCGACCAACGCCAAGGCCGGATGCCTCTATCCCAACAGCGGGCGGGCGCTGATCGAGGCGCGCGACAGGGGCTTCGACAACGCCATCATGTGCGACATGCTCGGCAACGTCGCCGAGACCGCGACCTCGAACATCTTCCTCGTCAAGCACGGCGTGGTGGCGACGCCGGTGCCGAACGGCTCGTTCCTCGCCGGCATCACCCGGGCGCGCATCATCGACCTCTTGCGCAAGGCCGGCATCGAGGTGCGCGAGACGCGGCTGCGGCCGGAGGATTTCCTCGCCGCCGACGAGGTCTTCTCGACGGGCAACTATTCGAAGGTCGTCCCGGTGACGCGGATCGACGGCCGCGACTTCCAGCCGGGGCCGGTGATGGCGAAGGCGCGCGAACTCTACTGGGACTTCGCCCACGGCTGACCGCTCGTCCGGCAGCAGCCGACGCCCGCGCGGACGCGCCTTTCAGGGAGGGCCCCCACGGATCGAGCGTTTCCGTGCTTGGGATCGTACCGGCCCGCCTCTGAACCGCACTCTCTCCGTCCCCTCGACCGTCATTCCCGCGCACGCGGGAATCCAGCGGGCGGCAGGGGAATGGCTGGCGAATTCGTCCAGAATGACAAGGGCTTGGGCGACGATGGCCAAGGCGGCCCCCGCGGATGGCTGGATTCGCGCGTGCGCGGGAATGACGGTGGAGAGGCCTCTGGAAGGGTGCCCGGCCCCCCTCGCTTCGCCGTGAACCGTGCCCGCCGCCGGCACCCGGGTCTCGGCGTGGAGAAGCCGGCTGGAACGCTCGCCGGAATCAATCGAGCATGAAGATGTCGCGTTCGGCGGCCGGCTGCACCGCAGGCGGCGGCGCGAGCGGGGGAAGCGTCGCGGCCGGCGGTTCGGCCGGCTGGACGATCGCGCGCGGCGGGGCCGGCGGCACCGACCGGCGCAGGCGGCTGACGTGGATGAATCCGGCGCCGGTGAAGACCTCGTGGTTCTCCTCGAGACGGCGCTCCGGGCCGCGGTAGTTCGGATCGTCGCGCCGGCGGCGGTCGGGACCGAAGTAGCCCGACGGGGTCTTGATGTAGACGCGGGGACGCTCCAGCACGCTCGTCAGGCGTTGGTGCAGGTGGCGCGGGCGCAGCGGCTTGACGAGGATCTCGTCGATGCCGTGGTTGATGGCCCGCTGGATGTTGCGGCGGTCGGCATGGCCGGTGATCATGATGATCGGCAGCATGCGGTTGCGCAGTTCCGGGTCGTGGCGGATGCGGTCGGCGACCTGGAAGCCGCTGGTTTTCGGCATGACGAGATCGAGGAAGCAGACGTCGACGAAGGTCGTCTTCATCAGGTCGATCGCGCCCTCGGGATCATCGAAATCGTAGACGTCGCGATAGCCGAATTCCGCCAGCACCGAGCGCATCAGGCTGGTGAAGGTTCGGTTGTCGTCGATGAGGACGATCGTCTTGAGCGTGTTGAGATCCCCGTCGGCCATCGTCTGGTCCTCCGGGTCCGCAGAATGACGGACGGCGTTTAAGAATTCTTGAACTCCTCGCGCCGCCGGCGGCGGAAAGCCGCGGGCTTTCCATGAAAAAGCCGCGGCCTTCGCCAAGGCCGCGGCATCGTCTCGTCATGGCCCGCGACGGGGCGAAGATGGCCTCCCGCTCAGCGGGCGGCGCCGTAGAGCTCGGCGACGTAATCCCAGTTCACGAGGTTGTCGAAGAAGGCTTCGAGATACTTCGGACGGGCGTTGCGATAGTCGATGTAGTAGGAGTGCTCCCAGACGTCGACGCCGAGCAGCGGCGTGCCGCCGTGCACCAGCGGGTTCTCGCCGTTCGGCGTCTTGGTGACGGAGAGCTTGCCGTCCTTCAGCGTCAGCCAGGCCCAGCCCGAGCCGAACTGGCCGGCGCCGGCGGCGAGGAACTCCTCACGCAGCTTGGCGAGGGAGCCGAAGTCGGCGACCACGGCCTTCTCCAGCTCGCCCGGCATCGCGCCGCCGCCGTTCGGCTTCATCCACTTCCAGAAGTGGATGTGGTTGTAGTGCTGGCCGGCATTGTTGAAGAGGCCGGCGTTCTTGCCGTAGCTCTCCTTGACGATCTCCTCGAGGCTCTTGCCTTCGAGCCCGGAGCCTTCCAGCAGCTTGTTGCCGTTGGTGACGTAGGCCTGGTGGTGCTTGTCGTGGTGGAACTCCAGCGTCTCGGCGGACATGTAGGGCGCGAGCGCGTCGTAGGCGTAAGGCAGCTCTGGCAGTTCGAAAGCCATGTCGGTCTCCCTGGTGTTGATGCTTGGTGCGGAGGGGCTTCGAGCCTTCCCGTTGAACAACCCGCCCGCTGCGAAAACGGTTCCGGGTCCCGCCCGAAAAGCCGGGTGGAGCGTAAGGGAAAGCAGGCGGAAATTCCTGACGAGGCGGGACGATATCAGGAGAATCCCCGAGGCTCAATGGCGCCGGGCGATGCCATTCCGCCCCCACGGACGAGGCTGTTCCACCCTCGTGGGCGGCGTCGACCTGCTCGATTCGCCGCCGCGATTGTCCTATGGTCCGGTCATAATCGGCAGGTCACGCGCGGCCCGACGGTGTCTCGTCGCAGGGCCGGGCGGGGGATTGGAGGGGAGCGACCATGAGCGGGAGCAAATTGGATCCGAAGGGAACGTCGTCGACGCTGGTGATCGCGCTCGCCGCGGTCGCGGCCATCGCGGTCGTCGGCTGGGGCATGGTGATCTACGGAGCCTCGGTGCGGGGCGATCTCGAGGAGCGCATCGCCCGGCTCGAAGCCGAGGTCGGCACCGAGGCCGACCTCACCGCCCGCCTCGCCGGCCTGCGCCGGCAGGCGACGGAGGCCGGCAACCGGATCGTCTCCCGTCTCGCCGCCGTCGGTGCCCGCGAAGCCCAGCTCGCGCAGGCGACCGAGCGACTGGACGCGGCCGAAGTCCGCGAGCGTGAGGCGACGGAGGCGGCGCAGGCCGCCCGCGAGGAGGTCGCCGCCCTGCGGCAGGACCTGCCGGGCCTGTCCCGCGCCGTGACGCGCGAGCGCAACGCGCTGGTGTCGCTGTCGGCCGCCGTCGGCGCCCGCGAGAGCCAGCTCGCCGGACTTTCCGGCAAAGTGGAGGCCGCTTCGGCCTTGCTCGCCGAGGCCGGCGAATGGAGCGAGCGGCGCGACGCGGTTCTGGCCGAAGTCACCGCGCTCGAGCGTGAGGCGATCCGTCAGCGCAGCCGCCTCGTCGCGCTCACCGCCGCCGGCGCCGCCCGCGACGCGCACCTGCGGGAAGCGATCGAGCGCCAGTCGGCGGCCGAGGCGAAGATGACCGCTGCGGTCGATCGGGCCTCCGCTTCCGTCCGTCGCCTCGCCGCCGCCGAGGAGCGGCTCGCCGAGACCGAAGACGCCCAGCAGAACGCCGATCGCCGTCTCGTCCGCACCAACAACCAGCTCGTCCCCAAGCTCGCGGCGCTGACCGTGCGCGAAGGCCAGTTCGGCAAGCTGGCCGACGACGTCGCAGCGATGGAGAAGCGCGCCGCCGACCTCGCCGCGCTCGAAGCCGAGAAGACGGCGGCGGTGAAATCCGCCGAGACCGCGATGGCGACGGCCCGCGACCAGATGGCGACGCTGCGCAAGATGCTCGACGACAGCGAGGCGCTGTTCACCTCGGCGACGGCGAGCGACGTTCCGGTGCAGTGAGGGGATGGTGGGAGGGCGGTATGTGGAGGGACGACGCCCGGCCCCCTCATCCGCCCTTCGGGCACCTTCTCCCGCGAGGGGAGAAGGGGAGTGCGCGGTGGGGGTGGTGTGGCCGACGGCGCGTTCACCGGGCTTCGAGGACGCCGTGCTCGATGGCGTCGATCGCTTGCCCGGCGCTGGCTCCGCTCGCTGACCCATCAAGGAACCTAGCCTTCTCCCCTCGCGGGAGAAGGTGCCCGAAGGGCGGATGAGGGTGAGCGGCGGATCGTCGCTCGCCGCATCGCCCTTTCCCGCCTCCTGCGCCCGGACGCTTGCGCGCCCTCAGCTCTTCCCCATCAGCTTCAGCGCGAAGGCGTAGCGCACGGCGTATTCCTTGAGGGCGTCGAAGCGGCCGGAGGCGCCGCCGTGGCCCGAGGTCATGTCGACCTGGAACAGCACCGGGTGATCGCTGGTCGAGAGTTCGCGCAGGCGGGCCGCCCACTTCGCCGGCTCCCAGTAGGTGACGCGCGGATCGGTGAGGCCGGCGACGGCGAGGATCGGCGGATAGGGCAGGGCCGCCACGTTCTCGTAGGGCGAGTAGGCGAGGATGGTGCGGAAATCCTCCTCGCTGGCGATCGGGTTGCCCCATTCGGGCCACTCCGGCGGCGTCAGCGGCAGGGTGTCGTCGAGCATGGTGTTGAGCACGTCGACGAAGGGCACCACGGCGATGATGCCGCCGAACAGTTCGGGCGCCATGTTGGCGACCGCCCCCATCAGCATGCCGCCGGCCGAGCCGCCCATGGCGACGATGCGGCCCTTCGTGGCCATGCCCTCGGCGACGAGATGCTCGCCGCAGGCGATGAAGTCGGTGAAGGTCTTCATCTTTCCGGCCTTGCGGGCGGTGCGGTACCAGTAGTCGCCCTTGTCGTTGCCGCCGCGGACGTGGGCGGTGGCGTAGATGAAGCCGCGGTCGACCAGCGACAGCACCGTCGTCGAGAAGGACGCCGGCATGGCGATGCCGTAGGCGCCGTAGCCGTAGAGCAGCACCGGCGCCGAGCCGTCGAGCGGGGTGTCCTTGCGGTAGAGCAGGGTCAGCGGGATCGTCTCGCCGTCGGCGGCCGGAACCTGGAGCCGGCGCGCGACATAGGCGGCCGGATCGTGGCCGGACGGCACCTGCTGCTCCTTGCGCAGCACCCGCTCGCGGGTCGCCATGTCGTAGTCGTAGACGCGCGAGGGTGTGGTCGGCGAGGAATAGGAGAAGCGCAGGCTGGCGGTGTCGAACTCGTAGCCGCCGAGCATGCCGAGTGAATAGGCCTCCTCCTCGAAGGCGATGGCGTGCTCCTCGCCGGTCGAGAGCTGGTGGACGACGATGCGCGGCAGGCCGTCCTCGCGCTCGAGCCGGACGAGGCGGTCGCGCACCACGTCGTGGGCGAGGACCAGCCGGCCGGGGCGGTGGGCGACGAGGTCGCGCCAGTTGGACCGGTCGGGAGCCGCGATCGGCGCGGTGACGATCTTGAAGTCCGGCGCGTCGGCGTTGGTGAGGATCAGGAAGGTCGCGGTGCCGTCGTCCTCGAGGGCGTATTCGACGCCGGTCTCGCGCGGCGCGATCAGCCGCGGCTCCGCGGTCGGATCGTCGGCCGGGATGACGCGGACTTCCGAGGTCTCGTGGTCGTGGCAGTCGATGACGATGAAGCGGCCCGAGCGCGTCTTCGAGACGCCCATGAAGAAGGAGGGGTCGGTCTCGTGGTAGACGAGGACGTCGCTCTCCACCGGCGTACCGATCTCGTGGCGGAAGATCTTCTCGGTGCGGTGGTTGTCGTTGAGGACGGCGTAGAACACGTGGCGGCCGTCCGCCGAGAAGACACCGCCGCCGGCGGTCGAGCCGATCTCCTCGGAAAGGTCGGCGCCGGTGGCGAGGTCGCGGATTTTGAGCGCGTAGTATTCGGAGCCCTTGTCGTCGAACGCCCAGGCCAGCAGGGCGTGGTCCGGGCTGTGCGCGGCGCCGGCGAGCTTGAAATAGGCCTTGCCGGCGGCGAGGGCGTCGGCGTCGATCAGCACCTCCTCGGCGCCGCCTTCTCGCGGCGTGCGGACGAGCTTGGGATGCTGGGCGCCCTGCTCGTAGCGGCTGGCGTAGGCGTAGGGGCCGTCGGGCGAGGGGACCGAGCTGTCGTCCTCCTTGATCCGGCCGCGCATCTCCTTGACGAGGGCCTCCTGCAGGGGGCGGGTGTCGGCGAGCCAGGCTTCGGTGTGGGCGTTCTCGGCCTCGAGATGGGCGCGGATCTCCGGCTCCAGCAGCGCGGGGTCGCGGAAAACCTCCTGCCAGCGTGCCGAGCGCAGCCAGCCGTAGTCGTCGGTGAGGGTGATGCCGTGGACCGTGCGCGAAGCGGGGCGTTTCGCGGCGACGGGCGCCTTGGGAGACGTCGTCATGGAGGATCGCTGACCTTGGGAAGGAGAAGGGGCCGCCGGCGGCGGATCGCCGCCGGGGCGGTGGGCGTCAGCCCTCACTAGGCCTGACCTTCTCCAGTTTCAAGGCGTTGCCGTTCATGCAGTAGCGCAGGCCCGTCGGCGCCGGTCCGTCGGGGAAGACGTGGCCGAGATGGGCGTCGCAGTCGGCGCAGCGGATCTCGGTGCGGCGCATGAAGAAGGAGCGGTCGGAATGCTCCTCGACCGCGGCGCCGCGGACCGGGGCGTAGAAGCTCGGCCAGCCGGTGCCGGAATCGAATTTCGTCTCCGATGAGAACAGCGGGTTGCCGCAGCAGACGCAGTGGTAGATGCCGGGCGCCTTCTCGTCCCAGTAGGGGCCGGTGAAAGCGCGCTCCGTGCCATGCTTGCGGGTGACGCGATACTGCTCGGGCGACAGCTCCGACCGCCACTCGGCATCGCTCTTGACGATCTTCGGATGCATGGTGTCGGTCATCGCGGCTTCTCCTGAGGGTGACGGGGGACTTTTCCTCGCGTTATCTATGATCCGGCCGGGCCGCGGACAATGGAAGAGGCTTCGGCATCCCGAGGACGTGACGGGGTCGTGACGGGCCCGAGCGGAGAGTGAGCGACGTGACGACAGACAGGACCGATCAGCGACGGGCCGCCATCGAGATCAACTCCTTCGGCCAGCCGGTCGGGCCGGCCCTGCCGGGCTGGCAGCCGGCGCGGCGGCCGCCGGCGACGGCGATGGAGGGCCGGCTGGTGCGGATCGAGCCGCTCGACGCCGCCCGTCACGGCGACCACCTCTTCGCCGCCTACGCCCTCGACGCCGACGGCCGCAACTGGACCTACATGCCGGTCGGCCCCTTCACGGAGCGCGCCGCCTTCGACGCCTGGCTCGCCGGGGCGGAAGCCAGCGCCGACCCGATGTTCCACGCCGTCGTCGAGCGGTCGAGCGGCGAGGCGGTCGGCGTCGCGAGCTATCTTCGCATCGAGCCGGCGCCGGGCGTCATCGAGGTCGGTTACATCTCCTTCTCGCCGCGGCTTCAGCGCAGCCCGGCCGCGACCGAGGCGATGGCGCTGATGATGGCCCGTGTCTTCGACGAACTCGGCTACCGCCGCTACGAGTGGAAGTGCGACGCCCTCAACGAGCCCTCGCGCCGTGCGGCGGTCCGCCTCGGCTTCACCTTCGAGGGGATCTTCCGTCAGGCCACCGTCACCAAGGGCCGCAATCGCGACACCGCCTGGTTCTCGATCCTCGACAGCGAATGGCCGGTGGCGAAGGCCGCCTTCGCCGCTTGGCTCGATCCGTCGAATTTCGACGCCGCGGGCCGGCAGGTCCGGCGGCTCGAAGACGTGCGCGTGGGGATGGCCGGGCGAAATATCGAGCCCTGAGGCGTGCCTTTCCGGTCACATTATTGAGAGATTGGCAACACGTTGCCGTGCAATCTCCTCAAAGTGTCCCATATCGGGGGCAGGCCGGTCTGCATAGGACGTCGTTTCGGAGGAGTTCGCTTCTGCGAAATGGTTTTCTGCGGGCCGGTGATCGTCGGTGGGTGTGCCTCGTTCCCGAATCTCGCGTGTCGTCGCGGGGATCGTGAGCGGGGTCGCCGGCCGACGGCGGACCGCCTTCCCGACCCACCGGACTCCGACCTCGAGAGACGATCCCCTCCATGACGAGCGACGACCACGACTGGATTTTTCTCGCCGCCGCCGCCCCTTTTCTCGCTGCCTTCGTCGCGCCCTTCCTCCATCGCCTGCTCGGCAAGGCGACCGGCTGGGTGCTGGCGATCGTCCCCTTCGCGATCTTCCTCGGCTTCGCCGGCCTGATCGGACCGGTGTCGCAGGGAGAGAGCGTGCGGGTCGGCATAGACTGGATGCCGACCTACGGGTTCCGCCTCTCCTATATGGTCGACGGGCTCAGCCTCGTCTTCGCCCTGCTGATCTCGGGTATCGGCACCTTCATCGTGATCTACGCCGGCGGCTACCTGCACGGCCACCACCACGAGGGGCGCTTCTTCTCCTATCTGCTGATGTTCATGGGCGCGATGCTCGGCCTCGTCCTCGCCGACAACCTGATCGCCCTGTTCATCTACTGGGAACTGACGTCAATCACGTCCTTCCTGCTGATCGGTTTCGACCACACCCGCGCCGCCTCGCGCCGGGCGGCGCTGCAGGCGCTGCTGGTGACGGGCGCCGGCGGCCTCTGCCTGCTCGCCGGCGTCGTGCTGATCGGCTACGCCGCCGGCACCAAGGAACTGTCCGAGGTGCTGGCGTCGGGCGACGTGCTGCGCGAATCGCCGCTCTATCTCGCGATCTTCCTCACCGTCCTCGGCGGCGCCTTCACCAAGTCGGCGCAGTTCCCGCTGCATTTCTGGCTGCCCAACGCCATGGAGGCGCCGACCCCGGTGTCGGCCTACCTCCACTCCGCCACCATGGTGAAGGCCGGCGTCTACCTGCTGATGCGCCTGCAGCCGGTGCTCGGCGACACGACGCTCTGGATGACGGTTCTGCCGTTGTTCGGCGCGGCGACGCTGCTGGTCGGCACGATCCTCGCCGTGCGCCAGACCGACCTCAAGCTGATGCTCGCCTATACGACGGTCGCCTCGCTCGGCCTGCTCGTCCTGCTGACGGGCACCAGCAACGACCTCGCGATCAAGGGCGCGGTGCTCTATCTCTTCGCCCACTCGCTGTTCAAGGGCGCCCTGTTCATGGTCGCCGGCTGCATCGACCACGAGGCCGGCACCCGGGACGTGACGAAGCTCGGCGGCCTGCGCGAGGCGATGCCGATCACCTTCGCCGCCGCGCTCGTCGCCGCCGTCTCGATGGCCGGCTTGCCGCCGATGATCGGCTTCATCGCCAAGGAGGTGCTCTACGAGGGCCTCGTCGAGGTCAGCTGGCTGCTGGTGATCGTCGCCGTGCTCGGCAACGCGCTGATGTTCGTGATCGGCTTCGCCGTCGCCCTCAAGCCGTTCCTCGGCCCGAAGGTCCACACCCCGAAGCACGCCCACGAGGGGCCGCCGGCGCTGTGGCTCGGACCGGTGGTGCTCGGCGTCGCCGGTCTCTGCTCGGCTCTCTTCGCCGGCTGGACCGGTGACCATCTGATCGCGCCCATGACCCGGGCCGTCGCCGGCACCGTGGAGGTCGGCGAGATCCACCTGATCCCCCATCACCTCGGCTGGCCGCTGCTGCTGTCGCTGGTGACGATCGGCCTCGGCTACGCCGCCTATCGCCGCGTCGACCTGCTGCGGGCGCGCGTCGCCGGCGTCCTCACCGCGATCGGCTGGGGTCCGGACCGTGGTTTCGACCAGGGGGTCGCCGGCATCGTCCGGATCGCCGCCGCGGTGACGGGCCTGTTCCAGAGCGGGCGTCTCGAATACTACGTCACCGCGACGGTCGTGTTCACGGCGCTGGCCCTGCTGATCCCGATGGTCGGTTTCGGGACGCTCCCCTCTGCGGCGCTGTCCTTCGACCTGACGCTCTACGAGGCGGTGATCATGGCGATGGCGGTGATCGGCCTCGTCGCGGTCCTGATCGCCCGCACCCGGCTCATCGCCATCGTCTCGCTCGGCATCCAGGGCTTCGCGGTGGCGCTGATCTTCATGCTCTACGGTGCTCCCGACCTGTCCTTCACCCAGTTCATGGTCGAAACCCTTTCGGTGGTGATCCTCGCCCTGGTGATGACCCGTCTCAACCTCGTCGAGCGTGACCATCGCCCGACGCTGCAGCGCACCGTCGACGGGGTGATCGCACTCGCCGCCGGGTCGGCCTTCGCCCTGATCCTGCTCGCCGTCGTCCAGCAGCCCTTCGACGGCAAGCTGTCCGACTTCTTCGACACCTACAGCCGCACCATCGCCCACGGCCGCAACGTCGTGAACGTCATCATCGTCGACTTCCGCGGCCTCGACACCCTCGGCGAGATCGCGGTGGTGATGGTCACCGGCCTCGCGATCCTCGCCCTCGTGCGCATCAGCCGCCGGGCGCGGGTGGCGGTGGTTCCCGAGGATGGCGACGTCGCCAACGAAACCGCCGAGGAGGTCCGCCGGTGAAGTCGGTCATCTTCCGAACCGTCGCGCCCTATCTGACGGCGCTGATGCTGCTGTTCTCGGTCTTCGTGCTGCTGCGCGGCCACAACGACCCCGGTGGCGGCTTCATCGGCGGGCTGATCGCGGCCTCGGCCTTCGCGATCTACGGCCTCTCCAACGGCGTCGCCACCGTGCGCCGCGCGCTCTACCTCCATCCGATGACGCTGTCCGGCTTCGGGGTGGCGCTGGCGGCGGTGAGCGGGCTGATGTCGCTGCCCGAGGCCGAGCCGTTCATGACCAGCCAGTGGGCCTTCCCGGTGATCTTCGGCGTCGAGGTGGCGCTGTCGACGCCGATGGTCTTCGACATCGGGGTCTACTTCGTCGTGATGGGGGCGATCACCTCGATCGCCCTCTGCCTCGAAGAGCAGGACAAGGAGTAACCCGCGATGGAATCCGCACTCGCCCTGCTGGTCGGTCTGTTCTTCGCGGCCAGCCTCTACCTGATGATGTCGAAGCACATCATCCGCATCCTCCTCGGCGTCGCCATTCTCGGCAACGCGGTCAACCTGCTGCTGTTCACCTGCGGCCGGCTGACCCGCTCGGTGCCGCCGATCATCGGCCCGGACGACTGGGTTCTCGGCGGGGCGGCCGCCAATCCGCTGCCCCAGGCGCTGATCCTGACCGCGATCGTGATCTCCTTCTCCTTCTTCGCCTTCCTGCTGGTGCTGGCCTTCCGCGCCTATCAGGAACTCGGCACCGACAACACCGACGACATGCGCGTCGCCGAGCCGATCGCCGAACCCGCCCCGCCGATGGGATACTGACACGCATGGCAACCGCACACGGCCCCGAGGTGGACCTCGCGCTCGCGACGGTCACGGCCGCGACCGATCTCTCGGACTATCTCGTCGTCCTGCCGGTGGTGATCCCGCTGCTGGCCGGCGCCCTCGCGCTGATGACGCGGCGCATGATCTGGCCGCAGCCGGTGATCGCGCTGCCGGCCCTCGGCGCGCTGCTGCTCGCCGACCTCGCGCTCCTCGCCAAGGTCTTCGCCGAAGGTCCCGTGGTGATGGTGATGGGCAAGTGGCTGCCGCCCTTCGGCATCGCCTTCGAGGCCGACCTCACCGGCACGATCTTCGCCACCACCGCCGCCTTCATCGCCTTCGTCGGCGCCCTCTACGCCCGGGCCGAATTCAACACCACCGAGCGGCGCTACGGCATCTATCCCTTCCTGCTGCTGCTGATGGCGGGCGTCTCCGGAGCCTTCCTGACCGGCGACCTCTTCAACCTCTACGTCTGGTTCGAGGTGCTGCTGATCTCGTCCTTCGGCATGCTGGTGATGGGCTCGGAGAAGGCCCAGCTCGACGGCGCGGTCAAATACGCGCTGCTCAACCTGCTGGCGACGACGCTGTTCCTGATCGCGACCGGCCTGCTCTACGGCCTGCTCGGCACGCTCAACATGGCCGACATCGCGCGGACGACCCGCGATCTGCCGCCCGACACGCCGCTGCTGCCGATCGCCGCCCTGTTCTTCCTCGCCTTCGGCATGAAGGCCGCGGCCTTTCCGGTTAACTTCTGGCTGCCGGCGTCCTATCACACGCCGCGGATCGTCGTGTCGGCGCTGTTCGCCGGCCTGCTCACCAAGGTCGGCGTCTATGCTCTGCTGCGCGTCCTCGTGCTGCTGATGCCGGTGCAGGCGGCGCCCTATGCGGGGCTCGCGGCGATCGTCGCCGGTGCGACGATCCTGATCGGCGCCCTCGGCGCTCTCGCCCAGTCCGACCTGCGCCGCATGCTCGGCTTCCTCATCATCTCCGGCATCGGCTCGATGCTGGTGGCAATCGCGGTGACGAGCGAGGCGGCGGTGACGGGCGCGATCTTCTACGCGGTCCATTCGATGATCGTGATGGCGGCGCTCTATCTCCTCGCCGGGGTGATCGCCCGGGTCTCGGGCGGCGCCTTCGACCTTCGCGCCCTCGGCGGGCTCTACGCCGCCCGGCCGCTGCTCGCGGTGCTGTTCCTCGTGCTCGGCCTCGCCGTCGCCGGTCTGCCGCCCTTCTCCGGCTTCTGGCCGAAGCTGATGCTGGTCGACGCGTCGCTCGCGGCGGGACGCGGCTGGCTCGCCGCCGTCATCCTCCTCGGCGGCTTCCTGCAGACCCTCGCGGTCGGCCGGGTCTGGCTCTACGCCTTCCTGCGCGGCGGGCCCGAGGGCACGCCGGACGGCACCGCGGCCTTCACGCCGGTCGCACTCGGTACCGCCACGGCGATGGCGACGCTGGTTCCGGTCGTCGTCCTCACCGCGGCGGTGGTGCTCCTCGGCGTGCTGCCGGGGCCGCTCCACGTCCTCTCGAGCTTCGCGGCCGCCGGCCTGCTCGATCCCACGGCCTATGTCGGCGCCGTCTACGGAGGCACGCCATGAACGTCCTCTACCTGACCAACATCCTCTTCGCCCTCGTCTGGACGGCGATCACCGACAGCTTCACGCTGCCGAACCTCGTGCTCGGCTTCGTCCTCGGCTTCATCGTGCTGTCGATCGTGCGCGAGCCGATCGGGACGATGCGCTACTTCACCCGCGGCCGGAAGATCCTGTCGCTGGCGCTGATGTTCTTCTGGGAGCTGCTGCTTTCCGGCATTCGGGTCGCCCGCGTCGTCCTCAGTCGGGACATGGGGCTGAAGCCGGGCTTCATCGCCTTCCCGCTGACGGTGGATCGCGATTTCGAGATCACGCTGCTCGCCAATCTCATCACCCTGACGCCGGGCACGCTGTCGGTCGACGTCTCGGAAGACCGCCGCTACCTCTACGTCCACGGCATCGACATGCCGGACCCGGAGGCCGTGATCACCGACATCCGCAACGGCTTCGAGGCCAAGATCATCGAGGCTTTCCGATGACCCCCGCCGACTTTCTCGACTTCTGCGTCATGGTGACGCTGTGGATGCTGTCGATCGCCTTCCTGCTGATCGTCGTGCGCATCGTGCTCGGCCCGACGCTGCCGGACCGGATCATCGGCCTCGACCTCCTGGTCGGCGTCGGCATGGGCTTCATCGGCGCGATCGGCCTGTCGAGCGGCTACTATCTCTACCTCGACGTCGCCATCGCGCTCGCCCTCGTCGGCTTCCTCGCCACCGTCGCCTTCGCCCGCTTCGTGATCAGGCGCGGCCGCGGCGGCGACCGCCCCGGCGCGAGCGGGATCACCGACAATCCTCGGGAGCAGGGCTCATGATCGCGTCCATTCTCGCCGTCGTCTCCGGCCTGCTGCTGCTGGCCGGCGGCCTGTTCGCCCTCGTCGGCGCCCTCGGCATCCTCCGCTTTCCGGACCTCTACACGCGCATGCACGCCGCCAGCAAGGCGGGCACGCTCGGGTCGGGCTTCGTGCTGATCGCGGTCGCGGTCGCCTCGGCCGACCTCTCTGTGGCGCTGCGGGCCGGCGCGGCGGTGATCTTCCTGATGCTGACGGCGCCGATCTCGGCCCATCTGCTCGCCCGTGCCGCCTGCCTCGCGGGCTACGAGCCCGATCCCTCGACGACGATCGACAAATATACCCGCGATCTTGCCGCCCGCCGCCATGGCACCGGCGCCGCCTCGGAAGGCTGAGGCCGCGTCCCGGCGACACCGCCGGGGCCGGGTGCTCCCCGGGCGGCCGGCGCGGCCGCCTGCGGGTCCCGGTTGTCCGGCGGCCGGAGCGACGCCGTCGGTTGCGGTCCTTCCAATTCGACTAATGTAGAGGCCGCATATCAGGTCTGCGCTGAGCGCAGGTTGCCGCGAATCGGCAGAACAGCTTCTCCCCGATCACCGTCTTGCTTCGCCAGGCCCTTTATTGCGGCGGCCACAACATCGACGAAGCCTCGGGAATCCGCGGATTCCGGCAGGAAGTGCGCCGATCGACCAGTGAAAATCCACCTGTTGCCAGATATTCCGCCAAGTGACGGAGCCGCAGGACTTGCCAGATCAAGCAGAAGGCGCTAACTGAGGGTTCGGAGAAGAAGTGTCTTGCAGAAGATGCGTAGTTCCGGCCCGGGTCGATCCAATGCCCGTCCGCCGGCGCGAATTACGGATCGCCGGCCAGCGCACTTCAGAGACGTTTCTTAAACGAGGAATGAATTCGAGATGAGCGAAGCGAACGGAAACGGAGCCGTCATCGAGTTGGCCGCCGACATCGTTGCCGCCTATGTCAGCAACAACACGGTCCCGGCCTCGGAACTGTCGTCCTTGATTTTCGAGGTGGTCAACGCGCTGACGAAGGTGCAGGGCGGACCGGTCGAAAGCGAGCCGGAACCGGCCAAGCCCGCGGTTCCGCTGAAGAAGTCGGTGACGCCCGAGTACATCATCTGTCTCGAGGACGGCAAGAAGTTCAAGTCGCTGAAGCGTCACCTGCGCACGCACTACGACATGTCGCCGGAAGAGTATCGCGAGAAGTGGAACCTGCCGCCGGACTATCCGATGGTCGCTCCGAGCTACGCCGCGGCGCGCTCCGAGCTCGCCAAGAAGATGGGCCTCGGCCAGCAGCGCCGCCGCACCTCCGCCAAGTGACCGTCGTTCCGCCGCTTCCGGTCGCTCCGGAGGGGACGGGTCGAGAGGTCGCCGCCTGACCTCGATCGGGCGGCTCCGAGTGAAGGCGAAAGGCCCGGCCGGGACATCCCCGGCCGGGCCTTTCCTCGTTGTGCGGTGCAGGGGCTGTGGCCGTCGCAGCAGCGTGGGCCCCTCGAGGGTGGCCGAGCCCGGCCTTGAAGGGCCTCGCGTGCGCCCGTCGAGAGTCGAGCGGATCGCTAGGAGCGTCGGTCCTCCTCGCCCCGCAAGTCGAGGTCGTGGCCGCCGTCGCGGCTCTCGCTTTCGATCTGCCAGCAGTCGGGGTCGAAGCCACGCTCGCGGACGAGACGGGCGTCGACGTCGCTCTCCGCGGCGCGCTCCATCACCCGCTCGAACATCCGCCCGCCGCTCGTCGCCTCGTCGTCCTCGTAGAGCGCCTGGGGCAGGGGGGCGTAGAGATCGGCGGTGCCGTCGAGCCGGGCGACCTTGACGAAGATCGCCCCGGCCTCCGCCGCACCGCGCCGCAGCACCGCGGTGAAGAAGCCGGCGTCGTTGCGGCGACGCAGGTAGGCGGTGACCCAGAATTCCGACGTGACGCGCATGGACGGAGCCGTGAGGTTGCTCGGGCGGGACGGGACGAGGTGCGTCGGTCGTGACACGGCCTGGCACCGGCTTCGGCCCGTCGGGTGGGACCCGGTGCGGTGTCCCTCAGTCGGCGACGTCGGCCGAAACGCCGCCCATGGCGACGAGCTGCGTCAGGAACGCCTCGTTGATCGTGCCGGTCCTCGGCAGGCCGCTGAAGCTCTCGAAATCGGCGATCGCCGCGCGCGTCTCCTCGTGCATCAGGCCGTCGGCGACCAGAGGGCCGAAGCCGAGGCGGTCGAGCGCGCGCTGGATCCGGGCGAGGCGAGGGTCGGCGGCGCCGGCCGGCGGGCTTTCGGGCGCGGCTGAGATGCGCACCGGCGCGATGCGGACGGTCCGCACTTCGAGGCTGTCGGCTGCGACCGGAGACATCGCGGCGTCGCGGCGCTGCGGCGCGGCCTCGACCGGCTGCGGGGCGGGATCGGCCCGCTCGGGCGCGGGGTCGGGTCGCTTCGGAGCGAGCGGCGCGGCCGCGA
>CALCDT010000378.1 GCA_937900425.1 uncultured Alphaproteobacteria bacterium | reverse complement strand
TTAGAGGGCTATAGCGTAGACATAGTTCTCATCTTCATCCGGCGCGGCGCGCCAAATACCGCCGATTGCCCTCCGCAGTACGCTGTGGCCGCCGAACGTACGTCCTTGTATCTGGGAGCGGCCGGTCCGCACGCAAACGAGCGTAGCAACAGCGGCGTTCGGCGGCGAAAATGGTTGAATCGCTATCGGTCGAGTGATTGTCGCAAGGATAGGTTGCGGCCTGGTATGGCGGGAATGCGCCCGTAGCGGTCATTGCGGCTGCCGCAGAACCTCTGTTCTGCGACGTCGCAAGAGATCAGGAAGGCAACTGTCCTTCAATTGGGATTCATGCGGCATCGGCCTCGCGCATGATCCATCGGCGGAATGCCGCGATCTTCGGCACGGTCATCCTGTCCGGCTGCACAACGACGAAATATCCAGCCTTCGTCGGGATGGGCGCGTCGATCGCGAGCACGATGCTCCCCGCCTCCAGGTCGCGCGCAGCATAAATGTCTCGCACAATAGCGAGGCCTTGGCCGGCAATGACGGCCTGGATCAGCAATGCGTCGTCGGCGTAGCTCGGCCCCTTCGCCGCGTTGCGGGCTGGCTTGACGCCATGCGCTTCAAGCCAGGCCGGCCAGTCGACCCGGTCGCGGTCCTGTAGAAGTGGGTAGCGCAGGCAATCGGCCGGATGGATCAAGGAATCATCGAGAAGGTGCGCCGGGCTGGCAATCGCCACGAGCCGGGGCGTGAGCAGCCTGGCAGCATCGAGGCCAGGATAATTGCCAGGCCCGTGCCGTATCGCCACGTCCACCATGCCGCTTGCCATGTCTACGAGCTGCGCCGAGGTCTCGATCCGGACCTCGATATCGGGATGCAATTCGGCAAAGCCGCCGAGGCGCGGCGTAAGCCAGCACGCGGCAAAGGATGGCGTGGTGCTGACGACCAGCGAATGCGGTCGTGGCCGGCGATTCTCAAACAGTTGCACCGCCGCGTCGATCTGCTCGAAGCTCGGCGCGACCTTGCCGAACAGGCGCAGACCCTGCGTCGTCAGCTTCACCTCGCGGTTTCCACGTTCAAGGAGTTGGACGCCGAAGCGTGCTTCCAGCACCTTGACCTGCTGGCTCACGGCCCCCGGCGTCACGTTCAACTCCTGCGCGGCGCGCTTGATGCTGCCTTGCCGGCCGACCTCGACGAACGTGCGCAGAGCACCGAAGGAAACGGGGGAAGTCATGGCTTCGAGTTTAGATGAACTAAACCGATCGACAAGAGAAATGGTTTGTCACGGGTGCACCGATATGTGGTCCTGCCACCCATGCAGACACACGCCCGATCCGAGCTTCCGTCGACCGCGCTGATCCGCCTGCTGGCGGTCGGAGCTGGTGCGGCAGTTGCCAACAGCTATTACAACCAAGCGTTCCTTGGCCATCTCACCGTCGACTTCGGGCTGGCGGCCGGGGCCGCTGCCATCGTGCCGGTAGTGACACAGGCCGGCAACGCCTTCGGCGTACTGCTCCTCGCGCCCCTTGGAGACCGGCTGGAACGCAAGTCCCTCATCCTCATCACCATCGGTGCTCTGGTGGTCGCGCTCACCGGCGCAGCCGTCTCACCCAGCTTCATATGGCTCGCGGCGGCAAGCCTCGCCATTGGGCTGTTCGCCACCGTGGCACAACAGATCGTTCCGCTTGCCGTGCATCTGGCCCCACCCGCGGAGCGCGGCCGCATCCTCGGCAAAGTGACGGGCGCCATCCTGATCGGCATCCTGCTCGCCCGCACGGTTAGCGGCACGATCGCGGACTTTTGGGGCTGGCCTTTCGTGTTCTGGTTCGCGGCGGCGCTGATGATCGCCATCGGCGCGGCGCTGGCGTTCTGGCTGCCTCGCGTCCCGCCGACAACCGACCTGAGCTATCCGCGCCTGATCGGCTCCCTGTGGACCCTGGTGCGAGCGCATCGCGTGCTCCGGCATGCGGTCGCGATGCAATTCCTGATCTTCGCGGCTTTCATAGGCTTCTGGTCGAATCTGGCGCTGTTACTATCCGAGCCGCCCTATCAGCTCGGTGGAACGGCGGTTGGTCTGCTGGCACTTGTCGGCGTCGCGGGCGCGTTCGCCGCACCGATCGCCGGGGGCTTTGCAGACAAGCGCGGGCCGGCCCTGGTGGTGTCGATCGGCGCGGCCCAGATGCTGCTCGCTTTCCTCATTTTCGGACTTTGGCAGGGATCCATCGTCGGCCTGGTGGTCGGCATTCTGGTGATGGACCTCGCGGTGCAGTCCTCGCAGGTCGCCAACCAGGCGCGCGTCTATGCGCTCGATCCGACTGCCCGCAGCCGGCTCAACACCGTGTTCATGGCGACCATGCTCGCCGGAGGCGCGGTCGGAGCGGGCATCGGAGGCGCGGCCTATGTCGCCTGGGGCTGGACCGGCACAAGCCTGTTCGGCGCGATCTCGTCTGCTTTGGCGTTGCTCCTGTCGCGCAAATCCTGACATTCGCGACAGATCGACCGCATGGCGCAATCGACGGGTCTGGCGAAGCCCGCCGGAGGCCAACCGGTTCAAAGGAGGTCTATAGCGCAGACGTCGTTCTCATCTTCGCGCGGCAGGGTGCGCCAGTTTCTCGTTTCGCCCCTCGCTCACGGCCATGGCTTGGCCGCAGGCCATCATCGGCGTCGGTCGACGCGCCTTGCGCGCGGGCGCTCGTGTGTGGCGTCCGGACATGGCGCGGCGAGGTTCAGCCGCGCAGGCTCTCGGCGACCGGTTGGCGGAGCACCAGCGTCGCCGGGATCATGGCCACCGCGCCGCCGACGGCGACGAGCAGCAGCGCGAGGCCGATCTCGCCGGAGCCAATCGAGGCGGTCATGGCGATTCCGGTCTCGCGGGCGATGAACCGGGACAGCACCGCGGCGGCCGCCCAGCCGACCGCCAGCCCCGCGGCGGCGCCGGCCGTCACCATCGCGGTGACGGCGACCCAGACGACGGCGAAGATGTAGGACCGCGGCGCCCCGAGCGCGCGCAGGACGGCGAACCGTTCGCGCTGGATCTCGGTGACGGCCATGAGCCCGGCGAGGATGGCGGCGATCACCAGCACCTGGGTCGCGATCGCGAGGGTGTCCATCACCGAGCGGACATCGCCGAGGATCGCATAGAGCTGGACCAGAACCTCGGCCGGAAAGAAGGCGGTCGTCTCCGCCGTCCGATAGGCGTTGCGCAGGCCGTAGGCGGAGGGGACGCTGTCGGGCACGACGACCACCGCCGGTACGCCCGGCAGCCGCGAGGGGTCGTAAGGCGGCCCGATCGCCTCGCTGTCCGGCGGGTGGCCGGTCGGCAGGCCGTGGACCGCCCAGTTGTGCTCGACCGGCGCGACGATCGCCGCGTCCCAGGGCGTCCCGGTGCGGGCCATGCGGCCGACGACGGTGAGTTCGGCGGCGTGGGGGCCCTCCGCCGCCGCGCCGTGGCCGTGGACCGGGCGCATGCGGTCGCCGATCCGGAACGGCGAGACCGCGCCGATCACCACTTCCGAGCGGTTGCGGAAGATCCGTCCCTCGGCGAGCGGGCCGGCCAGCCGCTCGACGAAGGCGGCCGTGGTACCGACCACCGAAAAGCCGTCGACCGAGTCGCCGAAGGCGACGGGGGCGACGAGGCTCGCCTTCGGCTCGGCGAGCAGCCCGGCGAGGATAGTCGGATCGACCAGCTCGATCGCCGAGGGCTGGAGATAGACCACGTTGAGCAGAACGTCGGTCTGGCTGCCGGGCGCGGCGACGATCAGGTCGAAGCGGTCGGCGGCCCGGGCGCTTCCCTTGCGCAGCGCCCGTTCCTGCGCCGAAATGGCGACGCCGAGCCCGACGGCCAGCGCGATGAGCCCCATGAACAGCAGCACGGTTCCCCGGTTGCGGCGGAACAGGGCGCGCACGATCGGCAACGGGTTCATGGCGCCGTCTCCGCCATCGGCTCGAGTTTTCCCGCACCCAGCCGGAAGGCGGTATCGGCCATCGACAGCGCCGAGGGGTCGTGGCTGACAACGACGACCGTACGGCCCTCGCGGGCGAGATCGCGCAGGATGGCGAGAACGCCGGCGCCGGAGACGGCGTCGAGGCTGGCCGTCGGCTCGTCCGCCAGGACGACGGGCGGATCGAACAGCAGCGCCCGGGCCACGGCGACGCGCTGGCGCTCGCCGCGCGACATGCCGTGCAGCGTCCGCCGCCCGCCCGGCACCCCCAGCCGATCGAGCAGGGCTTCGGCCCGCGGCCGGTACCGCCGGTCGGAGAAGGCCCCGAACAGGGCCGGAACCGTCACGTTCTGGACCGGGCCGAGTTCGTCGAGGAGATGGAAGTTCTGAAACACGAGGCCGAGCGAGACGCGCCGCCAGCGATCGCGGGCGCCTTCGCCGAGGGCGGAAATGCCGCGCCCGTCGAAGCGGACCTCGCCCGCGCGCGGCGGCAGCAGGCCGGACAGGAGATTGAAGAGCGTCGACTTGCCCGAGCCCGAGGCTCCGGTGATCACGGTGAAGCGGCCGGGCGCAGGGGCGAAATCGACCGCGTCGAGCACCTCGAACCGGCGACCGTCCTCGTCGCGGAACGACGCCGACAGTCCGTGGGCCGACAGGCGGGCGCCCTCAGACACGCTCGAACCCGGCGTCGACGATGCGAACGCGGCTGACGAAGCCCATCTCCGGATCCTTGGTGGTGCCGAGCTGCAGCGTTCCCTCGACCCGGATCGGAAAGTTGAAAGGCACGACGCTGATCGGCTCGTCGGTGTAGATCACGACGATGTCGCTCGGCCAGTCGGCCTCGGTCTCGCAGAACGGACAGACCGACAGCGGCATCCGCGTCAGCACGAAGAAGGTGGCCTCGGCCTTGAGCGGCGGTGCCATGAAGCCGACCATGGACACGGCCTGGCCGTCGAGGCTTTCCGCGAGTTCCGAGAAGACCGTCTGCCGCTCGTAGAGGTCGCCGAAGGAGATCTCCCGGCGGGCGCGGGCGGGCGCGGGCATCACCGCGACGGCGACGGTGGAGAGGAGGAGCGAGCGGCGAGAGATCATGGGAAGGGGTCTCGAAGAACCGCGCCGCCACCCCGTCGAAGGGGCGGCGGCGTCTGCGTCAGGTACGATCCGACGTCACTTGCCGAGGCCGGAGGCGTGGCTCATCACGTGGTAGATGTAGTTCTGTTCCACGGTGCCGTGGAAGAGATGGGCGTAGGGGCCCCAGGCGTAGACCGCGACGTCGTCACCGGCGTGGGTTTCCGACGCCATCGGGATCGCGGCCGGCTGCAGGTAATCGACCACGGTGGTGTCGACGTCCGAAAGGTCAGGGCGGACGCCGGCCGGCTGTGCGCTCGTCTTGTCCTCGCCCTTCGCCACCGGCGGGAAGTAGGCGCCCGGACCGTTGGCATACTGCAGCGTGGTGTAGGGCATGCCGTCGCCGGCGAGTTCGAGTTCACCGTCGACGTTGACGACCTTGCCGAGGATCGGATTGCCGCGCACCGGGTAGCCGTTCATCGTCATGGTGTGGCTGTGGTCGGCGGTGACGACGATCAGGGTGTCCTCGCGGCCGGTCTTCTCCAGCGCGACCTTGACGGCGGCGTCGAAGGCGAGCGCGTCCTCAAGGGCGCGGGCGGCGTTGCCAGCATGGTGCGCGTGGTCGACGCGGCCACCCTCGACCATCAGCACGAAGCCTTCGCCGTTCTGCGACAGGCGGTCGATAGCCATGGCGGTCATCTCGGCCAGCGACGGCTCGCCGGCGGCGTCCTTCGCCCGGTCGGCCTCGTATTCCATGTGGCTCATCTCGAACAGGCCGAGCACCTTGGCGCCCGACGCGACGTCGACGGCGTCGAAGCCCGCCTTGTCGAAGACGTAGACGTTGTTGTTCGACTTCGCGGTCCACTCGGCCGTGAGGTCGCGGCCGTCGGTGCGGCGGCCGGTCTTCTCGGCGTCCTCGGGATCGGCGGTTTCCGCCGGCAGGAAGTAGGCGCGGCCGCCGCCGAGGGCGACTTCGAAGCCGTCGCCGTGCGGCCAGTTCACGAGTTGGTCGGCGATGTCCTTGCAGCCGGCGGCCTTGGCCTCGGCCGGAACTTCCTTGTCGCTCTCCCAGTCGCGCACCGGGGTGTGGGCGTAGGTCGCCGCCGGGGTGGCATGGGTGATGCGGGCGGTGGAGATCACGCCGGTCGCCTTGCCGGCGGCCTCGGCGAGCTCGAAGATCGAGGTGACGGGGTTGGCGAGGGCGGCCGCGCAATCGCCGACGGCGACCGTCTGGTTGACGCCGACGACGTCGTTGCGGGTCTTGACGCCCGAGACCATCGCGGTGGCGGTCGGCGCGGAGTCGGAGACCTGGCCGTCATGGCTGTAGGTCTTGGCGAGCGCGAGGAAGGGGAAGGTGTCGATCGCGAGGTCGTTCGACTCGCCATCGACGCCACGCTTCTGGCCCTCGAGGATACGGGCCGCGGTTACGGTCGTGACGGACATGCCGTCGGCCACCATGATGATGATGTTCTTCGCCTGGCCGGTGATCGGCTGCGTCTCGAGGCGCCTGGCGAGGTCGGCCTGCGCGGCGGTGAAGTAGCTGTCGGAGGCCTGCGGCAGGGCGTCCTGGGCGAGCGCGGCGGTGGTGAAGCTGACGCTGGCGAGCAGCACGGAAGCGATACGGATCATCGAAATCCTCCTGACGGGATCGTAGCTTGGGCGAACCGGAGCCGTCGTCGTCTTAGGGGCGCAGCATTACGCTGGCGCGACGCCGGCGTGACGGATCGATGACGGCTAGTGTCGATGTCCGGCGTGGGGGTGGCTCGTCGCCTCGGCCGCCAGCACGTCGGCGTGGAGGTGGACCGTTCCGGCCTTTTCGAAGGTGAGTTCGAACTCCGTCTCGTCGCCCTCGGCGAGGGTCCGGGTCAGTCCGGTCAGTTCGATCGCCAGACCGCCGGGATCGAGCGGCGTCTCGCCGGGCCCGACGTCGAGGTTCCCGACCTCGCGGACGCCGGCCTCGCCGTCGACGAGCGTGATGCCGACCAGGCGCGCCCCGCTCGCCTCGTCGGAGCGCACGGCCGTCAATCGGTCGGCCGGGCCGTCGTTGTCGATGTCGACGAAGACGAGGGTCGACATTCCGGCGTCCGCCGCGCGGGCCCAGGCGTGCACCAGGCGGATGTCCCCGACGGTCGCGACATGGTCGTCGTCCTCCGCCCCGGCCGAGGTGGCCATGAGCAGGATCGCTGCGGCAAGGATGGCGGATCGCATTCCGTTCGTCTCCCGATCGAGGCTGACAGTCGTCTTCGGATCGCCGCACCATGGCGGATCGCGATGACGGTGCCATGAAGCATCGATCTGGCTACGGCGCCGGCGACACGGCCGTCGGCGCCGGCATCAGGCCTTTTCCGCCCGATCGGAGTCCCGGCCGGTCCGCGAGGACCTCGGTCGGTGGACGGAGACTCCGTTCCGATCGGCCAGCCGCTCGATTCGTCCCATCGAGCGGCCCGGAACGCCCGCCCTTGCGGATCACACGGCTCCGGCGATCCGCCGCCCGACGCCGGCGGAACCGGCGTTTCGCCGCCCTTGGCCGGGATCGTCCGGTTTGCTGCGGGATCGAAAAGAGCCGCTCTGGCTCATGTCTTGCTTGATCCCGTCGGCGTTTGCCGCGATATAGCGGCGATCAATCGGACCCGCGGCGCGGGTGGCTTCTCCGGGCGCCTATCCCCCGGCAACCAGCTGGCTCTGCGCACCCTCCGGCCGTTCGTGCCGGAGCGCGAGGAGCAGTCCGAGTGGATCCCTTCATGACAGCGATCGACTGATCACGCGTCACGCGCGTCGCGCGCGCCCGGCGGCGTTCGTCGCCCCGCGCCCCTTCCTTCATCTCGCTCGCCGCGCGCCGATCCGCGCCGGCCCGCCACGGCCCTTTCCCATCATGCCGGCTCGACGGTCCTTTCGGGCGTCACCGGCCCGGAGACCATGCACTTGCATCGTGATTTCATCGGCACCCTCAAGAGCGAGTGGTTCGGCAACGTCAAAGGCGACGTGCTCGCCGGCCTCGTCGTCGCGCTCGCCCTCATTCCCGAAGCCATCGCCTTTTCCATCATCGCCGGCGTCGATCCGAAGATCGGCCTCTACGCCTCCTTCTCCATCGCCGTGCTGATCGCATTCGTCGGCGGAAGGCCGGGCATGATTTCCGCCGCGACGGCGGCGACCGCCGTGCTCATGGTGACGCTCGTCCGCGACCATGGCCTGCAGTATCTGCTGGCGGCCACCGTTCTCGCCGGCCTTCTGCAAATCGTCGCGGGTCTCTCGAAGCTCGGCTATCTGATGCGCTTCGTGTCGCGCTCGGTGATGACCGGCTTCGTCAACGCCCTCGCCATCCTGATCTTCATGGCGCAGCTGCCCGAACTGATCGACGTGCCGCTGCTGACCTACCTGCTGGTCGCGGCCGGCCTCTGCATCATCTATCTCTTTCCCTATCTCACCAAGGCCGTGCCCTCGCCGCTCGTCTGCATCATCGTGCTGACGGCGCTGTCGATCGCCCTCGGCTTCGACGTCCGCACCGTCGGCGACATGGGCGAACTGCCCTCCACCTTGCCGGTCTTCCTGATCCCGCAGATCCCCTTCACCCTCGAGACGCTGCTGATCATCCTGCCCTATTCGGTGGCCGTCGCCGCCGTCGGCCTGCTGGAATCGCTGATGACGGCCCAGATCGTCGACGATCTGACCGACACGCCGAGCGACAAGAACCGCGAGTGCATCGGCCAGGGCGTCGCCAACACCGCGACCGGCTTCATCGGCGGCATGGCCGGCTGCGCCATGATCGGCCAGTCGATCATCAACGTGAAGTCGGGCGGGCGCGGACGTCTGTCCACCTTCTGCGCCGGCGTCTTCCTGCTGTTCATGATCCTGGTGCTCGGCGATCTGGTCAGCCGGATCCCGATGGCTGCCCTCGTCGCCATCATGATCATGGTGTCGATCGGCACCTTCTCCTGGTCCTCGATCAAGAACCTCGCCGTCCACCCGCGCTCGTCCTCGCTGGTGATGATCGCCACTGTGGTCGGCGTGGTCTACACGCACAACCTCGCCATCGGCGTCCTGATCGGCGTGCTCCTGTCGGCGGTGTTCTTCGCCTGGAAGATCTCGCAGATCTTCCGCGTCGTCTCGACGCTCTCCGCCGACGGCTCCCATCGCACCTACACGGTCCAGGGCCAGGTCTTCTTCGCCTCCGCCGACGACTTCAACAAGGCCTTCGACTTCAAGGAGGCCCTCGCCAGAGTGACCATCGACGTCAGCCAGGCCCACATCTGGGATATTTCCAGCGTCGCCGCCCTCGACATGATCGTGCTGAAATTCCGCCGCGAAGGAGCGGACGTCGAGATCATCGGACTGAACGAAGCGAGCGAGACCATCGTCGACCGGCTCGCGATCCACGACAAGCCCGGCGCACTCGAACGCCTGATGGGGCACTGAGGGAGGATCGACCCATGAAGATACTCGGACTTGTCGACGGCTCGACCTATGCCGAAAGCGTGTGCGATCACATCGCCTGGATCGCCGGCAAGATCGACGTCAGCGTCGAAATCCTCCACGTCCTCGGCCGGCGCGATCTCTCCACCGCACCGGTCAACCTCAGCGGCAACATCGGCCTCGGCGCCCGCACCGCGCTTCTCGAGGAACTGGCGGAACTCGACGCCCAGAAGGCGAAGGTGGCGCAGAAACGCTCCCGCCTGCTGCTCGAAGGTGCCAGGGAGCGGCTCGCTGCCGCCGGCGTCGGCAGCGTGGAGACCAAGGCTGCGCAACGGCGATCTCGTCGAGACCGTGCTCGAATTCGAGGCTGGAGCCGACATCATCGTCATCGGCAAGCGCGGCGAGGGCGCCGATTTCGCCAAGGGACACCTCGGCTCCAATCTGGAGCGGGTCGTCCGCTCGACGCACAAGGCGATCGTCATCGCTTCGCGCACCTACAAACCGGTGAGCAAGCTGCTGATCGCCTACGACGGCGGCTCGATGGCGATGAAGACCGTCGACCAGATCTCGCGCAGCCCGATCCTCGCCGGCCTCGGCTGCAAGCTGGTGATGGCGGGAGAGGACAGCCGGGACAACCGCAGGAAGCTCGACGACGCGGCGGTCCTGCTGAAATCCGCCGGCTACGCCCCCGAGGTCGCTCTCGTCCAGGGGCAGGCCGACAAGGTGATCACCGCCATCATCGAACAGGAAGGCTACGATCTTCTGGCGATGGGCGCCTACAGCCATTCGCGCCTGCGCAACCTGTTCATCGGCTCGACGACGACCGAGATGATCCGCTCCTGCAAGGTGCCGGTCGTCATCTTCCGCTGAGGCACGGCGGGCGGGCGTCCGGCCCGCCCCTCGTTCCGGACCCGCCATTCCGTCCGGGAAGGATGCCCATGAAAACCATCGAGGACGCCGAGGTGATCCGCGCCTTCGAGCAGCGCATCCGGCAGGAACTGGCCGAGACGATGCGCGCGATCGCGGCGGACGAGGACAGCAGCGCCCCGGTCGAACTCGACCAGCAGCGCGTCGGCCGGCTGTCGCGCATGGACGCCATGCAGCAGCAAGCCATGGCCCGCAACCTCGCCGTCCGCCGCCGCGAGCGGGCGGTCGCGCTCGAACGCGCGCTGGCGCGACTTCGGGACGGCGCGTTCGGCTATTGCACCGAATGCGGCGAACCGACCGCGGTCCGCCGGCTCGAGATCGATCCCTCGTTCAGGACCTGCGTGCGCTGCACGCCCTGAGCCCGTGCGGCCGGCCGAACGACGCGAGCGGCCGCCCGCAGGCTTCTTTCGCGATCGACGGGCACCGTCGGGGCCGGCTCAGTGCGACATCAGCACCGGAAGGCGCAGGTCGGTCAGCACGTCGCGGGTGGCGCCGCCGAGGGCGAATTCGCGCAGGCGCGAATGGCCGTAGCCGCCCATGACCAGCAGGCCGGCACCGAGATCGAGGGCGCGGCGCTGCAGGGCGATGCCGATGCCCTCTTCGGTGGCGTCGGCGACGTCCGCGACCGCCGCGATGCCCTTCGCTTCGAGCCGGGCGACCAGCGCCTCGGCGAGGGAGGCGTCGAGCGGCTTGTCGCCGAGCGCCGTCAGAACCGTGACCCGCTCGGCCCGGTCGAGGAAGGGTGCGGCGTCGGCGAGGGCGCGGGCCGCGGCGCGGCTGCCGTCCCAGGCGATCGCCACGTGGCCGAGACGCTCGACCACGGTGGCGTCGGGCACCAGCAGCACCGGCCGGCCGGAATCGAAGATCAGGCTCTCGGCGAGTTCACCGATCCGGTCCTGGCGCGCCTGCCAGCCGATGGCGGAGATGTCGTGGAGGCGGGCGCGGACGGCGGGCTCGGTACACATCGCCTCGGGGAAGAACCGCCCCGCCTCGACGGTGACGTCGACGCCGGCGCTCGCGGCCGCCTCCCTGACGCTCGCTTCCAGATCCTCGCCGCAGGCGCGGCTGCGGGCTTCCGCCTCCGCCACCATCCGCGGCACGTCGAGGAAGAGGCCGCCGAAGGCGCTGGCCGGTGTCCGGATGTCGACGTCGATCACCAGGGCAGACAGCGTGGCGTCGAGACGACGGGCGATCGCCGCGGCATGGCCGGGAAACACCGGCGAGGTCGGATCGGGATAGGTGAGCACGGGTGTGAACAGGTCGATCTTCATGGCGTCCTCCGGCTGTGGTCGAGCGGGCTTTGCGGCCTGCCGGCCGTCGCCTCTCCCGACCAGATCGGTACGACGACCGGCGGGCGGGCGCCTTGATCGAGCGCAAGCAGGGGCGAATTTCCGGCGGGTGAGCCGGATCTGGCACTCCCGAACCTTCGCCCCCTTCCATCCCCCCCTTCCATCGCCCCGGCCCCTACCATCCCCCCGGCCCCTTCCTTCTCGCCCCGGCCCCTCCCCCTGCGTTCGGCTCGCCACGGCTTGATCCGCGTCAAGGAGCTTTGCCGCGGCGCTGTCATCATCGCGCGACGATCTCCTGCCGACGCCCGTCGTCGCCGGGGAGGACCGGATGAGCGGGTGACGGAGCCAGAGAGCGGACCATGCCCTTCGAAGACAGACACGACGCCGCCCGCAGGCTCGCCGCCGCACTCTTTTCCTACGTCGGCCGGGATCCCGTCGTCGTCGCCCTGCCCCGCGGCGGCGTGATCGTCGCCGCCGAGGTCGCGCGGGTGCTCGCAGCCCCGCTCACCACCATCGCGGCCCGGCGCATCGCCCTGCCCGGCCCGGGCGACCTCGCCATGGGCGCGGTCGCCGCCGCCGATGGCGACACCGACACGCCGATCGTCGTCCGCAACGAGGCGCTGGTCGAGGCCTCGCGGGTGAGCCCCGAGGTCTTCGCCGCGGCCCTCGCCGAGGCGCGGGCGGCGATGGCCGGCGCGGGCCGGCCGGCCGCCGGCGACGGGCTCGGCC
>CALCDT010000377.1 GCA_937900425.1 uncultured Alphaproteobacteria bacterium | reverse complement strand
CATCAGCACCGAGCGCCGCTCGCCGGCGATGGTGCGGACGACGGTCTCCTGGGCGTAGCGGGTCGCCCCCTCGTGGAAGGCGAGGATGAACTCGCGGAAGGCGGCCTGCGTCTCCGGGACGAAGATCCGGTCGAGCTCGGCGAGGAAGCCCGGCACGTCGCCGGCGCCGACGAGATCGATGGCGGCGTCGTTGACGTCGACGATGCGGACGAGCGCGATGCAGCGGTGCAGCACCTCGGGATGCTGCTCCAGATGGCGGCGCAGGTCGCCGACGCCCTGCGCCACCAGCCGGTCGAGGGCGCGCTTCACCTCGCGCAGGTCCTCCTCCCAGATCGCCACGCCGGTCGACTGGAAGATGTTGCGGTAGCGCCGCTCGTTCGCCCGCAGCACCTGCGTCGAGACCTGGTTGCGGTGGGCGAGGACGGTGGCGATGACGATGGCGAGCAGGCTGACGATGCAGCGCAGCAGCGGCGGGCCGCCGTTGTCACCGTGCTCGATGACGAAGGCGAGGATGGTCAGGAACACGCAACCGGCCGCGACGAGGAGCAGCCCGCGCGGTTCGGTGAAGCTCACCGCCATCAGGATGACGATGACGTAGAGGACGGCGATGGCGATGCCGAGCTGGCTGATCGCGTCGAAGAGGAAGATCGCCAGCGCCAGCAGCGCTGCGGCGACCGGCATCAGCACCCCGAAGCCGTCATCCGCGGCACGCGAGCGCAATCGCCGGCGCTCCTCGATCGCCTTCGCCAGTGCCAAAGTGGTTCTCCAACGCCAACAGACTTATCCGCCGCCGTCGCCTCGGTGTCTCTGCCGGTCATTGTAGACCTCCGCACGAGAGCGCACGCCTATACCTAGGTATGTCTTTGGTTTCCAAGGAGACATGGTCTTCGATGCATTCGTCCGGCGATCTCGCAAGACGGGATGTTGCGGCGAAGCCGACAGTGCCGGCGAGCGTCATCGATGATCCGACAGTCGCTGTTGCACGCCGATATGAACAGGGATGTGCGCAGGAGGCGTGTATTCTCGATCCCGTCCGCCGCATTGCCAAATAAAACGTCCCGCAGGTGTGCCTAAAACCTGCGTATGATTCAGAGCCTCGGCGGTGGTCGGTAGGTTCGTCCGACGAACGGCGAGAGAAGCGCCGCCCCCGCTCGCCCCATGCTCGAGGAGCACGCTCATGTCCGACAAGCCCGCCGCGCCGGTCCGTCCCACCCTCGCCACGCCGACCGACTTTCCGACCAACGCCGTGCGCGACATCGGTGCCGCACTGACGACGCTGCTCGCGGACGTCTTCGCCCTCTATCTGAAGACGAAGAACTTCCACTGGCACGTCTCGGGTCCGCACTTCCGAGACTATCATCTGATGCTGGACGAGCAGGGCGACCAGATCTTCGCGATGACCGATCCGATTGCCGAGCGGGTCCGCAAGATCGGCGGCACGACGCTGCGCTCGATCGGCCACATCGCCCGGCTGCAGCGTCTTTCCGACAACGATGCCGACTACGTCTCGCCGTCCGACATGCTGGCCGAGCTCGCCGCCGACAACCGCAATCTCGCGGCAGAGATGCGCACCGTCCACGCCCTCTGCGACGAGCACGACGACGTCGCCACCACGAGCCTGCTCGAGAACTGGATCGACGAGGCCGAGCGGCGCACCTGGTTCCTGTTCGAAGCGGGCCGTCCGGCGGTGTCCTCCGGCCGCTGAGGGCCGCAGCAAGAGCCCGTACCCGTCAAGCCAAGGGAGCCGCCCGATGTCCATCATGTCGCGTCGCAACGTCCTGGCGCTCGGCGCCGCCGGGGGCGTCGTCGCCGCCGGTGCCACCCATGCCGCCACCTTCGGCAACCCCGACCGGCCGGCGGAGGGCCCCATCAACGCCAGCCCGGAGGCGTCGCGCGATCCGGGACCGCAGGATCCCGATCTCGCCCGGTCCTTCCCGTCGGCGACCAACCCACCGGCGACCGACGTCGGCGACCTGCCGAACTTCTGGTCGTCGTTCAACAACGCCCACCGGCGCATTCAGGGCGGCGGCTGGGCCCGCCAGGTCACCCAGGCCGATTTCCCGATCTCGACGACCATCTCCGGCGTCAACATGCGGCTCGGCCCCGGCGGCATCCGCGAGCTGCACTGGCACCTCGCCGGCGAGTGGGGCTTCATGACCGACGGCCGCTGCCGCGCCACCGTGCTCGACGCCGAGGGCCGCGCCTATGTCGACGACGTCGGCCCGGGCGACCTCTGGTACTTCCCGGCCGGCTTCCCGCACTCGCTGCAGGGGCTCGGGCCGGAGGGCTGCGAGTTCCTCATCGCCTTCGACGACGGCGCCGCGTCCGAGTTCAACACGCTGCTCGTCACCGACTGGCTCCCGCACACGCCGCCGGAAGTGCTCGCCAAGAACTTCGGCGTGCCGGCGGAGACCTTCAAGCCGATCCCGCTCGACGATCTCTGGATCTTCCAGGGCAAGGAGCCGGGACCGCTCGCCGCCGACCAAGCGGAGGTCGCCTCCGGCGGCAAACCGCCCAATCCGTTCACCTTCAGCCTCGCCGGGCAGAAGCCGGTGAAGGAGAACGCCTCGGGCAGCCTGCGCCTCGCCGACAGCAAGTCGTTCAAGGTCTCGACCACGGTCGCCGGCGTCATCGAGCGGATCGCGCCGGGCGCGCTGCGCGAGATGCACTGGCACCCGAATGCCGACGAGTGGCAGTATTATCTCGAAGGGCAGGGCCGGATGACGGTGTTCAACGCCGGGCCGCGAGCACAGACGCTCGATTTCCATCCCGGCGACATCGGCTACGTGCCGAAGAGCCAGGGTCACTACATCGAGAACACCGGGACCACGGATCTCGTCCTCGTCGCGGTGTTCCGCACGCCCGAGTACCAGGAGGTCAGCCTGTCCGACTGGCTGACCCATACGCCGGCGGCGCTGGTCGCCCAGCACCTCAACCTCGATCCCGCCGTGATCGCGCGGTTCCCGAGCAACCGGCCGGGGCTGATGCCCGGCTAGGGTCCGTACTCGATTAGGTCTAGCGGTAGGGAGCATTCGCTGATTCA
>CALCDT010000376.1 GCA_937900425.1 uncultured Alphaproteobacteria bacterium | reverse complement strand
TTTCGGCCCTCGACATCGCGCCGGAGGATCTCGGTGTCGCCGGCGCGGAGCTTGCGATCCGCGACAACGACACCACAGGCCGCTTCATGAAGCAGGACTTCGAGCTGGTGGTCGCGGACGTTCCGGTCGGCGGCGACGCCGTGAAGGCGCTCGAGGACCTCGTCGGCCAGGGCGTCGGCTTCGTGGTGGTCGACGCGCCGGCCGAGACCGTCGTGGCGCTCGCCGACGCCGCCGCCGGCAAGGACGTGCTCCTGTTCAACGCGGCGGCCGAGGACGACGCGCTGCGCGGCGAGAACTGCCGGGCGAACGTCCTGCACACCGCTCCGTCCCGGGCGATGCTGACGGACGCGCTGGCGCAGTACCTGATGTGGAAGCGCTGGGGCGACTGGCTGCTGATTTCCGGCAGCCACCCGGAGGACAAGCTGCTGGCCGAATCCTACAAGCGCTCGGCGGCCCGCTTCGGCGCGAAGGTCGTCGAGGAGCGCACCTACGAGGACACCGGCGGGGCGCGCCGGACCGATTCCGGTCACGTCCAGGTGCAGAAGCAGATTCCCGTGTTCACCCAGGACGCGACCGACCACGACGTCGTCGTCGTCGCCGACGAGAGCGAGATCTTCGGCGAGTACCTGCCGTACCGCACCTGGGAGCCGACCCTCGTCGCCGGCTCCGCCGGCCTCGTCCCGACGAGCTGGCATCCGGCCCACGAGCAGTGGGGCGCGAGCCAGCTGCAGAGCCGCTTCCAGAAGCAGGCGAAGCGGGTGATGTGGCCACTCGACTACCAGGTGTGGATGGCCATCCGTGCCATCGGCGAAGGCGCCACGCGGACGAAGTCGACGGAGTTCGCGCCGATTCGCGATTACATCCGCAGCCCCGAGTTCGGCCTCGCGGCCTTCAAGGGTCAGGCGCTGACCTTCCGCGACTGGGACGGCCAGCTACGCCAGCCGATCATCCTCGGCACCGAGAAGATGCCGGTCACGATCTCGCCGCAGGAGGGCTACCTGCATCAGGCGAGCGAGCTCGACACGCTCGGCGTCGACCGGCCCGAGACGACCTGCCGCTTCGGCGGCTGAGGCCGCCAGCATCCCGCGCCGAACCCGCTTCAGACGAAACCCAGGGAGGAAATCCAGATGCCGCTTCGTGTGAGACCGCTCGCCCTCGCCCTCGGCCTTGCTGCCACAACGGCGCTGTCCTCCGGGGCGTCGGCCTACACCGCCTACGTGTCGAACGAGAAGGACAACACCGTCACGCTGATCGATACGGACACGCTGGAGGTCATCAAGACGGTCGAAGTCGGCAACCGGCCGCGTGGCATCACCATCTCCCACGACGGCACGCGCCTCTACGTCTGCACCAGCGACGACGACACGGTGCAGGTCTACGACGCGAAGACGATGGAACTGCTCTACGACCTGCCGTCGGGCCCGGATCCGGAGCTGTTCGTGCTCGCCCCGGACGGCAAGCTGCTCTACATCGCCAACGAGGACGACGCTCTCGTCACCGTCGTCGACGTCGAGACGAAGAAGGTCGTGGCCGAGATCCCGGTGGGCGTCGAGCCGGAGGGCATGGGCGTCAGCCCCGACGGCAAGTTCGTCGTCAACACCTCCGAGACGACGAACATGGCGCACATCATCGACACGGGGACGCACGAGATCGTCGAGAACGTGCTGGTCGATGCGCGCCCGCGCTTCGCCGAGTTCACCCCCGACGGCAAGGAGCTGTGGGTGTCGGCGGAGATCGGCGGCACCGTGTCGGTGATCGACATGGACAGCCGGCAGATCACCGAGAAGATCAGTTTCGAGATCCAGGGCGTGCCGAAGGAGGCGATCCAGCCGGTCGGCGTGCGCATCTCCAAGGACGGCAAGAAGGCGCTCGTCGCCCTCGGCCCGTCGAACCGCGTGGCGGTCGTCGACGTCGCCTCGAAGAAGGTCGAGAAATATCTGCTCGTCGGCCAGCGCGTCTGGCAGCTCGCCTTCACGCCCGACGGCAAGCTCGGCTTCGCCACCAACGGCAACTCGAACGACGTGTCGGTGATCGACATGGAGACCTTCGAGGTCATCAAGTCGGTGCCCGTCGGTGGCCTGCCGTGGGGCGTCGTCGTCTCGCCGAACTGACGCGCGGCCGGCCGCTCCGGCATCGCGAGATCGAGCATCGTCCCGCCCGGATCGCAGCGATTCCGAGCGGGTCCATCTCCAGCCGACGGCGGGCGTGACGGCCGCCGTCGGCTCGGCTAGCGTGGCCGGGCCGGATCGCCTGGGGATGTGCCGCGGAGACCACCAGATCGTGATTCTCGAGGATCCTGCAGCGCCGGCGCTCGAGATCGTCGGCGTCAGCCACAGTTTCGGCGCCCGCCGGGCGCTCGACGGCGTGTCGCTGACGGTGCCGCGCGGCAGGTTCGTGGCGCTGCTCGGCCCCAACGGCGCCGGCAAGACGACGCTGTTCAATCTCGTCACCCGCCTCTACTCCAACGTCTCCGGCGCCATCCGCGTCTGCGGCTTCGACGTTCGCCGCGCGCCGAAGCCGGCCCTCGCCCGCCTCGGCGTCGTCTTCCAGAGCCGCGCCATCGACGGCGACCTCACCCTCCTCCAGAACCTCACCTATCACGCGGCGCTGCACGGCATCGGCCGCCGCGAGGCGCGTGTCCGCGCCGCGACACTGCTCGCCCGGGTCGGCCTCGCCGACCGTGCTCGCGACAAGGTGCGAACCCTCTCCGGCGGCCAGATGCGGCGGGTCGAGATCGCCCGGGCGATGCTGCACGGGCCGCGGCTCCTGCTGCTCGACGAGGCGACCGTCGGTCTCGACGTCGACGCCCGGCGGGCGATCGTCGACGAGGTCCGCGCGCTGGTGCGGGACGAAGGGGTCGGCGTGCTCTGGGCGACGCACCTGATCGACGAGATCGAGGCGGACGACGCCGTCATCGTCCTCGACCGCGGTCGCATCCTCGCCACCGGCAGTGCCCGCGAGATCGTCGCCGCGAGCGGAGCCGAGGACCTCACCGCGGCCTTCGTCGCGCTCACCACTCCGACCCGGCGGGAGGTCCCGGCGTGAGTGCGTCCGGCCGTCCCTCCGTCGAGGCGCTCGCCGGACGCCTGTCGCTCGGCGGTCATCTCATCGCCCTCGGCGGCATCGTCGGCCGCGAGGCGCTGCGTTACATCCACCAGAAGGAGCGGTTCCTCTCGGCGCTGGTGAGGCCGCTCGTCTGGCTGTTCATCTTCGCCGCCGGCTTCCGCGCCGTTCTCGGCGTCTCGATCGAGCCGCCCTACGTCACCTACGTCCTCTACGAGGTCTACGTGACGCCCGGCCTCGTCGCGATGATCCAGCTCTTCAACGGGATGCAGTCGTCGCTGTCGATGGTGCACGATCGCGAGACGGGCACGATGCGGACGCTGCTCGTCTCGCCGTTTCCGCGCTGGTACCTGCTCACCTCGAAGCTCGTCGCCGGCGTCGTCGTGTCGCTATTCCAAGTCTACGCCTTCCTCGCGGTCGCGTGGTTCTGGGACATCAGGCCGCCCTGGCTCGGCTACGTCACGGTGCTGCCGGCGCTGCTGCTGACGGGAATGATGCTCGGAGCGCTCGGGCTGCTACTGTCCTCGCTCATCCGTCAGCTGGAGAACTTCGCCGGCGTGATGAACTTCGTCATCTTCCCAATGTTCTTCGCCTCGTCGGCACTCTATCCGCTGTGGCGGGTCCGCGAGGCGAGTCCGCTGCTTTGGCAGATCTGCCGCTTCAATCCGT
Source organism: uncultured Alphaproteobacteria bacterium (assembly GCA_937900425.1). Lineage (GTDB taxonomy): Bacteria > Pseudomonadota > Alphaproteobacteria > Rhizobiales > Pleomorphomonadaceae > CALCDT01. The sequence continues at coordinate 2,004 of CALCDT010000376.1, read as the reverse complement.
TCTCCTATTGCGTCGACCTGATCCGCTTCGCGCTCTATTGTCAGGTGAACTGGACGGCGCTGGCGGTGGTGACCGGCACCACGGTCGTCTTTCTCGGCGCGGCCATCCTGGCCTACGATCCCTCGCGCGGCGTGCTCGCCCGCCGGCAGGGACCGACGGCGACGGGGTGAGGCGGGCGCGCGACGCCGATCGCGAGACAACACGACGGGAGGAGACGGAATGAGGATGGTGGTGCTCCGCCGGGTCGCGGCGGCGCTCGGCTTCGTGGCTGCGGCCGCCGTCGGTGCGCCGGCGATGGCCGCGTCGACAGCCGGCGACTGGCCGTGCGTCCAGCGCAAGATGCCGCACCTCTCGCTCGCGCAGATGTGGAGCGGCCCGGAGGCGCAGGGCGACTGGCGCGAGGACCGGGAGATCCGCGACCTCGCCAACCGGCTCGCGTCGCGGCGTCTGCCGACGGAGGAGGCGGAAGTCCTCATTGCCGACTTTGCGACGGCTGCGGGCGAGCAGAAGGCGGAGCGGCTGGCGCTGCTGTTCTCCGGCGTGTTCGAGATCATCGAGAGCGAGCGCGCCAAGGTGATGGCCGGCATCGAGCGCTACTCGAAGCGCCAGCAGGCGCTGGCCGACCGCATCCGCGAGCAGAGCAAGGAGATCGCCACCCTGCGGCAGAACTCGGACGGCTCCAACGCCGCGACCGACGCCATCGAGGACGCGCAGTCGAAGCTCGACTGGGACACGCGCATCTATCAGGAGCGCGAGCAGTCGCTGACCTATGTCTGCGAGGTGCCGGTGCTGTTCGAGCAGCGCGCGTTCGCTCTGGCCCGGATGATGCTGAAGCACCTGCAATGACGACGGTCGGCAAGCAGGAGGCGGAGCCGTGAGAGCGTTGCTCAGCCACGTGCCCGGCCCGCCCGCGTCGCTCGTCGTGGAGGAACTGGCCGAGCCGGAGGCGGGGCCCGGCGAGGTCGTCGTCGACGTCGCCTATGCGGCGCTCAACTTTCTCGACACGCTGATCATCGTCGACCGCTACCAGACGAAGCCGGAGCGGCCGTTCTCGCCAGGAGCGGAGATGGCCGGCGTCGTCAGCGCCGTCGGGCCGGAGGTCGAGGGCCTCGCGATCGGCGACCGGGTCGTCGCCTATCGCGGCTCGGGCTGCTGCCGCGAGCGTGTGGCGGTGGCGGCGGCGACCGTCACCCGACTGCCGGACTCCGTCTCCTGCGATGCCGCGGCTGGGCTCGTCGTCACCTACGGCACGACGCTCTACGCCCTCGGCGGCCGGGGCGAGCTGAAGGCCGGGGAGGTTCTCGCCGTCCTCGGTGCCGCGGGCGGCGTCGGCCAGGCGGCGGTCGAGATCGGCAAGCGGCTCGGGGCCACGGTGATCGCCTGCGCCTCGTCGGCCGAGAAGCTCGCCGTCGCCGCGGCGCTCGGCGCCGACCATCTCGTCGACTATTCGCGCGAGCCGCTCAAGGATCGGCTGAAGGCACTGACCGATGGCGCCGGCGTCGACGTCGTCTACGACCCCGTCGGCGGCGTCCTCGCTCAGGAGGCGCTGCGGGCGACCGGATGGCGCGGCCGGTTCCTCGTCGTCGGCTTCGCCGGCGGCGACATCCCGAAGATCCCGCTGAACCTCGTGCTGCTGAAGGGTTGCGACGTTCGCGGCATCCACTGGGGCGAGATAGTGCGGCGCGAGCCGGAGACCTATCGTGGCACCGTCGCGCGACTGCTCGACTGGATCGCCGACGGCACGTTGAAGCCGCCCCGGGTCGACCGCGTCGTCGGGCTGGACGGGGTGCCGGCGGCGCTCGAGGCGCTCGCCCGGCGGGAGGTCGCGGGAAAGGTGCTGGTGCGGCCGTGAGCCGGCCGCTCGCCGCTCAGCGCTCGTCCTCGAGCGCCGTCCGGGCCGCGGCGCGGTGGTCCTCGGTGATGTGGCCGCGGATCGCGCCGAGAACGCCGAGTAGCACGGTGATGTCGTCGGTGAAGCCGATGCCGAGGAGGACGTCCGGGCTC
>CALCDT010000375.1 GCA_937900425.1 uncultured Alphaproteobacteria bacterium | reverse complement strand
CGCCCGCCCCGAGCCGCGCGACGTCGTCGAGCCGGAGGGCGAGATCGACGCCGCCGTCGCCGTCGAGATCGGCGAGGACCATGGCGTCGCCGCCGCGGACGACGTAGCGGATCTCGGCGCCGGCGCCGGAGAAGCCGTCGCGGCCGACGAAGCGGAGCCCGTCGACGTCCAGCCGGGAGAGGTCGATGACATCGCCCTGGCGGCGCGAGAAGTCGCCGATCTCGTCGGCCGCGCCGCGGCGCGAATGCGCTGGATCGGCGACGACGAAGGTATCGGCGCCGGCGCCGCCAAGCAGCCGATCGCCGCCGGCGCCGCCGAACAGCACGTCGTCGCCGGCACCGCCGCGGAGTTCGTCCTCGTCGCGTCCGCCGCGCAGGCGGTCGTCGCCGTTCTGCCCGAGCAGGGTGTCACGGCCGTTGCCGCCGACGACGAAGTCGTCACCGGCCCGCGCCCGCACCAGGTTGCCGCCGGCATTGGCGACGATGTGGTTGTCGAGAGCGTTGCCGGTGATGGTGATGTCGGCGCGGCCGGCGATCTCCACGATCTCGACGGCATCGGGCAGGACGAGGTCGTCGGTGCCGCCGTAGCGCAGATGATCGACGCCGCCGGTGCCGACGTAGCCGTCGAGGCCCCTCGCGTCGAGGGCGAAGATCGACTCGCCGCCCTCGTCGTTGGCGACGACGAGACGCTGGCCGACGGCACTGCCGCCACCGTCGATATAGGCGGTGACGGCGTCGATGTAGCCGGAGATGAGATGCGGGATGTCGAGGCCGGCATTCACCTCGACGTCGTCGCCGTTGCGGTATTTGGCGAGCGGCGAGTCGAGCAGCGCGTCGATGACCGCGGCGACGAGGGGGTAGTCGGAGAACTCCTCGTCGACGAGCTCGCGGAACAGCGCCCGCACGGCCGGGTTCGACAGGAACGGCGTCCAGGTGACGGGATCGTCCCACTCGACGAAGTTCGTGGTGCGCGGGTCGGCGACGACCGCCGTTTCATCGTCGGCGCCGGGCGAGCCGGCCGTCCAGGCACGGAAGCGGTCGTCGTCGCGGAAGTCGTCCATGAAGTACTGGACCATCGCGGCGCCGAGGCTGTGGCCGGAGACGAGCACCTGCTCGATGCTCACTCCGGCATCGTCGATATAGGCGGCGATAGCGTCAACGAGCGGTGCGAACTTCTTGTAGTGGTCGTCGAAGTCGCCGTAGTCGGCGGTGTCGGCGAGTTGGTCGGTGCCGGTGAAGACGACCGTGAGGGTGATCTTACCGTCGACGACGCCGGAGAAGACGAGGGCATTCGCCTCCGAGGGATCGCCGAGCAGGGTGTCGTCGGTGTCGATCGCCTGATAGAGGCCGCCGACGAAGGAATATTTCAGATTGCCGTACTGGCCGAAGTCGGCCGGCGCGATGCCGAGCTCGGCGGCGCTGACCGCGTGCCAGCCGCGACCGATGGCCTCGCCCGTCGCCAGCGCGACGATGGCGGCGACGGCAGTCTGGTTCTCGTAGGCGAGCGGCCAGGCGTCGTGGAAGATCGGCGCGTCCGGCTTGGCGCCGTAGGCCGCCTGGGCGAGATAGACCATCTCGAGCGGCAGGGCGCCGTCGACGACGGCGACGGTATTGTCGATGCCACTCTCGAACACCACCCGCTGAAGGCCCTGGATCGAGTTCGAATAGGGCGGCACGTTCTTGCTGACGGACTCGATCTTCGTCACCGTCGAAGCCCAGTCGTCACCGAAGGTGGTGACGCTGATCCTGTAGTCGTCCGGCGAGCCCGGCAGCGTCACCGTCGTCGGTTCGGGCGCGGCACGCCGCGCCATGGTCGTCACGCTCATCCCCCTCCCCGGCGGTGTCGCGCCGGCGGTGACCGGCCTATCGATGAGGCTGCAACTATAGCGGGCGAAAGTCTCCCGCGAACGTAAATTCGTCGACAGGATCGCCGACCGGGGACGGGGCGAGGCCCCTTGCCTCCCCCGGCCTCCGGCAGCTAGGCAGACGCTGTCCACGAGCGCCGCCGAACGGCGCCGACGACGGGAGAGGAACGATGCCGCGCTTCACCGCCTCCGACGGCGCCGAGATCCACTACGAGGTGGACGCCGACGACGGCCGGCCGGCACTCGTCCTGTCGAACTCGCTCGGCACCGCCCTCGAGATGTGGGACGGGCAGCTCGCCGCGGCGCGCGCCCGCTTCCGCGTCGTCCGCTACGACAACCGCGGCCACGGCCGCTCCAGCGTACCGGCCGGGGAATATTCGATCGCGCGGCTCGGCCGCGACGCGGTCGAACTCCTCGATGCACTCGCTATCGAGCGGGCCGCGTTCTGCGGCCTCTCCATGGGCGGGATGGTCGGGCTCTGGCTTGCCGCCAACGCCGGCCACCGGCTGAGCCGGGTGGCGCTGTGCAACACCACAGCGCACATGCCGCCGGCGGAGACGTGGAACGCCCGCATCGCCACGGTGAAGACGCAGGGCATGGCGGCGCTCGCCGACGGCATCATCGAGCGCTGGTTCACGCCGCCGTTCCGCGCCCGCGAGATGGCGACGGTGGCGCGGGTGAAGGCGATGATCCTCGCCACCGACCCGATCGGCTATGCCGGCTGCTGCGCCGCGGTGCGCGACATGGACCAGCGCGGCGACCTCGGCCGCATCGCAGTGCCGACCCTCGTCGTCGCCGGCGCCGAAGACCCGGCGACGCCGCCGGCGATGGGTGCGGGGATCGCCGCGGCGATCCCCGGCGCCCGCCTCGAGGTGATCGAGAACTGCGCCCACCTTTCCAACATCGAGCAGCCGGCGGCCTTCGACGCCGCCGCGTTCGGCTTCCTCGGTGCCTGACGGACATCCTTTCGCGATGGCGGCGCCGGCGCGGCGCCGCGGAGACCCCCATGCCCTCCCCAACTACCGCCGGCCGGGCCCTGCCCGGCGTCTCGACCGGCATCGCCCTGATGCTCCTCGGCATCTTCCTGTTCTCGGCCAACGACGCCCTCGGCAAGTGGCTGGTAGCGACGAACTCCGCCGGCCAGCTCCTCCTGATCCGCAGCCTCGCCACCGTGCTGGTGCTGGCGCCGTTCGTCTGGCGCGCCGGCCGGCGCCGCGGCCGGGGATGCAGATCGCCCGCGCCGGCCTCGCCGCCATCGAGACGGCCGCCTTCTACGGCGCCGTCGCCGAGCTGCCGCTCGCCGAGGTGATGACCTACTATCTCGCCGGACCGCTCTACGTGACGGCGCTGTCGCCGCTGATCCTCGGCGAGAAGATCGGCTGGCGGCGCTGGACGGCGGTGCTCGTCGGCTTCTGCGGCGTCGTCATCGCCCTCGACGCGACGCCGACGAGCCTCGGCCTCGGCACGGCGCTGGCGCTGTTCGGCAGCATCGCCTTCGCCCTGCTGCTGCTGACGACGCGGCTGCTCGCGGCGACGAGCGGCATCGTGCTGATCTCCGGCCAGGCGCTCGCCTCGGTCGTCGTCGGCGGCCTCCTCGCCGCCGTCGACTGGCGGCCGATCGATCTCACGGGCATCGGCCTGATGGCGCTGCTCGGCATCGTCGCCATGACGGCGGCGATGTGCGTCAACCGGGCATTGCAGATCGCCCCGGCGTCGGTGGTGGCGCCGTTCGAATTCATGCTGATCGTCTACGGCGGGATGTTCGGCTACGTGTTCTTCGACGAGACGCCGTCGTTGAAGACGGTGATCGGCGCGGCGATCATCATCGCCTCGGGGATCTACATCATCCTGCGCGAGCACACCGTCGGGCGGCAGCTGACCTCGAGCCCCGACGTCGCCTCGACGCCGCACGCCTGACCGAGCCGTGATCGCCGCGGAAGCGGGAAGGCGCGAAACGGATTGTTTTGATACTTTCTAACTGCCGCCGGCCACTTTATTTTGGACGCATGAGCGAGCCCAGCGACCACCCGGACCGTAGCCTGATCCTGCCGGCGAGCCTCGCCGTCGCGGCGGTGCTGACGCTGACGGTGCTCCTGTGGGCGGAGCACGGCGAGGCGGTGTTCCTCGACGCGCTCGCCGCCGGCTTCGTCGGCTGCTTCGGGTGAGCGGCCGCAGCGACGAGCGGCGCCGGATCGACGTCGAGATGGTCGCTCGCGGCCTCGCCGACAGCCGGGCGCGGGCCCAGGATCTCATCAGGCGCGGTCACGTGCGCCTCGACGGAGAGCCGGTCGGGCGGCCGTCGCAGACCGTCGGCGCCGACCAGACGATCAGCCTCGCCGAAACGGCACCGGCGTGGGTGTCACGGGCGGCGGAGAAGCTCGTCGCTGGCCTCGACGCCTTCGGGCTCAACCCGTCCGGGCGGCTTTGCCTCGACCTCGGCGCCTCGACCGGCGGCTTCACCGAGGTGCTGCTCGCCCGCGGCGCCGCCCACGTCGTCGCCATCGACGTCGGCCACGGCCAGCTGCACCCGCGCATCGCCGCCGACCCGCGCGTCGTCTCGGTCGAGGGGCTCAACGCCCGTGACCTGACGGCCGAGCAGATCGGCGTCGCGCCGGGCTTCCTCGTCGCCGACGTGTCGTTCATCTCGCTGACCCTAGCGCTGCCGCCGGCGCTGCCGCTGTGCACGCCGCGGGCCGAGGCGGTGGTGCTGGTCAAGCCTCAGTTCGAGGTGGGGCGCGAAGGCATCGGCAGCGGCGGCATCGGCCGCGACGCCCGCCTCGCCACCGCCGCGGCGGAGCGCATCGCCAGCTGGCTCGACGGGCGCGACGGCTGGCACGTCCTCGGGCTCGTCCCCTCGCCGATCGAAGGCGGGGACGGCAACCGCGAGTTCCTGCTCGGTGCCCGCCGCGACGGAGCACCGGCATGAGCGGTGACGAGGTCGTCATCGACCGCCTCGGCCACCAGGGCGACGGCATCGCCGACACGCCCGAGGGG
>CALCDT010000374.1 GCA_937900425.1 uncultured Alphaproteobacteria bacterium | reverse complement strand
AACTGCGCGCCCGGGTCGGCATGGTGTTCCAGAAGCCGAACCCGTTCCCGAAGTCGATCTTCGACAACGTCGCCTACGGCCCGCGCATCCACGGCCTCGCCCGCTCGAAGACCGACCTCGAGGAGATCGTCGTCTCGAGCCTGCAGAAGGCCTCGCTGTTCAACGAGGTCAAGGACCGGCTGCACGAGCCGGGGACGGGCCTCTCCGGCGGCCAGCAGCAGCGCCTCTGCATCGCCCGCACCATCGCCGTCAGCCCCGACGTCATCCTGATGGACGAGCCCTGCTCGGCGCTCGACCCGATCGCCACCGCCAAGGTCGAGGAGCTGATCGACGAGCTCCGCACCAACTTCACGATCGTCATCGTCACCCACTCGATGCAGCAGGCCGCGCGCGTCTCCCAGCGCACCGCCTTCTTCCATCTCGGCAATCTCGTCGAGGAGGGGCCGACGGACCAGGTGTTCACCAATCCGGTCGAGAAGCGTACGCAGGACTACATCACCGGCCGCTACGGCTGATCCGGCCCGATCCCGCCCGGTCCGCTTCCCGAGGAGAGTTTCCATGCCCGAACACACCATGAGCGCCTTCGAAGCCGAGCTGCGCCAGCTCGCCGGCCGCATCGCCGAAATGGGCGGCCTCGCCGAAACCCAGGTCGCCGCCTCCGTCGAGGCGCTGACCCGGATGGACCTCAACCTCGCCCAGCGCGTCATCAGCGACGACCGCCGGCTCGACGCCCTGCAGCGCGAGATCGAGGAGACCGCGATCCTCGTCATCGCCAAGCGCCAGCCGATGGCGGTCGACCTGCGCGAGATCGTCGGCTTCATGCGCATGGCCAACGACCTCGAGCGCATCGGCGACCTCGCCAAGAACATCGGCAAGCGCGTCATCGCCATCAACGGCCAGCTCGCCTCCAAGCAGCTGATGACCGGCGTCGACCACCTCGCCGAGATCGCCCTGCAGCAGCTCTCCAGCGTTCTCGACGCCTACGGCAACCGGAACGAGAAGCTCGCCCGCGAGGTCCGCGAGCGCGACGACGAGATCGACGCGCTCTACACCTCGCTGTTCCGCGGCCTGCTGACCTACATGATGGAAGACCCGCGCAACATCGGCCAGTGCACGCACCTACTGTTCTGCGCCAAGAACATCGAGCGCATCGGCGACCACGCCACCAACATCGCCGAGACGATCCACTACGTGCTCACCGGCGAGATGATCGACAGCGAGCGCCCGAAGGCCGACACCACCAGCCTCGAGCCCGTGGCGATGCCCGGCTGAGGCCGGCGGCCGTCAAGCACCCCGGAAGCGCCCGCGCCGCGGACGCTTCCACCCCTCCGCGTGACCGCGCGCCGGACCCGCGCGCGGACGACAGCCCCGCGCCGGCGCCGCACGCCGGACCGGCCGATCAGACCCGAGAAGACCGCCGATGCCCAGGATCCTTGTCGTCGAGGACGAAGAAGCCGTCAGCCTGCTGCTCGCCTACAATCTCCAGTCGGAGGGCTTCGACGTCGAGACCCTCGCCCGCGGCGACGAGGCCGAGATCCGGCTGCGCGAGACGGTGCCGGACCTTCTGCTGCTCGACTGGATGCTGCCGGGCCTCTCGGGCATCGAGCTCTGCCGCCGGCTGCGCCAGCGCCCCGAGACCGAGCGGATGCCGATCATCATGCTCACCGCCCGCGGCGAGGAATCGGAACGCGTCCGCGGCCTCGGCACCGGCGCCGACGACTACGTGACCAAGCCCTTCTCGGTCGCCGAACTGGTCGCCCGCATCAAGGCGATCCTGCGCCGGGCCAAGCCCGAGAGCCTCTCCAGCCAGCTGGTCGCCGGCGACATCGAGCTCGACCGCGAGACCCACCGCGTCCGCCGCGCCGGCCGCGAGATCCACCTCGGCCCGACCGAATTCAAGCTGCTCGAATTCCTGATGCAGAGCCCGGGCCGGGTCTTCGCCCGCGAGCAGCTGCTCGACGGCGTCTGGGGCCACGACGTCTACGTCGACGAGCGCACCGTCGACGTCCACGTCGGCCGGCTCAGGAAATCGATCAACCGCCCCAATTCCAAGGACCCGATCCGCACCGTCCGCGGCGCCGGCTACGCCTTCGACGACCAGTTCGCCCGGGGGGCGTGAGCCGGGGCGGGCGACGCCCACCGACAGGACACACCCTGGCCGCGGCTGGATATCCGTCGCGGCGAGGGGGTGCGGTCTCGCGCTCAGCCCTCGGTCTCTTCCAGCGCCAGCGGGTCGAAGTCGTAGGCCGTCGAGCAGAACTCGCAGACCACTTCGATCCTGCCGTCCTTGACCATGTCGCGGCGGTCGTCGACCGTGAAGCTCTTCAGCATGTCGGTGACCTTTTCGCGCGAGCAGCGGCAGCGCTCCACCACCGGGGCGGCGTCGAAGACGCGCACGCCGCGCTCGTGGAACAGGCGGTAGAGCAGCGTCTCGGCGGAGACCTCCGGGTCGGTCAGTTCGTGGTCCTCGACGGTGGCGACCAGCGAGGAGGCCTCGGTCCAGGCGTCGTCGTCGTCGGCCGGATCGAAATCGGCGTCGTCCGGGGCGTCGCCGGGGTCGAGGTCGCGGACGACGACCCGGTCGGCGTTCTCGGGCAGGAACTGCACCAGCATGCCGCCGGCCCGCCAGGCGTGGCGCGCCGGGGCGCCGGCCTCGCGGCTCAACACCTCGGCGACGGCGAGGCGAACGAGCGTCGGGATCTGCTCCGACTGCATGAAATACTGGTGCGCGGCGGCCTCGAGCGAGGAACCGTCGAGCGGCACCACGCCCTGGTAGCGGCTCATCGCCGGGCCCTGGTCGACGGTCATGGCGAGATGGCCGTGGCCGAGCAGTTCGGCCGGCGAGGTGCGGCCTTCGGCGATGGCCGTGGCGACCTCTTCGGCGTCGAAGCGGGCGCAGGCGCGCAGGCCGTCGGGCGTGTCGAAATCGACCACCAGCATCCGCACCGGCCCGTCGCTCTGGGTCTGCATGATGAAGCGGCCGTCGAACTTCAGCGCCGAGCCGAGCAGCACCGTCAGCGCCGCCGCCTCGCCGACGAGGCGGGCGACGGGCTCGGGATAGTCGTGACGGGAGAGGATGCGGTCGAGCGCCGGGCCGAGGTGCACGGTGCGCCCGCGCACGTCGAGCGCCTCGACCTCGAACGGCAGGATGCTGTCGGCGGTGACGCCGCCCGCGGGCATGGCCGGAATCTCGTTCATGGGTCTGTTCCTCAGGCGTCGGGCATCGAGGGTCGGTCGGCCGCGGCGCAGCGTGCAAGTCGTGAGCGGGGAGGGGGGAGCGGCGTCCGCCGTCCCGTCCCCGTTCCGCGCGCGGCGATCGGCCCTCGTCCTCTTGTCGGGTGGTGGCGCCGATATGGCGACGGCCGCCCTCCGGCGCAACCGGTGCAACCGCCGTCCGCCGGCATGGCAGTCATGCCGGCCGGCGCCGACATCGCCGCTCGCGTCGTCGGCGCGGCCAGCAGCCGTCAGGCGGCGCCGAGGCACCAGGCCAGCACGCCCTTCTGGGCATGGAGGCGGTTCTCGGCCTCGTCGAACACCACCGACCGCGGTCCGTCCATCACCGAGCCGGTGACCTCCTCCTCGCGGTGGGCCGGCAGGCAATGCATGAAGATCGCATCCTTCGCCGCCTCGGCCATCAGCCGGTCGTTGACCTGGTAGGGCATCAGCAGGTTGTGGCGGCGCTCGGCCTCCTTGTCGCCCATCGACACCCAGCAGTCGGTGACGACGCAGTCGGCGCCTTCCACCGCGGCGAAGGCGTCGGTGCCGACGTGGACGGTGGCGCCGTTGGCGCGCGCCCATTCGACCGGCCCCTCGCGCAGCGCCAGCTCCGGCGGCGTCGCGATGCGCAATTCGAAGCCGAAGCGGGCGGCGGCGTGGACCCAGGAGGCGAGCACGTTGTTGCCGTCGCCGACCCAGGCGACCTTCGCTCCGGCGATCGGGCCGCGGTGCTCCTCGAAGGTCATGACGTCGGCCATGATCTGGCAGGGATGCGACATCCGCGTCAGCCCGTTGATCACCGGCACGCTGGCGTGGGCGGCGAGTTCGGCGAGGGCACCCTGGTCGAGGATGCGGATCATGATGGCGTCGACGTAGCGCGACAGCACGCGGGCGGTGTCGGCGATGGTCTCGCCGCGGCCGAGCTGCATCTCGGCGCCGGTCAGCATCAGCGTCTCGCCGCCGAGTTCGCGCATGCCGACGTCGAAGGAGATGCGCGTGCGGGTCGAGGGCTGCTCGAACACCATGGCGAGCACCTTGCCGGCGAGCGGCCCCTCGCCGCGCCGGGCGCCGGCACGCTGGCCCTTCAGCGTCTTCGCGGTGTCGAGGATGCGCCTCAGCTCACCGGAGGAGATGTCGGAAAGATCGAGGAAATGGCGGGGGGCGGTGGCGATACGGGTCACGAGGCGGCCCTCCCTTCGTCGACGGCGGTGATGGCCGCGGCCGCGGCGTCGAGGCGGGACACCGCCTCGCCGATCTCGGCCTCGCCGATGACGAGCGGCGGCAGCAGCCGCAGCACGTTGTCGCCGGCGGGCACCGCCAGCATGCGCTGGCCGCGCAGCGCCGCGGCAACCTCCGCCACCGGCTTCACGCATTTGAGGCCGACCAGCAGCCCCTCGCCGCGCACCGCCTCCAAGACGTCCGGATGGGCGTCGACCACCGCGGCGAGCCGCTGCTTGAACAGCAGCCCGGTGTCGCGGACGTGGTCGAGGAAGCCCGGCGCCAGCACGACGTCGAGCACGGCGTTGCCGACCGCCATCGCCAGCGGATTGCCGCCGAAGGTGGTGCCGTGGGTGCCGGGCGTCATCGCCGCCGAGGCCTCCTCGGTGGCGAGGCAGGCGCCGACCGGGAAGCCGCCGCCGAGGCCCTTGGCCGAGGCGAGGATGTCCGGGGTGATCCCCGACCACTCGTAGGCGAACAGCTTGCCGGTGCGACCGATGCCGGTCTGGACCTCGTCGAGGATCAGCAGGATGCCGGCCTCGTCGCAGATCTCGCGCAGCGCCTTGAGGAAGGACGGCGGCAGCACCCGAACGCCGCCCTCGCCCTGCAGCGGCTCGACCAGGATCGCCGCCGTCTGCGGCCCGACCGCGGCCCTGACCGCGGCGAGGTCGCCGAAGGGCACCTGGTCGAAGCCCTCGACCTTCGGGCCGAAGCCTTCCAGATACTTGGCCTGGCCACCGGCCGCCAGCGTCGCCAGGGTGCGGCCGTGGAAGGCGCCCTCGAAGGTGATGATGCGCACGCGCTCCGGCGCGCCCTTGGCGTAGTGATAGCGCCGCGCGGTCTTGATCGCCGCCTCGAGCGCCTCGGCGCCCGAGTTGCAGAAGAACACGCGGTCGGCGAAGCTCGCCGCGACCAGCCGTTCGCCGAGCCGGGTCTGGCCGGGGATCTGGAACAGGTTCGACGTGTGCCACAGCTTGCCGGCCTGCTCGCTCAGCGCCGCGACCAGATGCGGGTGGGCGTGGCCGAGGGCGTTGACGGCGATGCCGGAGCTGAAATCGAGCCAGGCGTCGCCTCGGTCGTCGTAGAGCCAGGCGCCCTCGCCTCGCTCGAACGCGACGTCCGCCCGGGCGAAGGTCGGGAACAGCGGGGAGGCGGTCGGCGTCGTGGTCATGGCTGCACCGGTGAGGTCACGGGAAAGCGCGGGGGTGCGCGACATCGAGACGAAGCCTCGCGCCGCCGGTCGCGGGCGGGCGGAAAACTTGCAAGGCCGCACCCCCGGTCCCCGGCGGCACGGCCTCGTCTCGCGCGCCCGTATACCATGCGCCCGCGGGGCGATGTCAATCTCGCCGCGTCGCAGCAGCCGGATTTCGCCCGGAATTCCGCCCGATCCGGCGGACGGGGGACGGTGCGGCGGGGCAGGGGGCGGAACCTGCCCCGCCTTCCCGCGTTGCGTGTGAGGCGGCCGGAGCGACGGCTTGTCCACCGATCCGGCCGCACCACATTATTGGGGAAAACCGGAGAGAGGCCGGGACGTCGCCCCCGGCGGCGTTGCCACCGAGTCGGCCGATATTGTAGCGTCAGGGCCAGTTGCCACGACATATCGTGGCCGATGCCTTTGACGAGGCGCAATTCGACATCCCTTCGCAGGTGCCGCGGGCCGCGGCGCCGGAGGGCACGGCCGCAGGCGTGGCCGTGCGCGGGACCGGATTCCGCCGGTGAAGCAGGAGATGCGGGAAGTGACAGACCTGTCCTGGACCGAGGAGCGCGTGGAGCGGCTGACGACCCTGTGGAACGACGGTCTCAGCGCCAGCCAGATCGCGGCCGACCTCGGCGGCGTGACGCGCAACGCCGTGATCGGCAAGGTGCACCGTCTCGGCCTCTCCGGCCGGGCCAAGCCCCAGCCGCAGGCGGCGAGCCGGCCGCGCAAGGCGCGCGAGAGCGCCGCCCCGAACCGCCCGATCACCATCGGCAACGTCGCCGTCAAGGCCGAGGAGGAGGCCGCCCCCGAGGCGGCGCCCAAGGCCCGGCCGGCTCCGGTGCCCGAGGTGCTGACCTTCGAGCGCGCCACCATCCTGACCCTCACCGAGCAGACCTGCAAATGGCCGATCGGCGACCCGAGCAAGGAGGATTTCTTCTTCTGCGGCCGCCGCTCGGAAGTGGGCATCCCCTATTGCACCCACCACGCCCGCATCGCCTACCAGCCCGCCGCCGACCGCCGCCGCAAGGCCGGCTGAGGGGCGGTACGCGGTCTCGAGGGAGACCCGGGGCGTGCGGGCCGGCCGCCGCGGATGGGCGGACCACCGCCGATGCGGCGAGGAAGCGATCGAGATGCTGAAGGGCGGCCGCCGGGCCGCCCTTTTTCGTCGGTGCTCTCCGCCCTTCGCCCGGTTCAGACCATCCCAAATCAGACCATCCGGAGCCCGCGGGCGAGAGCCGCGGCCTCGGTCGCGGCTGTGCGGATATGTCCGTCGTGGGTGAGGCCGCTGCGCAGGCGCGGGGCGAGATCGTGGTCGCCGTCGGCGAAGGCGACGATCCGCACCGAGGCCGGCAGTCCCGCCGTCGCGAACTCCGCCGGCGTTCCGAACGGATCGCGCTCGCCCTGCAGGATCAGCAGCGGCCGGCGGCAGGCCGTCAGCGGAGCGAGGCGGAGCGCCTCGGGCTTGCCCGGCGGATGCAGCGGGTAGCCGAAGACGACGACGCCGGCGATCGCATCGGCCAGCGCCCCCGCGACGGGGCGAGGAGCGGTGCCGCCGGCCGGCTCTTCCAAGCGGCCCTCGCCCGGATCGAGCGCGCCCATATCGTCCCCGACCATATCGACCCCGCCGGCGACCATCGTCGCGACCCGGCCGCCGAGCGACTTGCCGCCGACCAGCAGAGGTCCCTCGGCGAGAGGCGTCGCCACCGCGACGGCGCCCATGAACTCCCCGACCAGCGCCTCCGCTCGCGGCGGCGGCCGTCGCGAGCCGGAGCGCCTCGCGGCCATGTAGGCGAATTCGAAGCGCAGCACCGTGATCCCGGCCGCGGCGAGCGCCGAGGCGTAGGCGGCCATCACCGGCGCGTCCATCGCCACCCCGGCGCCGTGGGCGAGCAGCAGGGTGGCGAGCGGATCGGCGGCGCGATCGACGAGGAGGTCGGGACCGGCCATCAGTAGAGCCCGATCGGGAAGAAGCGGCGGTAGAGGGCGTCGAGGGTGCCGTCGGCCTCGAGCCGGGCGAGGCCGGCGTCGAGGAAGTCGCGCAGTGCCGGCTCGTCGCCGCCGACCGCGATCCTGAGCGCGCCGCGGAAGGCGCGCGGCTCGGCGTAGGCCGGACCGGCGAAGCGGCAGCAGCCGGCGGCGCCGGGTCCGGCGAGCCAGAAGGCGAGCGGCAGGCTGCCGGCGAACACCGCCTCCACCGTGCCGGCCTCGAGGGCGGCGAGCGCACCGGCGAGATCGGCGAAGGGCTGCACCCGGCTCTGCGGGAAGTGGCGGGCGAGATAGGGCTCCTCCGCCGAGCCGGTGACGACGCCGACGGCGAAGCCCGCCAGCGTTTCGGGCAGGGCGTCGCCGGTGAAGCTCGTCCGGGTGACGAAGCGGGCGGGCAGGCGGAAGAACGGCCGCGTGAACAGCAGGCCCTCGGCTCCCGCCGCGGCCGGGTCGAGCCCGGCGACGACGGCGTCGGCCTCGTTGCCGGCGATCGCCGCGGCGAGGTCCTCGAAGGGGCGAACCTGGATGGTGCAGGGGATGTCGGCGCGGGCACAGAGCGCCCGGGCGAGTTCGACGTGGTAGCCGATCAGGTGGCCACCGCCGTCGACGAAGTTGAACGGCGGAAAGTCGTCCGAGGTGACGAAGCGGATCGAGGCCGGCGCCGCCGCCTCGGCCGCGCGCTGCAGGCCCGGATCAAGGAAGCGCGGCGGCGGCGCCTCGCCGGCGGGGGACCGGGGGGCGGCCTCGCTCGCCCCGCAGACGCAGACCAGCAGCAGGGCAGCGAAAAGATGTGATATTCGCATTGCGAGTCCTGTCTTCACGGCGCTACACTTTTTGCGGGAAGTCTTCCGCAGGGCCGGGCGCGCGCATTTCATCGGCAATTGTTTCGGACGGTGGCGGGCGAGGCAAGGCCCGCCGACCGATCCTGCCGCGCCGGTCGTCGACGAGGCGTTCCCCTCGGGGGGCGGGGCATGGACGGGGAGCCGGAGGGGCGCGAACCGGGCAGGCCGTATCACCGGGCGCCGTACGGCCCCGGGCGGCACGGTCACGCGCCACCCGGCGGGGCGGCCGGCGCGCCGTCGGGCCGGATCGAGACGAGCGGCGGTGGCGGGAGCGACCCGGCGCCACCGGGCGATCTTCCGGATCCTGTCGCGCGGAACGGTGTCGTCCCCAACGGCCATGTCCCCGTTGGCTCCGTCCCCGACGACGTTGCTCCGGGCAGCTTCGCCTCGAACGCCATCGTCCCGGACGGTTCCCCATCGGACGGTTCTCCATCGGACGGTGCTGCCCGCCACGATCCGGCGCGGACGCAGCGGCCCGCGTCCGCCCGGTTCCGTCCGGAGGTGGGCCGCAGCGGGCCCGGATCGTTCATGCCGGTCGCGTCGCCCTTCGCCCCCGAACCCACCGCCTTCCAGACTCGCGTCCTGACAACCCACCTCGGCATCGATCCCGGGGTCGCCGCCTTCGTCGAAAGGCTCGCCGCCGAGACCGGCCGTAGCACCCTCGACATCCTCCGCGGCACCCGCCTTCTCGACGACGAGCGCCTGCTCGCTGCGATCGCCGACGCACTCGGCCTCGGTCATCTCGACGCCGCGACCGTCGCGCTGCTCGACCGCCTCGCCCCGCGCTGGGAAGGGCCGGTGGCGCTGGCGATGCTGGAGGAGACGGCGCCCGGACCCGGTCTGGTGATCGGCCTCGGCCTCGAGCCGGAGAACGCCGGCCTCGCCGCCAGGCTCGCCGCCCGTCGCGGCGACCTCGCCCCGGTGCTGCGCCTGATGGCGGCCGACCGGGCTCGCCGCCTCGCGGTCTGGGATCTCGGGCCGGTGCCGCTCGAGGCCCTGCGCGCCGTGGCGGCGACGGGCGGCGGACTCGATGAGCTGTCGCGGCTCGCGACGACCGGAGCGGACGCGCTCTACCGCCTGATCGCACGGCGCTACGGCCTGCGCCACGAGACGCTCGACGAGCCGGGCTGGCGGATCGAGGGCGCCGGGCGGCTCAGCGTCGACGTCGCCCGCCGCGCGACGATCGCGCTCGCCGTCGATCCTGGGGGCGAGCGCGTGGTGATCGCGGCGCCGCCGCTCGGGCGGATCGAAGCCGACCTTCACCGCCTCTTCGTCGACCGCGCCCGGCGCGAGGAGGTCGTCCTCGCCGCGCCTGCCGCGCTGCGCCGGCTGTTCCGCGAGGCTCTCGCCGGGCCGACGCTGGAGCGGGCGACCGAAGGTCTGTTCCGGGCGTCTCCCGAACTCTCGGCGCGTCAGATGCCTTCGCGGACCGGGCGGGTCGTCCTCGCCGGCCTGCTGCTCGCCGGAGCGGTGATCACCGCACTCTGGCCGGCGGTGACGATCGACGTCGGCCTCGTCGCCGCGATGATCGGCTTCCTCGGCGTCGGGCTGCTGCGTGCCATGGCCGCCTTTTCCCTGCGCTGGCGGCGGCCGACTCCGCCCGTGCCGCCGAAGCGGCTGCCCGCCTACAGCGTCCTCGTCGCGCTCTACGACGAGGCAGCGATGATCCCGGGGCTGGTCGCCGAGCTTCGCCGCCTGCGCTATCCCGCCGACCGGCTCGACGTGAAGCTGGTGGTCGAGGAGAAGGACGTCGCGACGCGGCGGGCGATCGACGCGGCGATCGCCGGGCAGGGCGGCTTCGAGATGATCGTCGTGCCGCCGGGGGAGCCGCGGACCAAGCCGCGTGCGCTCGCCTACGCCCTCGCCTTCTGCCGCGGCGACCTCGTCGCCGTCTTCGACGCCGAGGACCGGCCGGCGCCGGACCAGCTGCTCAAGGCCGCGGCCGCCTTCGACGAGGGGCCGCCGGACCTCGGCTGCGTCCAGGCCCGCCTCGTCGTCGACCGGGTCGAGACGCTGCTGCAGGCCCAGTTCGCCATCGAATATGCCGCGCTGTTCGACGGCCTGCTGCCCTTCCTCGCCGACCGCCGCCTGCCACTGCCGCTCGGGGGAACATCGAACCATTTCAAAAGAATAGCGATCGAGAGCGCCGGTGGATGGGACCCCTGGAACGTCACCGAGGACGCCGATCTCGGCATCCGGCTCGCCCGCTGCGGCTGGCGCTCGGCGACGCTTGATTCGGTGACGCTCGAGGAGGCGCCGCGCGGCCTGCGCGACTGGCGGCGCCAGCGCACCCGCTGGATCAAGGGCTGGCTCGTCACCTGGCTCGTCCACATGCGCCGGCCGCACCGGCTGCTCGCCGACGTCGGCCTTCCCGGCTTCCTCGCGATCCAGCTCTATCTCGGCGGCATCCTGCTGTCCTCGCTCGCCCATCCGGTCGGCCTGGTGCTGGTCGGCCTCCACGCCGCCGACGTCGTCCCGATCCGGCTCGGAGAGCATTTTCTCACCGACCTCGTCCTCGCCACCGCCCTGCTCGACATGGCCTTCGGCTACGGCGCGACGCTGTGGCTGGCCGGGCGGGCGCTGGCGCTGCGCCGCCGCTTCGCCCTCGCCAACCACATCCCATTGATGCCGGCCTACTGGCTGCTGGTCTCGCTCGCCGCCTGGCTGGCGATTTTCCAGGTCATCGCCCGGCCGCACTACTGGGCGAAGACCCCGCACGTGCCGCACGACCGGCCGAAGACGGGCGGCGTGGCGGCGGGGTCGGAGCCGGGGGATCGGAGGGGGCAGTGGAAGGCGCGGCTGGCCGCCCTGGCCGCGAGGCTGCGCCGACGCTGGACGGGATGATCTCCGAGCCCCCATGGCAGAACTCGCCCGGCCTCATCTGAGGAAGCCGCGTCCGCGGCTGTCTCGAAGGACGAGGCCGCCCCCGCCCTTCGAGACGGCCCTTTCAGGGCCTCCTCAGGGTGAGGGCGGAGTGAGGTCGATACGAACATACGCCGGTCTGGCGGTCGGGACCGGCGCCCCGCGGCGCCCTCGCGACTTTTTCCAGGTCGCACCCGGCATGCGGCACGCGCCGGGAGCGTCGCATTCGCGCTCACCCCCGGGCGGCGGCGAGGCGGACGGGCGCGAGGGAGGTGCGCGCGGTGTCGGCGTCGGCGGCAGGTTCGGCCGGCTCTGCGGCGCAGGCCGCCCCGGCCGCCGCGAAGACCGCGCCGACGCCGATGACGACCGCCGGGCCGGACGTGACGAGGCCGGGGACGAGAAGGTCCGACAGCCGCGCCGGCACGAGGCGCTGGTCGGCGCGGCCGATGGCGTAGCCGAGCACCACGGGTGTCGCCGGCTCGCGTCCCTCGGCGATCAGACGCCGGGCGAGGTCGGGGGCGGTGCGCCCGCCCATGTAGACGACGAGGGTGGTCTGCGGGTCGGCGAGGCCGGCCCAGTCGAGGCTCTGGTCGAAGGCACCGTCGCGGGCGTGGCCGGTGACGAAGCGCAGCGAATGGGCGCAGTCGCGGTGGGTGAGGGAGACGCCGAGCGCCGAGGCGAGGGCGATGCCGGCGCTGATGCCGGGCACGACCTCGACGGCGATGCCCTCGCGCCGCAGCCGCTCGATCTCCTCGCCGGCCCGGCCGAACACCATCGGATCGCCGGCCTTGAGGCGGACGACGCGCCGGCCCTGACGGGCGAGGGAGACCATCAGCTCGTTGATGTCCTCCTGCCGGCAGCTCGCCCGGCCGCCGCGCTTGCCGACCATCATCCGCTTGGCCTCGCGCCGCGCGAGTTCCAGAACCTCGTCGGAAACGAGGTCGTCGAACAGGATGACGTCGGCCGACTGCAGCGCCCGCACGGCTTTGAGCGTCAGCAACTCGGCGTCGCCCGGGCCGGCGCCGACCAGGATCACCCGACCGCGCGGCTCGGGCGAGGCGGCGATCGAGGCCGCCGAAGCGAGCAGGTCGGCCTCGTCGGCCGGCGCCGGCGCCGGGCCGAAGGCACGGTCGGCGAAGCTCTCCCAGAAGCGCCGCCGCTCCGCGCCCGGC
>CALCDT010000373.1 GCA_937900425.1 uncultured Alphaproteobacteria bacterium | reverse complement strand
CGCCGAGGGCCGGCATCGCCAGTTCGCAGGCCGTGGCCGCACCGGCGCCCGCCGTCAGCGACGCCAGCCAGCCGGCGTCGGCGAGCAGCCGTGCCGCCG
This sequence comes from uncultured Alphaproteobacteria bacterium, assembly GCA_937900425.1. GTDB lineage: Bacteria > Pseudomonadota > Alphaproteobacteria > Rhizobiales > Pleomorphomonadaceae > CALCDT01. The sequence continues at coordinate 32,993 of CALCDT010000373.1, read as the reverse complement.
CGACACCGGCGACGCCGCAGGCGATCCCGGCCCCGGTCATCGGCGGCAGCCGCCAGGACTCCTCGTAGATCGCCATCGCGAGCCGCATGTAGTCCTCGGTGCAGACGTTGTCGTCGATCGAGCGGCTGCACAGCAGCATGATGTCGGTGGTGCTGCCGCCGTATCCGACGGCCGCCCTTCGCCGGTCCTCCGCGAACACCGAAAGCGCGGCGGCGAGCCGGCGCTCGGCCGGCGGCAACGCCAGGCAGTAGCGCAGGTTGAGCGTGTTGACGGCGCTCCCCACCTCCTGCGCCCGCGCCGGAGCCGTGATGGTCGCCGCGCCGGCGAGCGTCGAGATCGCCGCGACCACGCCGATGATCAATTCTCGCATGAGCCCTCCCTCCCGATGTCGGCCACCGCGTCGCCGATCGCCGCCTCCAGCGAAAGGTCCGCCCGCCGCGTCGACAGCGTTCCCCCGCCCGCCTCGGCGACGCAGGCGAGCGCCGCCGGATTGCCGATGGCGACGACGTCGAGAGCGATCCCCGCCGCCGCGGCCCGCCGTGCCGCAGCGCAGGGGTCGCCGCCGCAGGTGTCCCGGCCGTCGCTGACCAAGAGGACGCGGCTCGCGCCGATCCCGCTCGCCGAGGCGACCGCCGCGTCGATCGCCTCCGCGAGCGGCGTCGCCGGTGCCGGGCGCAGACCGGAGACGGCCTCGCGCAGCGCGCCGTGCCGGTCGGGCGGATAGGGGCCGCTGCTCAGCACGCCCGAACAACCGGCGAAGGTGACGAGGCCGATCGTGGCCGGCGCCAGCGGCCCTTCGAGCGCGGCGCCGACCGCCTCCTTGAGCGCGTCGAGGCGCTTGCGGCCGGTGGCGGCGATCAGTCCGTCGTAGGTTCGTTTCGCCGACCAGGCTTCGAGGGCGTCATCCGAAGCCATCGCCGTCTCGATGGCGTCGATCTCGCCGTCGTCGACGTCATCCGGCAGGGCCATCGAGCGGGAACGGTCGAGGGCGAGGACGATCCGCCCGGCCCCGTGCGCGGCCGTCCCGGACGGGCAGGCCACGGGCTCGTTCGCGGCGGTGTCTTCGGGAGCGGGGGGAGCGTCGGGGCGCGGCGACGGATCGCCCGCGGCATCCGCCTCTCCCGGCGTCTCGGCCGCATCGTCAGGAGGCGCGGCGCCGGCGTCGGCAGGCGGCAAGCCGCCATTTTCCGGACCGGTCGCTCCGTCCGGTCGGGACTCTCCCGCCCCGGAACCGGCCGGCCCGTCCGCGGCAGGGTCTTCGCCCCCGGGCGGAAGGGCGTCGTGATCTGCGGAGGCGGAAGGGGCCTCGCCTTCGACCCCGCCGCCGGGCGAAGCCGGATCGAGCGGATCGGCAGGTGTGCCGGCCTCCGCCGTTCCGCCTTCGCCCGCGGTTCCTCCGTCTCCCGACACCTCGCCGCCGTCCGCATCCCCGGCGACGATCCCGCCGCCGCCGCCGTCCGGTCGCCCCAAGCCGATGCCGCCGGCTGGCGGCGCGCCGCCGGCTCCGGGAGTGACCGCGCCTTCGGTAGGTCGCCCGCAGGCGGCGCGTCGATCGTCCAGCCGGGCCGCGAGCGCGAGCAGGTCGCGGTCGAGCAGGGCGAGTTCGTGCGCCGGCCCGTCGTCCGCACACCAGCCGAAGGCGTGGCCGGCGACGACGATGCCGCAGGCCGGCAGCAGCAGCAGACCGGCCCCGGCGACGATCAGCCCCAGCGCGGCCCAGAGTGCCAAGACGCCGCCTGTCGGAAGCCGGACGGCGGGGCGCACGGTCAAAGGTTCTCCAGAGCCCGGATGTCGCTTCGGATGGTCGCGATCTCGGCCTCGAGCCGGGCGATCTCCTCGGCGTTGCCGGGAGCGGCCTGCCTGCGAAGCTCGGCGAGCCTCCGCTCGACCCGGCTGCGCTCGTCACGCAGCCTCGCGAGTTCGGCGCGCTGGGCGGCGACGTCGCCGCTCCACCGCTGCCCGATTTCCCTGAGGCGAACCTGCTCGCGCCGGGCCTCGCTCGCCCCGCCGGCGGCCGCCGCTTCCTCGCGCCGGCGGCGGTCCGCGATCGCCGCGAGCTGCATGGTCCGGAACTCGTAGGTGCCGTCGGCTCGATGCCCGTGCACAGCCGTAGCTGTCGGTCTTCGGGTCGCCGGTGCAGGTGCAACCGGCGAGCATCGCCGCGGCGACGACGAGGCCGACGGTCCCGAGAGGCGGTCTGGTCATGGCGCATTCTCCTGCCGGATGTCTTCCGGCGCCGCTCAGCTGTAGCGTCCGACCTGCGACGGCACGCCGAGGTAGATCCTTTCGAGCGTCGCGCGCTCCTGCTCGAGCCGGGTCTTCTCCTCGACCAATCGGGCCTTTCGGCTCGCACCCGCCGGATGGCCGCTCGCACCCGACTGGTCGAGATCGGCGATGTCCTGCTCGGCGTTGCGGATCTGGCTGGTGAGCGCCGCGAGGTTGCCGCGGGCGTTGACCAGCTCGGCCCGATACTGCGCCGCCGTCACCTCGCCGCGGGCGAACTCGCCGTTGAGGCGGGCGATCGACGCGCGTTCGCTGGCCGCGATGCGCCGGGCGGCGTCGGTGACCTTGCGATACTCGGCGATGTTCCGGTCGGCCGCCGCGATCTGGTTCTCGAGACTCTGCTGTTGTTCGTATTGCGCGCGGGCATGTGCGTTGACGTTGCCGGCGTCGGCCGCTCCGGCGACACCGCCGACCGCAGCCCCGGCGATCGCACCATGCGCGATCTGGCGGTCGTCTCCGCCGAGGGCGGCGGCGAGGAGGGCTCCCGCGGCGGCGCCGAGCACCGCGCCGCCCACCACGCCTTGGGCGAGCCGGATGCGCTCCGTCTGCCGCAACTGCTGCTCGTCCGCCGAAAGGCCCGCGCCACTCGTCACGCAGGCCGAAAGCAGGGACGCCGCCGCCACCACGGCGATCGTCCCGCGGCGGAGCCGCTCTCGTCTCGTCATGCCCCGTTCCCCCCGATGGTCCGCCCGAAATATGGGCCGGACACGCGAGGTCGAGCATAGGTGGAGAACTGGAAGAAGACAACTTTTTGTTAATATCCTGCCATCATGCAATTCCAGATTGCAATCGGTTGCGTCCCGCCTCGCCCCGCGGGCCGAGGATCGACCGCGACGCTCCCATATCGGGCTCGGCAAGGTTCGACCTGTCGAAGCCTTCGACGCCGCGGCAGGCCCGAACGGGCGTCGGCGTGCCGGGCCGCAACCTCGGGACGGTCCGATGAACCGGCAATCCCGGAGCGATATGTCAGATGTCGATGCGATCCGGCGGCAGGCCGGCGCGCCAGCGTTCGACCATCGCCACGTAGGCCGCCTCGAGACCGGCGACGAATCGCGGCGTGTCGAACAGCGGCAGGCTCTCGCGCCGCTCCGTGAGGTGCCGCCGCATCCGGCCGAGGCGGGCGGGACCGCGGGCGAGGGCGACGGCGAGCCTCTCGTAGTGCTCCTCATCCGCCGCGACGAGTTCGGGCAGTTCGACCGCGTGGAGCAGGCTCGCCGCGACGCGCGAGGGGAAGGCGCGGCCCGGCCGGGTCAGCACCGGCACCCCCATCCACAAGGCGTCGGAGGCGGTGGTATGCGAGCCGACCGGGAAGGTGTCGAGGCAGAGGTCGGCGAGCGGCAGGCGGGCGAGGTGCTTGGGATTGTCGAGGCCGGGAGAGGCGACGATGCGCTCGCGGCCGATGCCGTGGGCGGCGAAGACCGCCGGCAGGTTCACCGCCGCCTCGCCGTTGCCGGCGAACAGCCAGAGCACCGAGCCCGGCGTCGCCGCCAGGATCCGCGACCACGAGGCGACGAGGTCCGGCGTCACCTTGTAGGGCTGGTTGAACGAGGCGTAGACGAAGGCCGTCTCCGGCAGGTCGAAGGCGGCGCGGGTCGGACGGATCGGGTCGACCCGCCGCCGCCGGTCGTTGATCTGATAACAGCCCGGCAGGCGCACCAGATGCTCGGCGAAATCAGCGTCCGCCCCCTCCGGCGTCACGACGCGGTCGGAGACGAAATAGTCGATCGCTTCGCCTCCGGTCGAACCCGGATAGCCGAGCCACGACACCTGGATCGGCGCCGGGCGCAGCCCCATCACCGGGGTGTGCGAACCCGCGGTCCAGCCCTTCAGGTCGACGAGGACATGGACGCCGTTGCGGGCGATCGTCGCCGCGGTGTCGCCGTGGGAGAGACCCTTCACCGAAATGAAGTGGTCGACGCCGCGCTTGATCCGCTGGCGCATCGGCCCGCGGCTCTCGGGCGAGTAGCAATAGGCGTGGATGCGGAAGCGTCGCCGGTCGTGCAACTCGAACAGTTCGCTCAGCAGATAGGCCGTGGCGTGCTCGTGATAGTCGCTGGAAAGATAGCCGACCACGATCGGCTCGTCCGCCCCGGGTGGCGGCGGCGGCTGCGGCCGTTTCGACGGCGTGAAGATCTGGTCCGGGTCGAGCCGCGTCCGCTCCCAGAAGCGCTGGGAGTGGGCGAGATGCTCGGCCGGATCGTCGCTTTCCATCAGCACGAGGAACGGGGCGGGGGTGTAGTGGCGGCGCTCTTCCGCCGAGAACGGGCGGTGCCGGCCGAGCTCTTCCAGCTTGTCGTGGCGGACGAGGTGGCGAGCGGCGTCGCGGGCCCGCAGCCAGGCCGAATAGTGCCCGGGCTCGATCTCCAGCGCCTCGTCCAGCGCGGCGAGGCCGTCGGCGAGCCGCTGCCGCTCGGCGATGATGGTGTCCGCGTATTTGTAGGAGAGCTGGGCGTGGCGAACGCCCTTCGCCCGCGCTTCCTCGAGCAGCCGGATCGCTTCCCCGGTCGAGCCGAGATCGCTCGCCAGCGTCGCCAGCACCAGATAGGCGTCGGCGTGCAGCGGATCGCGCTCCAGCGCCCTGGCGGCGAAGTTGCCGGCGAGCACGAGCCGTTCGAGCCGCATCGCCGCCCAGGCCGCCGCCGACAGCGCCTCCGGGGCGGTGGAGTCGAGCCGCGCTGCCTCTTCGTAGTGGCGCAGCGCCTCGGCGAAATGCCCGGCATCCGACAGCACGTGGCCGACCGAGACGTGGAGCCGCGCATTGGCCGGATCGCGCTGCAGCGCCTCCAGTCCGGCGGCGAAGGCCTCGTCGTAGCGTCCGGCCCGCCGCAGCGTCGCGACCAGCGTGTGGCGGAGGGCGACGTCGTCCGGCTGAAGGCCGACCGCCTGACTGTAGAGCCCGGCGGCGTCGTCGAGATGGCCGGCGTCGGCCAGCAGGGAGGCGAGGAACACCAGCGGGCCGAAGCGCACGCCGTTGGCGACGAGATGGTCGCTCAGCCGCTCGATCGCCTCGCTCATCCGCCCGGCCCGTCCCAGCGCCCGGGTGTGGGCTTCGGCGGTGACGTCGTCGGTCATTCCCGCCCGCAGCAGGGCGGCGAAGAGCGCGAGGGCGTCGTCGTGCCGGCCGGCGAGGCTGAGGGCGACGGCGAGCTTGCGGCGCAGGCCGCCGTGGCGCGGCTCGGCCTCGACCAGCCGGCGCAGGATCGCCGTCGCCTCCTCGGCCCGCCCGGCGTCCTGCATCGCCTGGGCGAGGTTCTCGGCCGTGTTGCGGTTGCCCGGATCGCCGGCGAGCGCGCGCTGCATGTGCAGGATGCCGGCGCCGCGGTCGCCGCGCTGGCAGAGCGCGACGCCCATCAGCTGGAGAAGGTTGGGATCGTTGGGCGCCGCCGCGAGCAGGGCGGCATAGGCGCCGACCGCGCCCTCGAGGTCGCCGGCACGGTGGAGGGCGAGCGCCGCGTCGAGCGTTGCGGCCCGCGGTCTCGTCGCCTGTCCCTCGCTCATCGCCTCGTCCCGCCTCGTCTTCGTCCGCCGTAGCCGGCACGGCCGGCATCCGCGCCGGCCGATCGTTCACCTGCGGCCATCCGCCGGTTCGGGACGGCCGTAGAAGGCCACGAATCGGCGCCGCGGCCTCTCCTCCGACCTTAGCCCGCCCCTCGGCACGGAACCAGCGCGGGCCAAGCCGGGTACGGGGTGAGGATTGTTCACGAAGGATACGATTTGCGACATTTTCTTCTCCCCGGCGGGTTCGAAATCGGCGGCGCGATGCTTGGCGCCATCGCCGGGAAGCCTTACCATGCCCGCATCATGTCGCTCTGGTCCTGCCTCTCCGAACTGCTCGAACGCCTCCACGTCACCGAAACGGTCGGCGCGGTGATCGACCGCATCTGCCGCGTAGTCACCGAGACCTTCGGTGGCGAGGCCCGCCGTCAGGTCGCCTTCACCGTGTCGATGATCGGCCTCGCCGCCAAGATGGCCAAGGCCGACGGCATCGTCAGCGACCGCGAGATCGCCGTCGTCGAGCGTCTCTTCGTAGTCCCGGAGGCCGAGCGGCGCAACGTCGCCCGCCTGTTCAACCTCGCCAAGCAGGACGTCGCCGGCTTCGACGTCTACGCCGCCCGGATCGAGAAGCTCCACGCCGGCGACCTGCGCACGCTCGAAGACATTCTCGACGGCCTGTTCATGATCGCCGGCGCCGACGGCGCGGTGCACGAGAACGAGATCGCCTTCCTCGAGCACGTCGCCGCGATCTTCCGCATCCCGGCCCCGCAGTTCGACCGGATCCTCGCCCGCCACGTCGTCGCCGACGCCGCCGATCCGTGGGTCGTGCTCGGCATCCCGCGCGGCACCCATCCGGCCGAGGTCCGCCGCCATTACCGCAAGCTTGTGGCCGAGACCCATCCCGACAGGCTGATCGCCCGCGGCCTGCCGGCCGAATGCATCCGCCTCGCCACCGAGCGCCTCGCCTCGCTCAACGGCGCCTACGAGCGGATCGAGAAGGAATTCGCCGTTTGACCGCGGCCGGCGGGGGCGGCGGGTTCGCCGAGCCCGTCGTCGTCGATCTGCCCTCGCCGAACCACGGGCCGCGCGCCGAGGGGACCCGGATCGACTTCCTGATCCTGCACTACACCGGCATGCCGTCGGAGAGCGGGGCGCTGGCCTGGCTGCGCGACCCGCGCTCGGAAGTCTCCAGCCATTATTTCGTTCACGGGGACGGTGCCGTCGTTCGCCTCGTGCCGGAGGAGCGGCGCGCCTGGCACGCCGGCGTCGCCCGCTGGCGCGGGCTTTCGGACATCAATTCCCGCTCGATCGGCGTCGAGATCGCCAATCCCGGCCACGATCACGGCTACCGCGACTTTCCCGACGTCCAGATCGCGGCGGTGATCGGGCTTTGTCGGGGGATCGTGGTCCGTCACGGGATTTATCCACAGCACGTCCTCGCCCATTCCGACGTCGCTCCGGCCCGCAAGGCTGATCCGGGCGAAAAATTTCCTTGGGATGCGTTGCACCGCGCCGGCGTCGGCCATCTGGTGCCGCCGGTCCCGGTGCGCGGCGGTCGCTTCTTCCAGGCCGGCGATGCCGGCCCGCCCGTGGCGGCGCTGCAGCAGATGCTCGCCATCTACGGCTACGACGTTGATGCGTCGGGTGTTTTCGACGAGACGACCCGGGCCGCCGTCACCGCCTTCCAGCGTCACTTCCGTCCCGACCGCGTCGACGGCATCGCCGATCAGTCGACCATCGAGACCCTGCACGCGCTGATCTCGGCCCTGCCGGACTGAGGCCTTCCGAGCCCGATCGTCGGCCGGCGCCGCGCCGCTCCGTCATTTTCTCGCCACCTTGCGGCGTAAGATGCCCGCCCCCATAAGTACATTTATAAATGTTAAGAATATAGTCGAAATCAAGACAAATCGAGGCATAACGATCTGCCCGATTAACGCCCGATTTCGCCAATAGTTCCCTGCCTCGTCACACTTGATGATGAGGATGGACACGACGAATGAAGGCCACGTCAGCCCTGCGTACCAGCGTGATCGTCACTGCAATTCTGGTTACTGCACTTCCGAACTTCGCCTCCGTCGCTGCCGCTTCGGAGAAGAGCGATGAGACCAAGACCCCCCGGATCGTCAACGGGGTCGACATCGATGCCGAGCCGAAGAGCATCGTCGACATGATCCGCATCTCCCGCGCCAAGCGCGAACTGGCCAAGGGCGAGGCCGAGAGGAACGAAGCCCCGGCCGCCAGGGCGGAGGCCGCCTCGGAGAAGGCCGCGGCCAAGCCGGCCGCGAAGAAGACCGCGGCCCGCAAGAAGGCGCCGGCCGCCCAGGGCGAGGCACGAAAGTCCGCACCGGACGCCGGCCAGCGGGAAACCGCCGCCAACGTCGCCGCGGCGACCTCGCCGAGCCGCGCCGCAGGCCGCTCCAAGTATATCGCGGCGATCCGCCGCCATGCCGCCGAGAAGGGCGTCCCGGCCGACCTCGCCGAAGCCGTGGTCATGGTCGAGAGCAACTTCAACCCGCGCGCCCGCAGCCGCGGCGGCGCCATGGGTCTGATGCAGATCCTGCCGTCCACCGCCCGCGGTCTCGGCTTCAAGGGTTCGACCGCCGGCCTGCTCGACCCGGAGACCAACCTCCACTGGGGCATGACCTACCTCGCCACCGCCTACAAGCTCGCCGGCGGCGACACCTGCGGCGCCATCCTGCGCTACAACGCCGGCCACTACGCCCGCCACATGTCGAAGGGCACCCGCGCCTACTGCGCCAAGGTCAACCGCTATGTCGCCGCGCTCTGAGCGCGCCTTGCCGGGATCGCGTGGCATCGGCGCTTGACGGCGCCGCCCGACCCATGTCTAACCGGCGCGCCAGCCGGTTGGACGGCCGCTGCCGCAAGACGCGAAAGCGTGCGGGAGAGGAAAGTCCGGGCTCCACGGAAACACGGTGCCGGGTAACGCCCGGCGGGGGCGACCCCAGGGAAAGTGCCACAGAGATCGAACCGCCCGGGGTCCGCCCCGGGCAAGGGTGAAAAGGTGGGGTAAGAGCCCACCGCGTCGCCGGCAACGGGGACGGCATGGCAAACCCCACCGGGAGCAAGACCGAATAGGGGCGGCGCGGGCGAAAGCCCGGTTCGTTTCCGAACCAGCCGCCCGGGTGGGTTGCGCGAGGCGTCCGGTGACGGACGTCCCAGAGGAATGGTCGTCGGGCGGGGAAACCCGCTGCACAGAACCCGGCTTACAGACCGGCTGGCCTCGTCTCGCGCGGATCGTTCGAAACGATCGTTCACGAATTGCGCCCCCGGCGGGCCGATCGCGCGCGATCGGCGAAAACCGGCGCCACCGCCGCCACGCCGGTGCCCCAATCCATTCAGCGATGGTTCAGCTTGGAACGGCCATGATGGCGGCGCGTTCATGAGACATCCCTGAATTTCCGCCCCCACCGGGCGAGGAGGTACACGATGACCATTCAGTCCAGCGAAGCCGGCGCCTCCCGGACCGGCCGCGGCCGCCGGGCGCTCACCGCCCTCGTCGCCACCAGCCTGATCGGCGCCGGCATGCTGCCGCTCGCCGCCACCCCGGCCGCCGCCGACGGCGCCATCTGGTATCGCACGGGCCCGTCCTACGGCCGCCACTACGCGCCGCCGCCGCGTCACTACTACCGCGACCGCCACTGGCGCGGACCGGTGGTCCATCACCACCACCGGGGCTACAACAACGGTGACCTCGCGGTCGCCGGCATCGCCGGTCTCGCCGCCGGCGCCCTGATCGGCGGCGCGCTGGCCGCCCCGCCGGCGCCGCCCGTCGTCTACGCGCCGCCGCCGGTGGTCTACGCCCCGCAGCCCGGCTACGTGTCCGCCGGCGTGCCCTCGGCCGGAGGCTACCCGGCCTTCTCCGCCGGCTGGTACAGCTACTGCGAAGCGAAGTATCGCAGCTTCGACGCCCGCAGCGGCACCTACATGGGCTACGACGGCTACCGCCACTACTGCCAGTGACGGGCGTTTGACGCTCCGGCCGCCGACTGGTTTTGCCACGGCGGCCGTTGAAAGCCTTCCGATTTGGGCGATCAAGAGAGAGCAGGGTGGCCCCGCGGTCGGAGCTGGAACGCTTTCGTCCGATCACGCACCGATCGAGCGGGCGCGCCTCCTCTCGCAGGGGAGGGCGCCCGCTTCATTTTGCCGAGCCCTCGTGGCGGCCACAGCAGTCCGGTGCGGGTCGGCTTCTGCCGATCACCATGTTGATCGGACGGCGAGATCTGCCTTCTCGCGTTTTGCGAACACGAGAGGATATCCGGGCCTGCATGGCCGGTTCCCTGATGAAATCTCCGACCCTCATCGCCGGGCAAGACCAGTGCTGTCCGGTTCGGCGAATTCGGCGTGAGTTCAGGGAGCTCAGCCTCTCTTCCGTCATCACTGGCCTCGAGCCGGTGACCCAATTGCCTCGCCGGGCGGAACGGCGTCGAGAGTGAGATAAACACATTCACTCAAAGCGTCGGACTGATCTTCGCCGCACGGCCATTGGGTCGCCGGGTCGAGCCCGGCGATGACGATCGAGAGCGAGTTCGGTGGGGCATCGGTCCGCCGGGCCGAGAAGCCGCTGCAGATCGGCGTAAGGCGCGCCGACGAATATCGTGATGGAATCAAGGCGTTGATCCACTGGGGCCGAATGCGAACCGGACAGCAGTGGGCTCGACCCGGCGACCCGATGACAGTCCGGCAATCTCGATGCAACTAATTGATTTTATTAACCGACATCACTAGCCGGTGTCCTTCCCGGCCGTGAGACCATTGGGTCACGGCTCGAGGCCGGTGAAGACGGTCGAGAGGTAGAGGTCCCCGGCGATCCCCGAGTCCGCCGAACTGGACAGCCGTGCCCGGCGCCTCCGCAAGCGCGGACGATCCGGCCGCCGTCACGTCCGGGCAGAGGGCGATGCGTCGCGCGCGCCCCGCCATCCCTCGCCAGCCTATTCCGCCGCCGCGCGTTTCGCCTTCGGCCGTCGCCGGAGCAGCGTCTTCAGATAGCGGGCGGTGTGCGAGCGGTCCTCGTCGACGATGTCCTCCGGCCGGCCGCTGGCGACGATGGTGCCGCCGCCCTCGCCGCCCTCGGGGCCGAAGTCGATGATCCAGTCGGCGGTCTTGATCACTTCGAGATTGTGTTCGATCACCGCGACGGTGTTGCCCTGGTCGACCAGCTCATGAAGCACTTCCAGCAACTTGGCGACGTCGTGGAAGTGCAGGCCGGTGGTCGGCTCGTCGAGGATGTAGAGGGTGCGGCCGGTCGCGCGCTTGGAGAGTTCCTTGGCGAGCTTGACGCGCTGGGCCTCGCCGCCCGACAGGGTCGTCGCCTGCTGGCCGACCTTGACGTAGCCGAGGCCGACCCGGGCGAGCGTCGCCAGCTTGTCGCGCACCGCCGGCACCGCCGCGAAGAACTCCGCCCCCTCGTCGACCGTCATGTCGAGCACGTCGGCGATCGACTTGTTCTTGAAGGTGACGTCGAGCGTCTCGCGGTTGTAGCGCTTGCCCTTGCAGACGTCGCAGGTGACGTAGACGTCCGGCAGGAAGTGCATCTCGATCTTGATGACGCCGTCGCCCTGGCAGGCCTCGCAGCGTCCGCCCTTGACGTTGAACGAGAACCGGCCCGGCTGGTAGCCGCGCGCCTTGGCCTCGGGCAGGCCGGCGAACCACTCGCGGATCGGCGTGAAGGCGCCGGTGTAGGTCGCGGGATTGGAGCGCGGCGTGCGCCCGATCGGCGACTGGTCGATGTCGATCACCTTGTCGAGGTTCTCGAAGCCCTCGATCCGCTCGTGCGGCGCGGCCTGTTCGCGGGCGCCGTTGAGCCGGCGGGCGGCGGCCTTGAACAGCGTCTCGATCAGGAAGGTGGACTTGCCGCCGCCCGAGACGCCGGTGACGCAGGTGAAGGTGCCGAGCGGAATCTCGACGTCGACGCTCTTGAGGTTGTTGCCGCGGGCGCCGAACACCTTGAGGCGCTTCAGCCGCGAGATCTTGCGCCGCCCTTCGGGCACCGGAACCGCGCGGACGCCCGAAAGATACTGCCCCGTCAGCGAGGCCGGATCGGCCATCACCTGCGCCGGCGTTCCTTCCGACACGATCCGCCCGCCATGGACGCCCGCGCCCGGCCCGACGTCGACGACGTGGTCGGCGGCGAGGATCGCGTCCTCGTCGTGCTCGACCACGATCACCGTGTTGCCGAGGTCGCGCAGATGCTTGAGCGTGGCGATCAGGCGGTCGTTGTCGCGCTGGTGCAGGCCGATCGAGGGCTCGTCGAGCACGTAGAGCACGCCGGTGAGGCCGGAGCCGATCTGCGAAGCGAGCCGGATGCGCTGGCTTTCGCCGCCCGAAAGCGTGCCCGAGCCGCGTGACAGCGTCAGATACTCGAGGCCGACGTCGTTGAGGAACTTCAGCCGGTCGCGGATCTCCTTCAGGATCCGCACCGCGATCTCGTTCTGCTTGTCGGTCAGCTTGCCCGGCAGCCCCTCGAACCAGTCGCCGGCCTCGCGGATCGACTTCTTCGACACCTCGCCGATGTGCAGCCCGCCGATCTTGACGGCGAGAGCCTCCGGCTTCAGCCGGTAGCCGTGGCAGACTTCGCAGGGATGGTCGGACTGGTAGCGCGACAATTCCTCGCGCACCCAGTCGGAATCGGTCTCTCGCCAGCGCCGCTCGATGTTGGTGACGACGCCCTCGAAGGACTTCGACGTGCGATAGGTACGGATGCCGTCGTCGTAGACGAATTCGATCTCGCGCTTGCCCGAGCCGTGGAGGATCAACTCGCGCACCTCTTCCGGCAACTGGTGCCAGGGCGTCGCCATCGACACCTTGAAATGGCGGCAGATCGCCTCGAGGGTCTGGGCGTAATAGGGCGAGGTCGCCCCGGTGCGGGCCCAGGGCAGCACGGCGCCGTCCTTCAGCGACAAAGCGCCGTCCGGCACCACCAGTTCGGCCTCGAACTTCAGCGTGGTGCCGAGGCCGTCGCAGTGGGGGCAGGCGCCGAAGGGATTGTTGAACGAAAACAGCCGCGGCTCGATCTCGGAGATCGTGAAGCCGGAGACCGGGCAGGCGAATTTCTGCGAGAAGATGATCCGCTCGGCCTCGCCCTTGTCGTCGGTGCGGTCCGCGAACTCGACCACGGCGATGCCATCCGCGAGGCCGAGCGCGGTCTCGAAGCTGTCGGCGAGCCGGACGGCGATGTCCTCGCGCACCACGATGCGGTCGACCACCACGTCGATGTCGTGCTTGAGCTTCTTGTCGAGCGCCGGGGCGTCGGCGATCTCGGTCATCGTGCCGTCGATCTTGACGCGCTGGAAGCCCTTCTTCTGCAGCTCGGCGAGTTCCTTGCGATACTCGCCCTTGCGCCCGCGCACGATCGGCGCCAGCAGGTAGAGCCGGCTGCCCTCGGGCAGGGCGAGCACCCGGTCGACCATCTGGCTGACGGTCTGGCTCTCGATCGGCAGGCCGGTGGCCGGGGAATAGGGCACGCCGACCCGCGCGAACAGCAGGCGCATGTAGTCGTAGATCTCGGTGACGGTGCCGACCGTCGAGCGCGGATTGCGCGAGGTCGTCTTCTGCTCGATCGAGATCGCCGGGGAGAGGCCGTCGATCTGGTCGACGTCCGGCTTCTGCATCATCTCGAGGAACTGGCGGGCGTAGGCCGACAGGCTCTCGACGTAGCGGCGCTGGCCCTCGGCGTAGATCGTGTCGAAGGCGAGCGAGGACTTGCCCGAGCCCGACAGGCCGGTCATCACCACGAGGCTGTCGCGCGGCAGGTCGAGATCGACGTTCTTGAGATTGTGCTCGCGCGCGCCGCGGATCGAGATCATCCGCCGGTCGTCGCCCCGCCGCTTGCCGTCCGCCATCGTCATTCGCTTCTCGTCCCGTCTCGTCGCCGCCGGACCGTCTCGGCCCGCTCGAAATCCGACACCCCCGCCGCGAGCCGCGAGCCGCCGGCGTCGGGCCACGTCTCGCCTCCGCGTCCCCCGACCGCAACGCGCACGGCCCGGCGCATCGTTCCACCGGGCCTCTTACGGCCGCGGCCGCGCCGCCGATCGCTCGTCCGTGAGGGAAGGTCGCCGAAAATCCGGCTCCGAGCGCAATATAGGCTGGACGCCGCCGTTCCCAAGTGCCATGTTGTGAACATATCAGGAACAGTCGGGGCCTGCGAGCGAAAGTTGGCACCTGTGGAGAAAAAGCCGCGCGGAGGACTCCGGCGGCCGCCCGTGCTAGGGATGGGCGCGATACGAAGGGCCGGCGGGCGCGAACTGCCGGCGAGTATGGACGAAATTCGGGAGTAAGCCATGGCCGGCAGCGTCAACAAGGTCATCCTCGTCGGCAACCTCGGAGCGGATCCGGAGATCCGCCGCACCCAGGACGGCCGGCCGATCGCCAACCTGCGCATCGCCACCTCCGAGAGCTGGCGCGACCGCAACAGCGGCGAGCGCCGCGAGAAGACCGAGTGGCACCGCGTCGTCGTCTTCAACGAGGGCCTGTGCAAGGTCGTCGAGCAGTATCTGCGCAAGGGCTCCAAAGTGTATCTCGAAGGCCAGCTCCAGACCCGTGAGTGGGAAGACCAGAGCGGCCAGAAGAAATATTCCACCGAGGTCGTGCTGCAGGGATTCAACTCGGTTCTGACCATGCTCGACGGGCGCGGCGAGCGCGAGGGCGGCGGCGACTACGGCGGCGGCGGTGGCTCCGACTACGGCCGTTCCGGCCCGATGGACCGCGGCCCGTCGTCGTCGCGCGGCTCCGGTTCCAGTTCCGGCTCCTCCTCCGGCGGCGCCTCGCGCGGCGGCTTCTCCTCCGACATGGACGACGAGATCCCGTTCTGATCGAACGGGTCGGGGTTTTGGCTGACGCGACGCGCGCTGGCGCCGTGCGGAAGGAAAATCCTGGGAACGTCCGGGCACGCCGCCCGCATGCCTCGGCCATAGGAAAGCTGCGGCCGCGTCACGGCTTGTGATGATGGGCCCCTCGATCTTCAGCCGCAATCCGGGTGCGCAGGCCGAGCGTCACCCGGCCTCGTCACAGCGATTCGAGGAACTCGGAGCCTGGTTCGATCGCGGAGACGAGAAGTCTGTCGCGTGCCCGCGTCGCGGCCACGTAGAGGAGCTGACGTTCGGACGCGATGACCTCGTCCAGTTCGAAAGCGTCGGCGACGTCGGCGACGCGTGCAGCCAGGGGGAGAACGGTCTCGTCGCAGGCGACGACGGCGACCACACGGAACTCGAGGCCCTTGGCGAGATGCATGAGGCCGACGAAGGCCCTTTCTCTTTCGCTTCGGCTCGTGCTCGTCTGAAACGGCAACCCCGCGAGGTTGGCGATGCGGCGCGCGCGGGGCAGCTGCTCCGCGGACCGCACGAAGATGGCGATCTCTCCAGACGCGACACCGTCCTCCAGCGCGCGCCGGATGAAGGCGGCAGCGGCTTCCCGCTCGGCGGCTTCGTTCTCGGCGATCACGATCTGCGGTTCGATCCCTTCGAACACCGACACCGTTGCCCGGCGGTCTTCCTCGAGCCCGTCGACATCACGGACCGTTTTCGGCAGGAGCCGGTCGGCCATCTGACGAATCTGCTGGGAGGTCCGGTAGTTGACCTTCAACGTGACCGATCGGCCGCGCACGTCGATGCCGAGACCGAGCCACGAGAAAGGCTGCTGAAAGATGCGCTGACCGATGTCTCCGGCGAAGAACAGCGCATCGGGCCGGGCCGGAGCGATGGCGGCGATGAAACGCAGCTCCGAAACACCGAGGTCCTGGGCCTCGTCCACCACGATGTGCGAGAACGGCTTGTCGTCCCGCGCCGCATGAGCCGCTGTGACGTGCTGGAAAACTTCGGCCGGCGTGAACAGGCCGCGCTGCCGCAGCGCCTCCCGAACCCGAGCGAAGACCTGCCACAGCGTCTCGCGCTGCCTCGCGCCGAGCCGGTTCTTCCGGCCCATCCGAGGCACCTCCGCGTAGGCCTCGACGCTGTCGATGTGCCAGGCGTCGACGACGTTCTCCCATTCCGAAAGCAGGAAGCGCGGCGAGAAGCCGGTCACTCCGGCCTCCGACGCGGCGGTCTCGAGCAGCGTCCGGACGGTGTCACGGTCGGCCAGATGGGCCTTGCGGCCCGTGATGAGGGCATGGAGCTCCTCGGCGATGCGCCGGAACGATGCGACGGTGACCCGGTCGGTTGTCTCGCGCCGGCCTCCCGCGAGGATCGCCAGTTTGCGCTGGAGCGCTTCGGCGAGCGGATCGGAAAAGGTGGTGAGAAGAACGCGGGCTCGTGGATCGCCGCGCAGGATGCGCATGACGCGATGAAGCGCCACCACGGTCTTTCCCGTGCCCGCGGAGCCGGACACCCGCACCGGGCCGGAATAGTCGCGCTCCACGACCCTGCGCTGGAGCGGATGGAGGAAAACCGCCCATTTCTCGAAGGGCGCATCGAGGGCCGCCTGCAGTTCCTCGATGCCGTCGAGGATGCGGAAGCGGCGCATGGTGTCGGGATGAACGAGCGGATCGGCGGTTGCAGGCGCCGGGAGCGGAAGGAGGCCCGTCGCCGCGTATTCGAGCAGCGCCTCGGCCGCCTCCTGGGGCAGATGGGCGGCGAGCGCGAAGAACGTCTCCTCGGTGGCCTTGCCGACGTCGGCGATCCAGTCCTCCGGCACGCCGACGGACAAAAGGCGGCCCACATCCAGTCCGGCGAAGATCGCAGGCGGAGGGGCGGGCGAGGGCGCGCCGAACGCCATCTCCGCCTGAGCGGCAGGGGCGTGAGGCGCGATCTCCTCGACCCGCTCGCGGACCTCGACGATCTGGATCGCGCCCGTCGCCGGATGCGCCTCGATGCGGCGGCGCTCCGCCCAGGCGTAGGCATCGTCGTGGTGCCCGGCATAGGTGAGCATCAGGCTGCCACCCGTCTTGTGGACGATGATCCTGATGTCGCGGGAAACCCGCACCGACCAGAAGTTCGGGTCCTTGGACCTCTCGATGCGGTGGAACTGCAGCCCGGGCCGGTCTGGCTCCGTCATCAGCGTGAACGCCGTCAGCTGCACCTGCTTCTGCTCGTCGTTGGCGAGCTTGGCGAGGGACGCGGTGAAGCTGTCGGCGAGGATGGTGGGCATCAGGTCTTCCGGATCTCGACATACCGAGCCAGGTTCATGCCCTTCCTAATTTCGGTGGCGTAGGTCCCAGGTATCTCGGCGCGCGCGACGAGGTCTTTCAAAGGCATGCCGTCGAGCTCCGCCGCGAATTTTATCCCGAATAGATGCACGGACAGTGCCTGTTCGCGAGTGGCGATGCCTTGGTTATACATACGGGCCAGCTCGCGCGCGGCTTCATCGATGGTCATTTTCAAGATCCTCTGTTCAACAATGAAAAGAAATCTCTTTTAGTCTGGAAATCCATGAGCGGCCCGGTGTTTGGAAAGAAAGTCTCGCATTCGCGAGCTCGGTTTGCGCGACAAGCGCATATTTTCCTTTAGCAGGTCTTTATGTAAAGCGACCCTTGGCCCTGACAGAAGTATACCATCTGCATCAAAAGAAATAAGTCCAGCATCGAAAAGTGCATCGAGTGTTGCAATCAGTGGCAATCCGTTTTCCGGATCGAGGCGTTCATGATTGGTTGCGGCCCGCCAGGGCACCACGTGAGACGCGCGAATGACCTCGCGAAGCGAACATCCCGTGACAGCACAACGTCCGTCCCATCGGTTGAGGACAGCCGCGCGAAACTTGCCTTGACCTAGTCTCGCGAGTACCAGCTGTTCTCGCTGGGTTGCCGAAATGGACGTATCAGCCACGATGGCGTCAAGATCGGAAGCGGCAGAATACTTCGCCGGGCTGAAAGCGTCGACGAGAGACTGTTTTGGCCGGACGGCGACGATGAAACCATCTCTGTTGCAAACGAAGTCGGCCACGTTCTGGCCATCGGGACCTATGAACTTGAGACAACCGCCATCCATCGAGCGGTGCGACCCGTGGCTGTCGATAAATCGATAAGGAACCGGGACTTCCCCGATCTGCTTGAATATGCGGACCAGATTCTCTTTGAAGTACTCGGTCCGCGGTCCATCTCCCCCGCCATCGCTGCGAAGTGACTCCGGTTTGAAGAGTGCGTGCGAACTCTTTGAAAACGGAGCGGAAGCCTTTGAGCCGTCAGGCTTGGTGTAATCGGGAACGTCTACTCCAAGCGGCGCAAAGTCTGGGTCCGCCCCGTGAAAATCCTTCACGGACATCATCGTCCGAGGTTCGATCCAGTTCTCGGGGCCGCTGACATTGCCATCCCTGATCAGGCCTGCGGCCTGAGAGGGGCTTGAGAACGTGTAGTCATGGTCGAAGCGAAGGAGATTCGGATTCTCCGTGTCGACGAGCACACCCAGGCGCATAAGCTGGTCGCGAACTGCGCGATCTCGCTTGGCACTTGCGGAACTTTCCCTTATGGCCGTCGAACCTGCAAGGACGGAAAATCTCCCGTTCGGAAGGACCTTTCCAAAGGCTTGCGCCTCCCCTGAGCTATATCGAAAAATCAGCTCGAGGACGGCTTCGTCCACATGATCCGTCGCTTTTGCCATCTCCCGGACCTCATACGTGAAAGACACCCGGTCGTCTAATCTGCGCCGACTTCCCCGCGGTGGCTGGCGAGGCGCATGAATTGTTCTTTGGTCGTCGACTGTCGATCCGGATCACACCCCAAAAACCTTTAAGACCTCATCCCCGAAATGATTGATCACCTTCACCGCGATCCGCCCCGTCGTCGGCCTCGGGAACGGGCGTGAGGTGTCCGAATACATCGTCGCCCAGGCGTCCTCGTCGATCTCGGCCTTCAGTGCCGTCTTCAGCGACTTGTAGGGGTCGTTGGCGCCGAGGAAGTAGGCGTGGCGGACGAAGAAGCTTTCCTCGTTGTAGTCGGTGTCGATGAACCAGGCGGCGATGCCCTTGGTGTCGGTGGAGCGGATCTCGCCGGTCGAGGGGTCGAACACGTCGACGCCGTTGACCTTCACCCGGATCTCGCCGTCCGGCGTCTCGATCAGGTCGATGTCCGGCTCGCCGAAGACGACGAAGAGGTTGCCCTTGCCGGTGTTCTTGAGGTCCTCGGCCATGTGCAGGTCGGGGTTCATGCGCGCTTTCAGGATCGCCAGCGGCCCGAGCCGGGTGAGGTCGCTCGCCTGGGCCTCGAAGTTGAAGGCGCAGGCGATCAGCGCGTCGAAGCGGGCGTCGGAGGCCTCGCGCGCGCCCGCGGTGATGTTGGAGCGGGTGAGGGTGCCGAATTCCGGGCCGATCAGGATGCCCGCGCGCCTTTCGCGGCCGTCGCCGTCGGTGTAGCGCGCTTCGGCGGCCAGCCAGTTGCCCGGCCAGGGCTCCACCGAGTGGAAGCGGATCGTGTCGCGCCGCTCCAGGCTGTGCACGCCGGCGGAGCGCAGGTGGTCGAGCACCATCGCGCCGAAATCGGCGGCGGGCACGTTCTTCGGCCCGGGCTGCAGGGTGCCCTCGGCGGCGGCCAGTTCGTCGGCCAGCGTGTCGTCGCGCGAAGTGACGACGCGGTGCGGCGACAGGCTTTCCACCGTGAACGGGCCGGCGACGCGCACCTTGGTCCTGTCCTCGTAGGGGCGGTCGTAGAGCATCTCGACGTCGGCGGCCCGCGCGATGGACGCGTCGATCTCCTTCTGCCGGGCGATCCGGCCGTCCCACCAGTCCCGGTGCAGCGTGCGCACGCGGGCGCTGACGAGACCGGCCTTTGCGGCGCCGTCCTTCGTCTCCAGCCACTGGTCGAGGTCGCGCGGGATCTCCCACTCCTCGAAGGCGGCCTGCAGCGCCTCGTTCAGCTCGGCGCGCAGCGGCTCCAGCACCGCCTGCCACTTCTCCCAGATCACGTCGATCTCGGCATTGTTGGCGATGCTTTTCAGCGTGATGTGCGGCGCGCGCTCGTAGACGAAGCCCCGGCGGATGTCGCCGGCGGTCGGTGCCTGCGGCTGGAGCTTGCCGGAAACCTTTTGCTCATGCGTGCGGCCTTCCGGGCTATCGGCGAGCAGATAATAGGGATAGCGCGCCGACATCAGCCGGGTGCGGGCGAGCGCCAGTGCCACGCGGGAGGTGTCGATGGTGATCCAGCGCCGGCCCCATTGCTCAGCGACCAATGGTGTGGTGCCAGAGCCACAAGTTGGGTCAAGCACTAGGTCACCGGGATCAGTGGTCATTAGCATGCAGCGCTGGACGACGAGTGGGTTCGTTTCAACGACGTAAACACGACCGGCCCCGAAACCACTGGTCTGAGTATCTGTCCAGATATTGATTAGTGGTGTTACTGAATAATCGGTCAAGTAGTTGACAAATCTCAGCGTCTTTCCCTGCGCGACTAATCGATCGGCAAAGTTAAGGCGCCCGAGACCGATGCTATGTGTCTTCCAATGAGACGAAGCAGATGGAGAATAGCTCTCGTTTCGCCAGATGAAGGGCCTATCCCGCTGCGAAACACCATCGGAAAACATTGGGTAGGGTTGCATGATTCGTGCGTCAGCTGGGATCACCCCGCGCCCAACTTTTTCTGCGGCAGTAAGTGGACGTCGTCGTCCAGAGCCTTCCTCAACCCACGTGTAGTTGGTCGCTCCTTCATCGCCTGGTGACTTTTCGGCGTAAAGTCCACGATACTTCAGACTTCTCTGTTTCCGCGCGTACCACAGGGCCACATCGTTTACGTTCGCAATTGCCGTCGAACTTTGCCCACCTGTCTTCTTGAATACGATCTCGCTGACAAAATTCTCCTCCCCAAACACCTCATCCATCACCGCGCGCACACGGTGAACGTTCTCGTCGCCGATCTGGACGAAGATCGAGCCGCTTTCGGTCAAGAGCTCCCGCGCGACCATCAGCCTATCTCTGAGATACGTGAGGTAGGAGTGGATGCCGTCCTTCCAGGTGTCGCGAAACGCCTTCACCTGTTCGGGCTCGCGGGAGACGTCCTCCTTCTTCCCGTCCTTCACGTCGCGGGAAAGGGTGGAGACCTGCCAGTTCGAGTTGAACTTGATGCCGTAGGGCGGGTCGAAATAGATGCACTGCACCTTGCCGCGCATCGACTCGCGCTCGGCGAGGCTCGCCATCACCTGCAGGCTGTCGCCGAGGATGAAGCGGTTGGTCCAGTGCTGGGGGTGGCTGTAGAACTCGGTCCGCGCCTCCGGGTCGGTGATGCCGTTGAAATCGGCGAAGAGATCGGGCGCGTCGGTCGCCGCCTCGCGGGCCCGCTCCGACCGTCGCCTGAGATCGTCGATCAGGTGCTTCGGGTGGATCGCCTCCTGGCGGTAGATCGGCGGCGCGTTGACCACGAGGTCGGACCAGTCCTGGCGGTCCTTGCCGCGCCAGACGAGCTGCGCGTCGCCGAGCTCCAGCTCGCCCGTCTCGGCCAGCTGGAGCATCTGCTCCTTCGTGATGCGGATCCGCGCGCCCTTCCAGACGATCTGCGGGTCGAGATCGCCATCGCGCTCCCGCGTCTCGCCCTCCGCCAGCGGGCGAGGCCGCGGCACCCGCATCTCGACCTCAAGGTCGCCGTCGCGCTCGGCCATCTGCTCGAACAGCGACGCCATCTCGGCGGTGGGCACGTTGATGCGCGTGTCGTCGTGATTGAGCGCCGCGACGGCCTTGCGGGTCGGGGTCTTTGCCATTCTCAGTTCTTCTCCCCCGTATGCGTGTACTGGCGGGCGGTCGGCAGTTCAGCGGCGAGCTCGTCGAGAATCCCCTTCGTCGGGCATTCAGCGCGCAGGTGCGGAAACCGCTCAGCCGAGCGGCAGCCGTGAGAGACACCTGAAATGACCGCTGCTTGGGCCATGGGCATCACTCCAGGAGTTGCGCCGCTGTCGGCCAACGACAATGGACGAATCTGTCATCTTCCACAGTCATGATGCCGACGGCATCGCGGACGTTGCCGCCGAGAACGTAATACCTGCCGTCACTTCCGCCGAGATAGAAGCCAACCACACCGCTTCCGGCGCCAATTTGGGCTCGTTCGAAAAAGGCGATACAGCCGATACGCCGGGGAACCGCTTTGCCCCATTCTGACCAAGATACATTCACGGCAGACCGCGTGCCATGATAGCCGGACTGCTCCATAACCCAGTTTACGAATATGCTGCTCCAGGGAATCTCATCGGTGCGGGCGGTGTCCGGCCAATCGACACTCTTGAAGTACTCGATAATGCGAGGATTATGGAGATCCCCTTTTCTTTCTTTCTGTCCCAACTCGCCTGATGCGATCTTCAGCCATCGCTCAGCTTCACCGGAGTTCCGCACGATCATGTCGATGTCTATTTCGCTCGTCGTGGCGGGGCTGTCGGTTACCTCCACAGCGGGAGGGTTCTCGGCAACCCCGTCACGGACCGTGCCGAGGGCGGAATTGCTGCGGTCGACGTTCCAAAGCCAACCCGCAAAAATCAAACAGACGGCGAGCGCCACGTACTTGATCGGAAAGATGTGTATCAACTGAACGAGAGTTGAAGGCGGAGCCGGATCGTCTGCAGCGTGGATCAGTTTGTCATCCCTGAGGAAGGGGATCCAATACTGCGTGCAAAAATCGCCCTGCAGGAAGTACCCATGATGCGCGTCCTTGTGCCAACGGTCGCGCAGGAGCGGGCGCCGAAAGCCGAAGCTGCCAGCTGAACCGTATCCCCACGTGACGCTTTGCGCCATTGCCGGCCACACGTCGGCGGTTCCCACTTCATTGACGATCGGGTGGCCAAACCTGTCGGAAGCCTGCTCGAAAGGAAACTCGAAAGGAACAACGCTGCCGCAGAAAATAACACGATGAAACTTCACGTCGAACTCGTTGCGAATGATGTTTGCAACGATGTACGTGCCGAAACTATGGGCGATGACCGATATCAACGCGTCCGGATTGGACTGGCGAACAATACGAATCTGCCTCCACACGGACTCTATCGCCCTCCGACGAAAGAAGGGGATCGGCACTAGGAACTGCAATAAGTTGAAGCGACCGTAGTTCGTCGCTTCGACAATAAAGCCCGCATCCTCGAGCTTCCGTCTGACGGCGTTCTGCCAGAGTGCGTGGTCACGAATGCCGTGGACGAGCAGGACCACGTGAGGCCTCTTCGCTTCAACTTCCACGGTTCAACTCCTCGGACATATTCTCTGGAGATCCAGCCGGAGCTTTCTCTCTCAGCTGGGTCACCAGCTTCCCCCACTCCTCCTCGATCGCGAAGGCGTCGCGGAATTCCGCGAAACCCCAGCGGCCGAAGGCGCCGAGGTTGTTCACGCCGGGCACCCAGAGCGCCTCCATCGTCTCCGCCTTGATCTGGGCGTCGACGCCGCGAAAGCCCTTGATCTCGACGACGAGATGCAGCGGATCGTCCGCCCCGTGCCCGTCGTCGATCCGGACGATGAAGTCGGGCAGGTAGCGGCGCGTGGTCGAGCCGAGGCGGTAGGGCACCTCGAAGCCGAGCGCCTGGTTCTTCACGTAGGCGAGGGTGGCCGGGTGGGATTCGATCACCCGGGCGAATTCGGCCTCCCAGTCGGAATCGCAGACGACGTAGTTGACGGGCGACTTGTCCGGCGCCGTCTTCCAGAGGTTGGACTTGGTGGTATTGAAGGCGACGAAATTCGTCGTGCCGGCGGGATTATAGGGGTCGAGCATGGCTTTCACCACGCGCGCCCCCTCGGCCCCCGCTTCGCGCACGATCGCGCTGTAGATCAGGTTGGCGGCTTTCTCCGCCATGTCCGCATAGGTGAGCATGCCGACCCGGGTGCCGCCGACGCAGGTGACGTGCTCGCGCAGCCAGCGGCGCGTCACCGGCTGGATCTGGCTGAACAGGTGGTAGGGCGGGTCCTGGTCGCCGTCGCGGAAGTAGAGCTCGATCAGGCGCTTGGTGAGGTGCATGCTGACGGTGTTGGGCGCCATCTCGTCGAGCGCGGCGGGCGACATGTCGACGCCTTCGCCGACGAGACCTTCGAGGCGGACGGCGGTGGGGCCGACCATCTCGGGCGTCAGCGTCAGGGTCGAGTCCGGCGTGAAGGTCGCGGAGATGCGGTCCGGCGGCAGCTCGGTCCGGTAGCCGGCGACGCGGGGAAAGCGGATCGCCAGCCGTTCGCGCTCCTTCACGGCCTGGACGCGGGTGATCTTCTTCGGCGGGATACGGACGACCTTCTGCGGCTCGGTCGCGAAGTCGAAGGGAATGCCCATGATGTCGGCATATTCGACGTTGAAGAGGCCCCGCTCGTCGAGCTCGTAGGACTGGCGGCGCAGGCCGCGCCCGATGACCTGCTCGCAGAGCAGCTGCGTGCCGAAGGCGCGGACGCCGAGGATGTGGGTCACGGTGTTGGCGTCCCAGCCCTCGGTCAGCATCGACACCGAGACGACGCAGCGGATCTGCTCGCCGAGGCGGCCCTTCTGGCCGACGGTGTTCATCACCTCGCGCAGCAGGTCGCTGTCGGAGATGTCGCCGGCGGCCGCGCCCTCGCGCTCCTGCTTCTCGCGCCGGAACAGCTCGATCTCCGCCTCGGCGAGCTTGCGGAAGTTGGGATCGAGCGCGTCGCCGGATTCGAGCTGCTCGGAATCGATCAGCAGCGTGTTCATGCGGGGCAGGGGCTCCCCGGTGCGCTCGTCAAAATTGCGCAGAAGGTCCAGATGGCCCGTGTGGATCGTCTGCATCTGGCCTTCGCGTTCGCGCTGCCAGCCGGCGATCCATTCGTAGACGAGCTTGGAACTCGAGGTGTTGTTGCAGACGACGATGAACACCGGCGGCACGCCGATCGCCGCGCGTTCCCATTCGTCGAACTCGGTCCTGTAGTGGCCGTAGAGCGAATGCAGCGCCGTCTGCAACTCGTTGGGGAGTTGCAGGGGGTCGAGGTCGCCCGTCTTGCCGGCGCCTTTCTTCGGCATCTTCTTGCCGATGTGGTCCCAGAGGTTCCGGTAGATCGGGGCGGGCGCGTTGACCGCGTTGTCGGCGACGGGAACGCGCGGCAGTTTGACGATGCCGCACTCGATCGCGTCGACGAGGCTGAAATCCGACACCACCCAGGGAAACAGCGTGCCCTCGTCATAGCCCGAGCCGCGCAGGAAGAAGGGCGTGGCCGAGAGGTCGTAGATCCCGCGCAGGCCCACCTTGCGCTTGAGCGCCTCGATGCCGGAAATCCACAGGCGCGCCGCCTCGTTGTTCTTGCGGGCTTCTTCCTTCTCCTCGCCCTTCGCGTCCGCCTCCTCGTCGGTGCCCGGCCGCTCGCGATAGCAATGGTGCGCCTCGTCGTTGATGACGACGATGTTCCGGAGCCGAAGGAGTTCGCCGCAGGCCCGCTGCAGCATCTCGCCTTCCGTCTCCTGCTTCTCGATCGGTGCGCCGGTGCGCCCTTGCATCAGGCGCTCGCCCACGGGGTTCAGCTCGTGCGCCTTGCGGCGCTGGAAGGCGTGGTAGTTGGTGATGACGATCTTGGCCTTGCCGAGGTCGAAGATCATGTCCGGCGGAACGAGTTCGCGCGTCACGTAGTAGTTGTCGGGATCGGAGGGCAGCAGCACGCGAAGCCGGTCGCGGATGGTGATACCCGGCGCGACCAGCAGGAAGCCGCGGGAGAACAGCCCGGAATTCGGCTGCCGCGCGGCGTTGACCGACTGCCACGCGATCAGCATGGCCATGACGGTCGTCTTGCCGGCACCTGTGGCGAGCTTCAGCGCGAGGCGGAACAGCTCCGGGTTGGAATCGCGGTTTGCGGCCTCGAGCGACCTGAAGAGGTGCGCGTACTGCCTTTTTCCGCGCGCGACTTCGGTCAGCCAGATGATGGTCTCGGCGGCTTCCACCTGGCAGAAGAAGGGACGCTGGTTCGAGAACTCGTGATGGCGCCAATGCTGGAGCAGCCGCTGGGTCGTCGGGGTCACGCCCCAGTCGGAGGGATTGGGAAGCGACCGCCAGGATGCGACGTGGCGGCGAAGCTCGTTCACCAGATCGTTCGGCGAATACTTGCCACCCTCGCGCCCGGCGTGGTCGAGGTCGAGGTTCTTCTGCGCGGCGGACGCCTTCGCACGCCGGCCTCGCGGAACCGGCACGAGGTACTTCGAACTGCGACGGCCTTCGAGGGGAGGCGCGTCGAGCGGTTGACCGTCGTCGTCCAGCGCATGATGACGCGTCGGTGGCCGATAGGGCGAGTTGAGAATGGGATCCGCATAGAACGGCTTCGTCATGTTCCCCCCGACGAGTCGCGCGTTGCAACTTGCCCGTTTGGCTCCGAATTTTCAAGGAAGTAGGCCGTCTCCGCCAGGGTCGGCGCACGCACCGTCGACACGGGAAAACAAGCCGGTGCGGGTCCCCGCCTCCCGGAGGGGCACATCAATGCCGCGAAAGCATCCTCTGCGCAGCTTCGGTGCGACGTCGGCCCGGCGTGGCGACGGGCCGAATGTGTGCCCGGCATCGTCGCCCGCCGGTCGTCCGCACCAGGTGCGCGTGCACGGTGCGAGGAATGGCGTGCCGTGTGGTGGGAGAGGCCCCTCGCGCCGCTCTTCCGGTTCCCCGCAGCGTCTCCATTCGTCTGTGACCATGGCGAAAGCGATGCTACCCTTCCTGGGGAATGTTCGGTCCAGACAGGACGAGAGGGCGCGAGATGCCGGAACTTGAAGCGGTTGCTTCTCCAGCCTGATCGCGTCACCTTTCGAACCACGTTGAGCGAACGGGCGTCCAGGGGGCGGGTGCCCGAGGGTACGGGGAGGGGCGATGAAGCTCGTCATCGGCAACAAGAACTATTCGAGCTGGTCGCTGCGCGCCTGGCTTGCGCTGCGGGCGACGGGGGCGTCGTTCGAGGAGGTGCTGATCGACCTCGACACGCCCGATTTCGCGGAGCGGGTCGGCGACTATACCCCCGCCGGACGGGTGCCGGTGCTGATCGACGGCGACCTCACGGTCTGGGATTCGCTCGCCATCGTCGAGTATCTGGCGGAGACCTTTCCGGACGCCGGGCTCTGGCCGAAGGATCGCGCCGCCCGGGCCCACGCCCGCGCCGTCGTCGCCGAGATGCACGCCGGCTTCCAGGCCCTGCGCAACCACTGGCCGATGAACATCCGCCGCCCGGTCGCGCCGCGCCCGGCCACGCCGGCGGCGGCCGCCGACGTCGCCCGCATCACCGGGATCTGGCGCCACTGCCTTTCGACCTACGGTGGCGGCGGCGCCTATCTCTTCGGCGACTTCTCGGCGGCGGACTGCTTCTTCGCCCCCGTCGCCAGCCGCCTGCGCACCTACGACGTCACCCTCGGCCCGGTCGAGGCGGCCTACGTCGGCGCCATTTTCACCCACCCGGCGATGGCCGAATGGGTCGCGGCCGGCGAGCGCGAGACCTGGGTCGTGCCCTCCGACGAGGTCGACTGACGGTTTTCCCGGAAGGGCCGATGGGGCCGCGCCGGCCGAAGTCTCGCCCGGGCGCGCGGCTGGCGGGCTGCTAGCTTGGCGTCCCGGCAGCGACCGATCGCGATCCGGGCCGGCCCCGGTCCGGCGGCGAACGGCCTGCGTTCGCGTCCCCCTGGCCGTCTCACCCCGTTGTCACACAATCTTTGCCTTCTTCGGCATCCGCTGATACCTTGGGCACAACAGAGCGACAGGCAGGCTGCGCTCGAGCCCATCCTCAGGGTTCGCGCGGCGTGCGGGAGACGAGCATTGACCGACGCGGGCGATCGCAACGACCGCGCAGACGTTGCCGTCCGGACATCGGGATCCACCCCGCCTAGGGGAGAGGTCCAGGCACCGGGCGGAATCAGCAAGCGGGCGGCGCGCCGCCGCAAGCGGCGCCCGTCGGGTGCCGGACAGGGCGCCGGACCGAAGGCTGAAACCGGATCTGCGCCGGAGACGACCAACACCATCGAGGCCGGCGCCGGATCGGCGCCCGCGAAGGCGCCGCGGCGCCGGCGCAAGGGCAAGCGCAAGCCGTCGGCTCCCGGGCAGGGCGCCGATCTGCGCGGCCTGCGCGCCGCCCCCGGTGGGTCCGGCGGCCGCAAGGCGCTCGGCGGGTCCGGTGGGCCGGGGCAAACCCAGGCCCATCGCCGGCCGGCGGGAACCCGCGACGGTGGCGAGGGCGGCGACCGCAAGGCTGCCGCGCAGGGTGCGCCCCGCGCCGACCGGCCCCAGGCCGACGGCCGTCGCCCGACCCCGCGCGGCTTCTCCCCGTCCGAACGGCCGGTGCGCGCCGACCTTTCGTCCCCGCCCTCCGCCGGTCCCCGTAGCGGCGGCCAGCCGAACGGCGGCCATCCCGCCGCCGGCCACGGTGGCAACGGCCAGCACTCCGCCGCCGCCCACCCTCCGGGCAACGGCCACCACCCGGCGGGCGGTCCGCGGAACGGCGCCGCCACCGCGTCCGGCCAGCCCGGTTTCCACCCCGGCGGCCACGCCGTCTCGCGGGCGACCGGGGGGCTCTACGCCGCCCTCGATCTCGGCACCAACAACTGCCGGTTGCTGATCGCCGAGCCGCAGGAACGCGGCTTTCGCGTCGTCGACGCCTTCTCGCGCATCGTCCGCCTCGGCGAGGGCATCGGCCGCACCGGCCGGCTGTCGCAGCAGGCGATGGACCGCGCCGTCGACGCCCTCGCCGTCTGCCGCGCCAAGATGGCCGACCACGACGTCAAGCGCATGCGCCTCATCGCCACCGAGGCCTGCCGCGCCGCCGAGAACGGACCGGTCTTCCTCGAACGGGTGCGCGCCGAGACCGGGCTGTCGCTCGAGATCGTCAACCGCGAGACCGAGGCACGCCTCGCCGTCGCCGGCTGCGTCACGCTGGTCGATCCCTATGCCAAGGGCGTTCTGCTGTTCGACATCGGCGGCGGCTCGTCGGAACTGGTCTGGCTCGACCTGCGCGAGCGCGGTGATGCCCGCGGCTTCGCGCTGACCCGCTTCATCCGCGCCTGGACGTCTCTGCCGGTCGGCGTCGTCACCCTGTCGGAGCGCCACGGCGGCGTCTGCGTCACCCGCGAGATCTTCGAGCGCATGGTCCGCGAGGTCGAGGCGCTGCTCGACGACTTCGAAGGCGTAGACGAACTCGGCGCGCTGATCGGCGCCGGCGGCATGCACATGCTCGGCACCTCCGGCACGGTGACGACCCTCGCCGGCGTCCACCTCGGCCTCAAGCGCTACGATCGCCGCAAGGTCGACGGCATCTGGCTGCAGGGCTGCGACGTCGGTACCATGATCGACCAGCTGCTCGACATGCCCTTCGAGCAGCGCGTCGCCAACCCCTGCATCGGCAACGACCGCGCCGACCTCGTCATGGCCGGCTGCGCCATCCTCGAGGCGATCCGCCGGCGCTGGCCTTGCGAGCGGCTGCGCGTCGCCGACCGCGGCCTGCGCGAGGGCATTCTCGTCGAACTGATGGCCCGCGACGGCGTCTGGCGCCGGCGGGGACCGCGTCCGGCCCATTTCGGCGCCGGCCAGCATCACCCCGGGAACGGCCATGGCTGACAAGAAGACCGACAAGCCGAAGAAGACCGGCGGGCGCGCCGACACCGGGCTCAAGGTCCGAGTCAAGACCGCCCGCGGGCGCACGGCCTCGTCGCAGCGCTGGCTCGAACGCCAGCTCAACGACCCTTACGTCGTCAAGGCGCGCAAGGAGGGCTGGCGTTCGCGCGCGGCCTTCAAGATCATCGAGATCGACGAGAAGCACCGGCTGCTCAAGCCTGGCGCCCGGGTGGTCGACCTCGGCGCCGCCCCCGGCGGCTGGAGCCAGGTGGCGGCCAAGAAGGTCGGCTCCAAGCCCGACCGGGTGCTCGTGGTGGGCATCGACTATCTCGACCTCGACCCGATCCCGGGCGTCACCCTGCTCAAGAAGGACTTCCTCGACGAGGACGCCCCGGCCGCGCTGATGGCCGAACTTGGCGGCCACGCCCCGGACGTCGTGCTCTCCGACATGGCGGCGCCGACCACCGGCCATCACAAGACCGACTATCTGCGCACCATGCACCTCTGCGAGGTCGCCGCCGCCTTCGCCGTCGACGTGCTGGCACCGGGCGGATCCTTCGTCGCCAAGGTGTTCCGCGGCGGCACCGAGAACGAGGTGCTCGCCATGCTGAAGCAGCATTTTGCCACGGTCGCTCACGTCAAGCCGCCGTCGAGCCGGCAGGAGAGCGTGGAACTCTACCTCGTCGCCCGCGGTTTCAAGGGCAGGAAGGCTGCGGGCGAGGGGGACGGCGAGAGCGCGGAGCGGGAGGACGACGGGCTGTCTTGAGGGCCGGTCGGGATGGACGGATGGATGCGCAGACGATTCTCGGCCGACTGTTCGAACCGGGCGCGGCGACCGAATCCTGGTTCACCGACGAGTTCCTGAAGGCCGTCCCGCTCGAAGAGGTGCGCACGCTCCTCCTCGACCTCACCACCCGCCACGGCACCCTCGTCGCGGTCGAACCGGCGGATGGCGGCTTCACCGTCCGCCTC
This sequence comes from uncultured Alphaproteobacteria bacterium, assembly GCA_937900425.1. Lineage (GTDB taxonomy): Bacteria > Pseudomonadota > Alphaproteobacteria > Rhizobiales > Pleomorphomonadaceae > CALCDT01. Next base: position 2,856 of record CALCDT010000373.1, on the reverse strand, counting down.
GAACGGGCCGTGCTGCCTGCACGCATCACTCTCGACGCCGAAAATCACGTCGCCGGCCTCTGGTTCGGCGCGCCGGTGCCCCTCGGCGACGTCGAGGAGTTCGTCGCGACGATTCTCGCCCTTCCGGGTGCGGTCGGCCTTCTCGTCGACAGCGCCGGCGCCCGGATCGCCGCCCATCGGGCGGACGAACCGCTGGCGGTCGGCTCCGCCTTCAAGCTCGTGGTGATCGAGGCTCTGGCCGCCCGTGTCGCCGCCGGGGCGGCGCGCTGGGACGACGTCCTGCGTCTCGACGAGACCTCGCGGTCGCTGCCCGGCGGCATCCTGCAGGACTGGCCGTCGGGGTCGCCGTTGACCTTGGCCAGTCTCGCAGCCCTTGCGGTCTCGCTCAGCGACAACACCGCGAGCGACCTTCTCGCCCGACACGTCGGCCGTGCGGCCCTCGACGCCGCCTCGCCGCGCAATGCGCCCTTCCTGACAACGGGCGAAGCCTTTCGCCTCAAGGCGGCAGGCCTCGCCGACGCATGGGGCCGGGCGGCTGCGGGCGAGAAGCGGCGGATGCTGGCCGAGGTGGCGCACCGTCCGCTTCCGGCGGCGTCCGATCTGCCCGCCGGCGTCACGTCGACGATCGAATGGTTCCTCACGGCCAAGGAAATCGCCGCCAGCCTCGACGCGGTGCACGGTCTGCCCGCCTTTCGCATCAATCCCGGCCTCGCCGACGCGGCGGCATGGGCGGAGGTCGCCTTCAAGGGCGGGTCGGAGCCCGGGGTGCTGACCTATGCGACCCGGCTGGTCGGGCGGGACGGCCGAATCCACGTCGTCGTTGCGACCTGGAATGATGACGAGCCGCTCGATGAACGCCGCCTCGCCGAACCCTACGCCGGTCTGCTGCGGGTGCTCGGCGGGCCTTGACCCGGTCCGGTCGCCCGCTCCGGGCGCCGGCTCTCGTCCTTTCGGCGGATGCCGATCGGCCCGTCCGGAAAAACCGCACCCCCCATTCCTCCGTATGACGATTTATCGCGGTTCGGATCGGGCCGTCACGGGCTAGAACCGAACCCATAAGGACGCGGGATCATGCGGTCCCGCGCCCGCCGGCGCTGAAACGACCGGCACCCTCCGCATGTGCTGTCGCCAAGCGATCCCTCGATCCTACCGGGCTGGCGGCATGTTGCGCCTGGCGGCCGACCCCAGGGCCGGCCGCCTTTTTCATTCGAGGGGGGAGTGCCTGACCGACGCCGGTACGACGAAGATCTCGACCGGCCTCATCCTGAGGAGGGCGCCTCAGCGCCCGTCTCGAAGGAGGAGGCCGCCCCCGCCCTTCGAGACGGCCCGTTCCGCGCCTCCTCAGGGTGAGGGCGGAGCGAGGCCGGTGCGCGTGCCGGAGCCCTCACTTGCGCTCGGCGTTCTCCAGCCGGGCGATCAGGCTGGAGGTGTCCCAGCGCCGGCCGCCCATCGCCTGCACCTCGGCGTAGAACTGGTCGACGAGCGCCGTCACCGGCAGCCGGGCGCCGACTTCCGCCGCCTGGGCGAGGCAGATGCCGAGGTCCTTGCGCATCCAGTCGACGGCGAAGCCGTAGTCGAACTTGCCCTCGGTCATGGTCTTCCAGCGATTCTCCATCTGCCAGCTCTGCGCCGCACCCTTGGAGATGACGCCGATCACCTTCTCCACGTCGAGCCCCGCCTTCTTGGCGAAATGGATCGCCTCCGACAGGCCCTCGACGAGGCCGGCGATGGTGATCTGGTTGACCATCTTGGTGAGCTGGCCGGCTCCCGACGGACCCATCAGCCCGACCATGCGGGCATAGGCGTCGATCACCGGCCGGGCGGTCTCGAAATCCGCCTCGCCGCCGCCGACCATCACCGTCAGCGCGCCGTTCTCGGCGCCGGCCTGGCCGCCGGAGACCGGGGCGTCGAGGAAGCCGAAGCCGGCAGCCCGCGCCGCGGCGTCGAGTTCGCGGGCGACGGTGGCCGAGGCGGTGGTGTTGTCGATGAAGATCGCCCCTGGCTTCATCGCCGAAAAGGCGCCGTCCGGCCCCATCGTCACGGTGCGCAGGTCGTCGTCGTTGCCGACGCAGGAGAACACGAAATCGGCGCCTTCGGCGGCCCCCGCCGGCGTCGCGGCGTGGTCGCCGCCGAATTTCGCCACCCAGGCCTCGGCCTTGGCAGCGGTGCGGTTGTAGACGGTGAGGTCGTGTCCGCCTTTCACCTTGAGATGCCCGGCCATCGGAAAGCCCATCACCCCGAGCCCGATGAATGCAACCTTCGCCATGTCGTCCTCCCTCCGGTTGGTCGACGAGCTTTAGAGCACGGGCGGGGGGAAAGGAAAACCGGGGGCGGCAGTCGGTGGTCGGCTAGCGGTGGCGTTTGCCCCGGTCAGGACACGACGCGCCAGATCTCCACCGCTGCGCCGCCCTCGTCCGCGCGCTTGAGCCAGGCCGGCGCCTCGCCGCGCATCAGCAGGGCGGCGAGCGAGGCGTCGTCGCGCTCCGGAAAGGTCTTCATGTCGGGTAGCGCGCGGCAAACGGCGACGAGGGCGATGCCGCGCCGGGCGAGAATCGCGCGCGCTTCCTCCTGCGGCCCGTTGAAGGCGCGGTAGGTGTCGATCAGGCCGTCCTCGTTGCGGTGGTAGGGCGCGCCGACCACGCTCATCGCCGTATAGGCGAGGACGTGGGCACCGAGATCGACCGGCGTCAGCACCGGCTCGGCGGGCAGGGCGGCGAGACCGGCGAAGGCCGCGGGCTTCAGGCAGTCGGTGGCCAGCCCCGCCGGCGGGCCGGCCGGCGGCGCCGTCATCGACGCGTTCGCCGGACGCGCGGCGCCGAGCACCGCGATCGCCGCGGACGGGACGAGGCCGCAGAA
>CALCDT010000372.1 GCA_937900425.1 uncultured Alphaproteobacteria bacterium | reverse complement strand
GGGGTCGGCCTCCCCGCAGATTCCGATTGCGCGACGCCGGGGGCGGTGACGGCGGGCCGCGATCCGACATTGTCCGGCAGATAGGAGAGCGCCACCTTGAGCGCCGCGAGCGCCTCGTCCTCGTTCGCCGCCTGGTTGTCGATGAGGCCGGAAGTCTTCACCTGCACGTCGACGCCGCCGAGGGCGAACTTGTCGATGTCGAGACCGAGCGCCTGCTTCACCACCGGCGGTCCGCCGGCGAACAGGCAGCCGTTGTCCTTCGTCATCACCGAGAAGTGGGAGAGGTGCGCGCGCGCCGCCGAGCTTCCCGCGGTTGGCCCGAGCACGGCGGCCAGCACCGGCACCGTCTCCATCAGGTCGAACATCGGGAAGGTCGGGTTCGCCGCCTGCAGTTCCGGATAGCCGATGGCGTCCTGCAGGATCACCGAGCCGCCGACGCCGTTGATCAGCATCACCAGCGGAATGCGGTAGCCGAGGGCGAACTCCTCGATGAAGCCGCTCCAGCCGCCCTTGTAGCGGGCGAGGTGGACGCCGGTGCCGCCGCCCTCGACCGAGAAGTCCTCGGCGCCGATGGCGACCGTGCGCCCGTCGACCTCGCAGAGGCCGCAGACATAGGTCGAGGCGAGCAGCGAGCCGTCCTCGGTCGGCGTCGTGACGATGGTGCCGAACTCGAGGAAGGTGCCCGGATCGGCGAGCTTCAGGATGCGCTCGCGCGCCGTCGAGCGGCCGTAGCGGTGCTCGCGGGCGACGCGCTGCGGGCCGCCGGAGGCGAGCGCCACCTCGCGCCGGCGCTGCAGCTCGGCGAGAAGCGGTTCCCATTCCGGATGGGGCTTGCTGGCCATGGTTCAGGCCTCCTGCTTGGCGGCCGCGACCTGGGCGGCACAGATCCGGGCCAGTTCGGCCTTGTCGACCTTGGTGGTGTTGCGGATCGGGAAGGCGTCGAGGAAGACGACGTGGCGCGGCTTCTTGTAGGACGCGAGCGACTTCACGGTGTGGGCGACGATCTCCTCCGCCGTGGCGGCGCCCGGCGACCGGAGGATGACCGCCGCGCAGACGGCCTCGCCGAACTCCGGATCGGGCACGCCGACGACGGCGACGTCCCGCACCGCGGCGTGCTGCCGGATGACGTTCTCGATCTCGGCCGGGTAGATGTTCTGGCCCTTGGAGATGATCAGGTCCTTGGCGCGGCCGACGATGTAGAACCAGCCGTCCTCGTCCATGCGGGCGAGGTCGCCGATCTTCAGCCAGCCGTCGCGGACCGTCTGGGCGTCGAGCTCGGGCGCGTTCCAGTAGCCGCGCGCCACCGCCGGCCCCGCCGTCCACACCTCGCCGACCTCGCCGACCGGCACGTCGCGGCCCTCCGCGTCGAGCAGGCGGATCGCCTGGCCGGCGGTGACGCGGCCGACCGTGCCGGGACGGCGCTCGATGTCCTCGCCCTCGACGAGGGTCGCCATGCCGGATTCGGTCGAGCCGTAGGAGATCGCCAGATGGACGCCGGGCCAGCGCCGGCGCACCTCGGCCATCAGCGCGGGGGCGCAGTTCTCGCCGCCGGTGTACCACCACTTCACCGTGTCGAGCGGCAGCCGGGACCGCTCGTCGGCCTCGATCATCTGCCGGAACATCGACGGGAAGATCAGCACATGCGTGACCTTCCACTGGGCGATGTGGGCGGCGAGGCGCTCGGGGCTCCACCCCTTGCTCGGCATGATCGCCACCGTGCCGCCGACGAGGAAGGTCGGGATCGAGCTCTCGTTCATCGCGGCCGTGTTGAACATCGGCGCGTTGAGCAGCATCACCGCCTTGTCGTCGAGCCCGCGGAACTGGGTGATCTGCTGGAAGGCGCACCACATGATCGCGGTGGAGCGCATCACCACGCCCTTCGGCTTGCCGGTCGTCCCCGACGTGTAGAGGATCATCTGCGCGTCGGTGTAATAGGGCGTCGAAAGCCCTTCCGGAGACGTCGCCAGTTCTTCGTAGGCCGCCCCCGAGGCGGTCGCCTCGAGGGTCACGACGACGGGCGGCGTCGCCGCCGCGGCGAGCGCGTCGGCGAGCAGCGGCGCGAGTTCCGTCTCGGTGAAGACGACGCGCGGCTGGCAGTCGCCGAGGATCGACGCCACCTCGACCGGGGTCAGCCGGAAGCTGACCGGCACCAGCGTCAGGCCGGCATAGGCGCAGGCGAAGTAGAGCTCGAAGGTCTCGCCGCGATTGTAGAGGAGGGTAGCGACGCGGTCGCCGGTCTCGAGGCCCATCCTGCGGAGGGCCGCGGCGAGGCTCAGCGCGCGCCGCCGGAGGTCGGCGTAGGTCCGGCTGCCGTGTTCCCAGACGAGCGCGGTCTTGTCCGGCCGGTGAAAGGCCTGCGGGCTGTGTTCACCGAGGATGGAGGACACCGTCGAACCGGGGAGCGGCGGAAGGACGTCGGACATGGAACCAGGCTTCCTGAAGCGAATTGGCGACTGGAGGGCGGGCCTCAGACGGCACTGCCCAGTCGGAGCGGGCGGGACTTTCCCTCGGCCGCGACGGGCGGACTTTCGACTAGGCGCTGCAGCCAGAACCGGACCGGCGACTGCTCCTTGAGGGCAGCCATGACGGCATCGTCGAGCAGCGCGTGCATGCTCAGTCCGTCGGCGAGCCCGACGAGGTCCCGCGCGGCCTGCCGGGCGTCGAGGGAGGCGGGCAGATCGCCGCTCTCCTGGGCGACGCGGATCGCCCGCGCCACCGATTTCCGCCACCCGGTGAGATAGGATTCGATCTCGGCGCGAAGCTCCTCGTCCCGCATCGCTTCCACGTAGAAGAAGAAGAAGATGCGACACAGGGCGAGGCGCCGCGTGTCGAGCGGGATGCTCCCTTCGAGGAGAAGCTCCACGGCCTGCAACCCGGTGAGGGTCGAGAGCACCCGCGTGTTGTGCTCGGACAGGATCTCCGCCGCCCGGCGCAGGCCGCCCAGCAGAAGATCCTGCCGATTCTTGAAGTAGTGGCCGATCACGCCGGTCGACCAGCCGGAGCGCTCCGCGACCTCGCGGATCGTCGCGCCGGCGATACCCACCTCCGCCACGACGACGAGCAACACGTCGGCGATCTGACGGCGGCGTTCTTCATGGTCGACAATACGTGGCATGATCGGCCCTTCTGGATCAGTTCGTCGCGACCCAGCGATTGAACCGATCGACCACCTCCGGCAAGTGTTCCTTGTAGTAGTTCGCGTCCTCGAGGATCGCGACTTCCGCGTTCTCGCCGGCGACGATCCACGGCACCATTTCGTCTCCGTAGGACGCGGAATCGAGAGCCACGATCGCCGTCGTGTACGGGATCTCGCGGACGAGAGCCTTCTGCGCCTCGGTATCCGAGATGAAGTACGCGATCAGCACCTGGGCGGCCGCGGCGTTCGGGGCGCCGTTCGGGATCGCGTAGACGGCCTGGGCGTAGAGCGAGTCGTTCCAGACCATCGCCAGCGGCGCGTTGTCCTCCTTCACCGCGGAATAGACGCGCCCGCTCCAGGCGACGCCGATCGAGCACTCGCCGCTCGACAGGAGACGGATCGCCTCGTCGCCGTTACCCCACCAGAGGATGTCGGACTTGATCGTGTCGAGCTTGGCGAAGGCGCGGTCGAGGTCGAGCGGATAGAGCGCGCTCCGGTCGACGCCGTCGGCGAGCAGGGCCGATTCGAGCACCGCACCGAACTGCGGATACTTGAAGAGGCAGCGCTTGCCGGGGAACTTCTCGAGGTCGTAGATGTCGCGGATGCTCGTCGGCGCCGAGCTGCCCGAGAACTTCTCGGTGTTGTACGTCAGCACGATGCCGTAGCGCTGCACGTCGACGCCGTACTCGTCGTACGCGCCGTCCTCGAGCTTCGAGAAGTCGATGACCTTGGGGTCGAGCTTCTGCAGATAGCCGGCGTCCCGGGCGCGCAGATAGTCGCCCTTCGTCGGGAACTCGACCATGCTCCACGGAATCGGCGCCTCGTTCTCCATCGCGGCGAAGAACTTCGTCGTGTCCGAGTTGTAGTCGTTCCGGACGGTGACGCCGGTCTCCTCGGTGAAGTCCTTCTCGATCGTGGCGTTGCGGGCGCGGGAGTTGGCCCCGCCCGAGGTGTCGTAGAAGACGACCTCGCCCGACACCGAGTCGCGGACCTCGGGCGGCAGCACGCCCTCGGCGAGAGCGGCCGGCCCGGCCCCGATCTGGACGAGCGCCGTGCAGGCGATCGCGGCTACCAGTGTACCAACGCGTTTCATCTCTCTCCCCTTCCCTGTCGACCGCGCGCCTTTTTTAAGACGCCCGTCTTAACAAGAGACTGAACCACTCAGCGGGGGAGTCAAGCGGCTAATGCGAATTTTGGCACTTGTCCTCGGCACGAGGCCGGCGTTAGGCTCCGGACGAGCTCGGGGCGATCCGTGTTTTTGAGACGCCCGTCTGATATTGGAGACGCCGATGGGACCGTCAGGGCCGGCGGCCGGCGGGAAGCGTTCCGCCCTCGCGAGCCAGGCGAACGAGATCCTGGTAGAGGATCTCGGGCTCACCTTTCCGAACGGCTTCGTGGGACTTAAGTCGACTCGCCTGCACGTCCCGCAGGGGTGTTTCTGCACGCTGCTCGGCCCCTCGGGCTCGGGCAAGACGACGCTCCTGCGGGCGATCGCCGGTCTCGCCACCCCCACCTCGGGGCGCATCCTCATCGGCAGCCGCGACGTGACGCACCTGCCGGTCCAGGCGCGCAACATCGGCTTCGTCTTCCAGAACTACGCGCTCTTTCCGCACATGACCGTCGCGGAAAACCTGGACTATCCGCTGAAGATCCACGGCTGGAACCCGGGGGACCGGGTGACGCGCGTCCGCGAGATCCTGGATCTCATCGAGCTGCCGCACGTGCGCGACCGCGCCGTCGGCGAGCTTTCCGGCGGCCAGCAGCAGCGCGTCGCCATCGGACGCGCCCTCGCCTACCGCCCGTCGCTGCTCCTCCTCGACGAGCCGATGGGCGCCCTCGACCGCCGCCTGCGCCAGCAGCTCGGCGCCGACCTGCGCGAGGTCCAGCAGCGCACCGGCATCACCGCCGTCTACGTCACCCACGACCAGGAAGAGGCCTACATCCTCTCCGACGCCATCGCCATCATGCGGCAGGGCGAGATCGTCCAGTACTCGACGCCGCTCGACCTCTATTCCCGGCCGCGCAACCGCTTCGTCGCGGAGTTCCTCGGCGAGGCCAACTTCATCCCGGTCGACCGGCTGCACGCCCGCGCCGACGGCGGCTGGGACGCGATGACGCCCTACGGCCCGCTCGTCGCCGTCGGCGCGCAGGCGCCCGGCACCGACGGCGGCACGCCGTGCGTCGTCGTCCGCCCCGAGGACGTCCGCATCGCCGGTGACGCGGCGCCGGGGCCGGACTACGTCGATCCCGTTCCCGTCGAGATCGAGCGGGTCCTCTTCCTCGGCAGCCGGTGTCTGGTGACGACGCGCGCCGGCGACGGCCGGACGCTCCTCGCCGAATGCCCCCGGCGCGACCTGCCGCCGCCGGGCGCCCCGGCCCGCGTCACCTGGCGCCACGCCGACTGCGTCCTCGTTCACGACTGAGCCAAGGCGGTCCCACCCTGATGAAGAAGATTCTCATCGCCAACCGCGGCGAGATCGCCCTG
>CALCDT010000371.1 GCA_937900425.1 uncultured Alphaproteobacteria bacterium | reverse complement strand
TCGAGCCCATCAGCGCGCGGTTGGCGTCGTCGTTCTCGAGGAACGGGATCAGCGCCGCGGCGACCGAGACCAGCTGCTTGGGCGAGACGTCCATCAGGTCGACGCGCTCGCGCGGCACCTGCATGACTTCGCCGGCGTGGCGGCAGATGACGAGGTCGTTGACGAAGCCGCCCTCGCCGTCGAGCTCGGCGTTGGCCTGGGCGACGGTGTACTTCGCCTCCTCCATCGCCGAGAGATAGACCACCTCGTCGGTGACGCGGCTCTCCACCACCTTGCGGTAGGGGCTCTCGATGAAGCCGTACTTGTTCACGCGCGCGAAGGTGGCGAGCGAGTTGATCAGGCCGATGTTCGGACCTTCCGGGGTCTCGATCGGGCAGATGCGGCCGTAGTGCGTCGGGTGCACGTCGCGCACCTCGAAGCCGGCGCGCTCGCGCGTCAGGCCGCCCGGACCGAGCGCCGAGAGACGACGCTTGTGCGTGATCTCGGAGAGCGGGTTGGTCTGGTCCATGAACTGGCTGAGCTGCGAGGAACCGAAGAACTCGCGCACGGCAGCGGCCGCCGGCTTGGCGTTGATCAGGTCCTGCGGCATCACCGTGTCGATGTCGACCGAGGACATGCGCTCCTTGATGGCGCGCTCCATCCGCAGCAGGCCGACGCGGTACTGGTTCTCCATCAGCTCGCCGACGGAACGCACGCGGCGGTTGCCGAGGTTGTCGATGTCGTCGATCTCGCCCTTGCCGTCGCGCAGTTCGACCAGCGTCTGGATGACCGCGAGGATGTCGTCCTTGCGCAGGATGCGCACGGTGTCGTCGCACTTGAGGTCGAGACGCATGTTCATCTTGACGCGGCCGACAGCGGAGAGGTCGTAACGCTCGGCGTCGAAGAACAGCGACTTGAACATCGCCTCGGCGGTGTCGACGGTCGGCGGCTCGCCCGGACGCATGACGCGGTAGATGTCGAACAGCGCGTCCTCGCGCGTCTCGTTCTTGTCCGCGGCGAGCGTGTTGCGGATGTAGGCGCCGGTGTTGACGTGGTCGATGTCGAGCACGGTCAGATCGTCGAGCCCGAGCTCGGCGAGCTGGCCGAGGATCTTCGCCGTGATCTCCTCGCCGGCCTCGAAATAGATCTCGCCGGTCTGGTAGTTGACGATGTCCTCGCCGATGTACTGACCCTCGAGATCCTCGTCGGTCACCTTGAGGGCCTTGAGGCCCTTCTCGGCGAGCTGGCGGGCGGCGCGCACGGTCAGCTTCTTGCCGGCCTCGAGCACGATCTCGCCGGTGTCGGCGTCGACGAGGTCGCCGATGATCTTCATGCCCTTCATGCGGGCCGGATCATAGGGCATGCGCCAGCCGCCGGCGTCGCGGGTGTAGGGGATCTTGTTGTAGAAGGTGTCGAGGATCTCCTCGCCGTCGAGACCGAGGGCGAACAGCAGGCTCGTCACCGGGATCTTGCGGCGGCGGTCGATGCGCGCGTGGACGATGTCCTTGCTGTCGAACTCGATGTCGAGCCAGGAGCCGCGGTAGGGGATGATGCGCGCGGCGAACAGCAGCTTGCCCGACGAATGGGTCTTGCCCTTGTCGTGGTCGAAGAACACGCCCGGCGAGCGGTGCATCTGCGAGACGATGACGCGCTCGGTGCCGTTGACGATGAAGGTGCCGTTGTCGGTCATGAGCGGCATGTCGCCCATGTAGACGTCCTGCTCCTTGATGTCCTTGACGGACTTGGCGCCGGTGTCCTCGTCGACGTCGAACACGATCAGCCGCAGCGTCACCTTGAGCGGCGTGGCGAAGGTCATGCCGCGCTGGCGGCACTCGTCGACGTCGTACTTCGGCTGTTCGAATTCGTAGCGCACGAATTCGAGGAAGGAGGTGCCGGCGAAATCGGAGATCGGAAACACCGACTTGAAAACGGACTGAAGCCCCTCATCGGGGCGCCCGCCGGTCGGCTCGTCGATCAGAAGGAACTGGTCGTAGGAGGCCTTCTGAACCTCGATCAGGTTCGGCATCTCCGCGACTTCGCGAATGTCGCCGTAGAACTTGCGAATCCGCCTGCGGCCGTTGAACGTCTGGGCCATGTTCGCTCCTCGTCTCCACCGGATCGGCTGTCCGCAGCCCGCGTGCGTCGTGCCTCGCGCGAGCTCCGGACAACCACCCCGGCGGATGTCCTGTCCTCGTTGAGCCGCGCAATCGCGGATCGGTGAGCCTCGCACCGGATCCGCCACCCGCGGCGTCGCTTTCTCGTCTGGCGGCCGTGCCGCCGGCCCTCCCCGTCGCCGGAGAAGGCGGTGGGCGGGGCGCATGCGCCCCGCCCGGTCGGATCACTTGATCTCGACTTTCGCGCCAGCCTCTTCGAGCTGCTTCTTGAACTTGGCGGCGTCGTCCTTGGAGACGGCCTCCTTGACCGGCTTCGGAGCGCCCTCGACGAGGTCCTTGGCCTCCTTGAGGCCGAGACCGGTGATCGCGCGCACTTCCTTGATGACGTTGATCTTCTTGTCGCCGGCTTCGGCGAGGATCACGTCGAACTCGGTCTTCTCTTCCTCGACCGCGGCCGGGGCGGCGGCGCCACCGCCGGCGGCGGCGACGGCGACCGGAGCGGCGGCGGAGACGCCCCACTTCTCTTCGAGCATCTTGGAGAGCTCGGCGGCCTCGAGGACGGTCAGAGCCGACAGCTCGTCGACCAGCTTGCTAAGATCAGCCATTTTCAACTTTCCTTACGATTCGAACCAATACTGGATCTTCATTGAGACGAGGAACGGCCTCACGCCGCTTCGTCCTTCTTGGCATAAGCCCCGAACACACGGGCGAGCTGGCCGGCAGGCGCCTGGACCACACCCGCGATGCGGGTGGCAGGCGTCTGGATCATGCCGACGAGCTTGGCACGCAGTTCATCCAGCGACGGCAGGCTCGCGAGAGCCTTGACGCCGTCGGCGTTGAGGTTGGTCGTTCCGAGGGCGCCGCCGAGGATCACGAACTTGTCCGTGGTCTTGGCGAAATCGGATGCGACCTTCGGCGCGGCGACCGGGTCCGCCGAGTAGGCGATCACAGTCGGACCAGTGAACAGATCACTGATGTGTTCCGCGTCCGTGCCTTGAAGAGCAAGCTTGACGAGGCGGTTCTTCGCGACCTTGACCGCACCGCCCGCTTCTTTCATCTGCACACGCAGAGTCTGAAGCTGGGACACGGTGAGGCCCTGGTAATGGGCGACGACGACAACGCCGGTGTTCTTGAACACCTCGTTGAGCGTGCCGACCAGTTCCCGCTTTTCCGCTCTATCCACGGCCTGTCTCCAGAATTCGGCCCGTCTCCTGGTGGATCGGGGCCGGTTTGCCAATGCCGCGTCCGAAAACGCCGATCCTTGCGGATCCCTCGCGGGAGCCGAAGCGGAAAGGCGGAGCCGGATGCGACACGTGGTGATCCTGTCCGCCCTCCCCCCGGCGACGCGCGCGAGGCGACGTACGACGAGAGCGATGGCAAGAGGTCCGAACCGTCGTCCCGGCCCTGCGGCCGCGATCCCGGTTGGTCGTCCTCCCGTCTCATGCAGGCCCATGCGGCTTAAGCCGGCGAACCGGCACCTGCAATCTCGGACAGGTTTCGGCCGCGCGGGGAAAGGTCATTCCCCCGCCGGCCGGACCTTCCGCCCGGTCGCCCGGACGGAAAACTCGAATTGTTCCTCATGCGGCGACCCGCCCGGCGGGCTCCCGCATGCCGCTTCCCGCAGGCCGGCGACCCGGGCGGAAAGCTGTGGCCGGCGCCCCGTCCGGGGCGCCGGATCACCGGCCTCAGGCGCCGGCGGCGACCGAACCGACCTCGACCTTCACGCCCGGGCCCATCGTCGAGGAGACGGCGATGCGCTGGACGTAGGTGCCCTTGGCGCCGGTCGGCTTGGCCTTCTGCACCGCGTCAACGAAGGCGCGGATGTTCTCGGCCAGCGCGTCGGCACCGAAGGAGACCTTGCCGATGCCAGCGTGGACGATGCCCGCCTTCTCGACGCGGAACTCGACCGCGCCGCCCTTGGCGTCCTTGACGGCCTGAGCGACGTCCATGGTCACCGTGCCGACCTTCGGGTTCGGCATCAGGCCGCGCGGACCGAGCACCTTGCCGAGACGGCCGACCAGCGGCATCAGGTCCGGGGTCGCGATGCAGCGATCGAAGTCGATCGTGCCGCCCTGGATGGTCTCGAGCAGGTCTTCGGCGCCGACGATGTCGGCCCCGGCGGCCTTGGCCTCGTCGGCCTTCGGCCCGCGGGCGAAGACGGCGACGCGGACGGTGCGGCCCGTGCCGTTCGGCAGGTTGCACACGCCGCGGACCATCTGGTCGGCATGGCGCGGGTCGACGCCGAGGTTGATCGCCACTTCGACGGTCTCGTCGAACTTGGCGCTGGCGCGCTCCTTGATCATCCCGATCGCGTCGGTCAGAGCGTAGAGCTGCTTGCGGTCGATGCCCTCACGGGCCTTGGTGATGCGCTTTGCGATCTTGGGCATGGTCTCAGTCCACCACTTCCAGGCCCATCGAACGGGCGGAGCCTTCGATCATGCGGGCCGCGGCCTCGACGTCGCTGGCGTTGAGATCGACGAGCTTGGTCTGCGCGATCTCGCGGACCTTGGCGCGGGTGACGGTGCCGGCACCGGCCTTGCCCGGGGTCTTGGAGCCCGACGAGATGCCGGCGGCCTGCTTCAGGAAGTAGCTGACCGGGGGCGTCTTGAGCTTGAACGTGAAGGTGCGGTCGGCGAAGATGGTGATCACCACCGGCACCGGCATGCCCTTTTCCATGTTCTGGGTCTGCGCGTTGAACGACTTGCAGAACTCCATGATGTTGAGACCGCGCTGGCCGAGCGCGGGGCCGATCGGCGGCGACGGGGTCGCCGATCCGGCCTTCACCTGAAGCTTCAGGTAGCCGGTAATCTTCTTCGCCATGTGTCATGCTCCCGAAAGCGCCGGCGGCGGAGCCGAGCCGGCTGAGAGTTCGTGGTCGGGTTCCCCGCGGCACCGGCGAAAGCGCCGGCGGCGAACCTCCCACTGTGCGATCCGCCGGGCGGGCCCGCGGATCGGTTCGGAGGGGTTGCCCCCTCTCCTTCCACCCGGCGGCAGACGCCGGGCGAAACCTCGATGATCAGACCTTCTCGACCTGCGCGAACTCGAGTTCGACCGGGGTCGCCCGGCCGAAGATCGAGACGGCAACCTTGAGGCGGGACCGCTCGTCGTCGACTTCCTCGACGAGGCCGTTGAACGAGGCGAAGGGGCCGTCCGAGACGCGGACCTGCTCGCCGATCTCGAAGGTGATCGAGGGCTTCGGCCGCTCGACGCCTTCCTCGACCTGCTGGAGGATGTGCATCGCCTCCCGGTCGGGGATCGGGATCGGCCGATTGTCCGAGCCGAGGAACCCGGTCACCTTCGGCGTGTTCTTGATGAGGTGATAGGCCTCGTCCGTCATCTCCATGCGCACCAGCACGTAGCCCGGGAAGAACTTGCGCTCGGTGTCGATCTTGCGACCGCGGCGGACCTCGACGACCTTCTCGGTCGGAACCAGCACCTGCTCGAACAGATGTTCGAGCCCGCGCTGAGCGGCCTGCTCGCGGATGGAGTCGGCGACCTTCTTCTCGAAGTTGGAATAGGCGTGGACGATATACCAGCGCATGGCCATGGGTCGTGATCCTCTCGCTCGTCTCTCGCCGTCAGGCGCCGATGCTGAGGAGGAGGCTCACGCCTTCCGCCAGAAGCCAGTCGACGGCCAGGAAGAAAAGGGCGGCGACGATCGCCATCACGAACACCGTCACGGTCGTGATCAGGGTCTCGCGGCGGCTCGGCCACGAAACCTTCATGGTTTCGGAGCGAACCTGCTGCAGGAAGGTGAAGGGGTTGGTCTTAGCCATCCATCTGCTCAAGACAGTTCGGCGCGCGGATGGAATCCGCACGCCTTCATCGGGGCGTTACATATCTCGCTCGGCAAGAGGATGCAAGCCCCGATCTGACCACTGTCGGCCGGACAGCGACGGGCTGCATTGCGCAGTCAGAACTCGATTTCCGCGGCCCGTCCCGACGCCGATTCGCCATCCGGACGGAGGCGGCGGATCCCCGCGGTCAGCGAGGCCTTGGTGAAGGGCTTGCTGACGATCGGTGTCGCCGCGATCGCTTCGGGCAGCTTCAGCTGCTCTCCATAGCCGGTCGCGAAGATGAAGGCCACCCCTTCCTCGGCGAGCTTCATCGCGAAGGCCAGCGAGGTCTCCGGCCCGAGGTTGAAGTCGAGCAGCGCGAAATCCGGCCGCCGCGATTCGAGCGCCGCCATGGCCTCGGCGACGGTGGCGACCTGCTCGACCGATGTCGCCCCAAGTTCCTCGAGGATCTGCTCGGCGTCGAGGGCGATGATGGCGTTGTCCTCCACCAGCAGGCAGTGCCCGGCGATCACCGCCTGCGCCGCCATCGGCAGCCGGGTGATCACACGGTTCGGTGCGGCCGAAATCACGGTGACGTATTCGCCCGGGATGAGGTAGCGGGCCTTGACGCCGGCGAGGTCGAGCCGGAACTCCGCCTCGCCCCGCAACTCCGAGGGCACCGTCCGCTCGATGATCGTGGTGCCGAAGCCGCGGCGCATGGTCGGCTGCACCGGCGGGCCGCCGCTCTCGGTCCAGGTGACGATCAGATTGCCGCCCTCGTCGATCCGCCAGGTCACGGCGACCCGTCCGCGCCCGTCGGACAGGGCACCGTATTTGGCCGCGTTGGTGGTGAGTTCGTGGAACACCATCGCCATCGTCGAGAAGGCCTTGGGGTGGATCAGGACGTTCGGGCCCGAAAGGTCCATTCGCGCCCGCTCCTCGCCGAGATAGGCCGCCGCCTCGGCCTCGACGAGGGCGCGCAACGGCGCCGGCTTCCAGTCGTCGCGGGTGATCTGGTCGTGTGCGCGGGCGAGCGCCTCGATGCGGGCGTTGAGTTCGTTGGCGAATCGTTCCGGATCGTCGGTGCGCCGGCCCTGCGAGACGAGGCCGCGAATCAGGCCGAGGATGTTGCGGACCCGGTGGTTGAGCTCGGCGATCAGCAGCTCCTGCCGCTCCTGGGTGCTCCTGCGCTCCCGTTCGGCGGCGTCGGTGATCTGCAGCACGATCTCGAGCAGCGAGATGCGGACGAGTTCGGCGGCCTGCAGGTCGAAGTCGGTCCAGAGCGCGGACTGGCCGGCGACGGTCTCGCGCCAGGCCTCGAAGCTCTTGCGCGGCGTCAGGCGAACACCGTTGGGGCCGAGCGCCGCGACCTTTTCGGGCTTGCCCGCCCAGTTCACCGAACGGACGATCTCGCGGCGGAAGAAGATCAGATAGTCGCGCGGCGCGCGCGAAATCGGGATGGCGAGCACGCCCGCCGCCCGCTCGACGAAGTCGCGCCCGCGCTCGAAGACCGTACCGAGCTGGTGGGTGGCGTAGATCCGGCTCGCCGCCGCCCGGTTGAGGAAGCGCACCAGCTCCTGCATTTCCTCGCCGGTCGGCGTGACACCCTCGACGTGGATCTCGCCGTCGATCGAGACGCCGACGCCGTCGCAGTCGACCATCTGCCTGAGGTCGCCGAGAATATCGCCGATCCGCTCGAACGGGCGCCCGTGGGTGGCGACCGTGCGCATCAGCTTGTCATGGGCGATCCGCGCCCGTCGCTCCTGCGCCTCGCGGATGCGCTGCTTGCGCGCCTCGAGCGTCAGCGAGAACACCCGGCCGAACAGCTCGCAGGTGGTCCGGCGCTCGAAGTCGAGATGCTTGGGCGCGTAGTCGTGGCAGGCCATCAGGCCCCACAACCGACCGCGGTGCATGACCGACACCGACAGCGACGCCCGCACCCCCATGTTGCGCAGGTATTCGATGTGGATCGGCGACACCGAGCGCAGCACGCTCAGCGACAGGTCGAGCGGCGCCCCCATCGGATCGCGCTCCGGCAGGATCGGAACCGGTTCGGCCTCGATGTCGGCGATGATCCGCAGCAGGTTGGTCTCGTAGAGACGGCGCGCCTGCGCGGGGATGTCGCTCGCCGGATAGCGCAGCCCGAGATAGGACGGCACGCCGGGCTTGACCGCCTCGCCGATCACCTGGCCGGAGCCGTCCGCGGCGAAGCGATAGATCATCACCCGATCGAAATCGATGAGCTGCTGCAGCAGACGAGCACCCTCCCCGCACAGCCCCTCGAGCGTTTCCTCGCGGGAGAGGCGCTCCGCGGCCCGGGTGATGAAGCCGGCTGCGTTGAAGGAAGGACCCTCACGGGTCGGCTCGCCCTCGATGACGACCACGTCGGTCGCCACGTGGACGGCGAGATCGAACCGCACTCGCGTACCGAAGACCGAGAGGTTGAACAGCCGCTCGACGCCCTGGTCGACGTCCATCTGGCGCAGAGCCTGTCGGATCGCTTCGACCGCCTCGCTCTCCATGAAGGCGGCGAGCGGCAGGCCCAGCATCTGCTGGGCGTCGCGCCCGCAGAAGTCGCCGAGATTGCGCGACACCCGCGTGACGATCCAGTCGGCCGAGACCGCGATGAGAAAGCCGAACGGCTGGATCGCGCCGAGCAGGTGGATCGGCTCGCGGTCGCAGTTGGAAAGATCGATCGTCACGTCTGCCAAGTCTGGCTCCTCGTTCCACGTCGGGCGAGAGAGGGAACCGGCACCGCGGTCACGACTGTCGCAAGACCTTCGAAGTGTCCGGCCACGGCTTTGCCGGCGTCGGACACGATTTTCCCTCGACCCCCGTGCGCTCCGGGATCACCCCGCAGGCGGTCTATTCGTCCTCCCGCCGGCCGGCCCCCGGACCCTGCGGCAAGTTCAACGGACGCCAGACCTCGGCGGCCGCGCGAAACAGCGCGAAGGTTCGCAACGCGCCATCGAGGATCACCCCTTCGTCCCACCGCCCCGCGGCGATTTCCAAAGCGTCGACGACGTCCGGCCAGGCGATACGGCCGGAGGCCGCCGAAAGATAACGCAGCGGCGCCTCGGGCTGTTTCACCGCCACCTCGCGGCGCAGCACGGCCGCCCCGAGCCGGGAGCCTTCCACGACATAGAGCGCGCCGGCGGCGGCGGCGACGTCAAAGGACGGGATCGGCAGCGCAGGTGGCGTCGGTTCGCCGAGGTCGCCGAGATCGGCTCGAAGATCCGCCACCGGGGAGGACCGGCGCCACCCGTCGACGTGAGCGTCGAAGGCCGGGCCGAGCGCCGCTTCGAGCGGCAGCACGACGCTTGCATGGGCGAGCAGGAAGCGGGTGTAGTGGTCGCGGCGGCCGGGATCGAAGGCGGCGAAGGCCGCCTCCGTCGCCTCGTGCGCGGGCCGGGTCGCCTCACGCAGATGATGCCGCATCGAACGGGGCCTCGCCCGGTCGCCCTGCACGGGAAACGCTGCGTCCATTCGCCGGTACTCGTCCTTGGTCGTACTCCGGGGCGGGTGCCGGAGGCGGGAGGGGGAAATCGGGCTCGGGTCGCCGTGACGGCGAACCGCCACCGGCACCGGATCGGCCCGGCCCGAGGGTCCATCCATCGAACGAAACTCGACGGAGGCCACATCGGAAGGGCGTCCTCGGAAACAATGCACGAGCATTCGCCGTGTTCCCGACCACTGCAGAGCGCGAGCCGAAATTCGGGGGCTTCGCCGCACACGACGTCGAGTGTTCCGGCCCGGATGCGAAGCACCTGTTGCCGCGCCGACGCGACGCATCGGCGACGAAGAGAACCCGGGAAGATGTCGTCTGGAGAATGGCAGGGGCAGCAGGGCTCGAACCTGCGACCTGCGGTTTTGGAGACCGCCGCTCTACCAACTGAGCTATACCCCTATCGCGCGGGCTCGATCTAGCGCACCCGCGCCTTGTCTGCAAGTCCGATTCAATCACGGACGTAGTAGTCTCGCCCGGCGCCGTCGTATCCGCCGGCGTTGCGGCAGCACGCCTTGAAACCGGCGGCCCGAACCACAGGGGCAGAGATCGTTCCGCCCGAGCTTCTCGACGAGTTCGACGTCGCCGTGGACGACGCGATCGCCGCGGCCGACCCGCGTTTCAGACGGGAAAGGAGCGGCGGCGCTTGCTCATGACCTCAAAAGGACGGCTGCGATTCGAATGAACGGAGGATGCGGCGCATGACATGTCCTCCTCTCTTTAGCCCGCCGACCCACTGCCGGCGGGCTTTCCCCGAACACATGACGTGCCGAGGTCCTCCAAAGAAAAAGAGGCAGGGAAATCCCCTGCCCCTCGTCCCGGTCACGTCCGGTCTGCGGCCGTGCGGCCGCCGGCCGGATCGCTGCCCATCACGCGATGATGCTGGCGACGACGCCGGCGCCACCTCCGTTCGCGCTTGTCGCGGACGGATCGGTCGCTTCGATCACTCGATGATCGAAGCGACGACACCTGCTCCAACCGTGCGTCCGCCTTCACGGATGGCGAAGCGGAGCTTCTCCTCCATGGCGATCGGCA
>CALCDT010000370.1 GCA_937900425.1 uncultured Alphaproteobacteria bacterium | reverse complement strand
CGAGACGGTCGACACCGGCGACTGGATCGAGATCGGCCACATCGGCGCCTATTCGCTGTCGCTGCGCACCCGCTTCAACGGCTTCTATCCGGAGAAGGTGGTCGCCGTGGACACGCCCTTCGCCGAAGAGGCCGGCACCCTCGGCCTCGCCGCCCTCGAAACCATGAGCGACTGAAGCCGCGCGGCTCCATCCCTCGACGAGCGCGCCGCTGCCCCGCTACGGGATGGCCGCTGCGCGAAGGAACGTCTTTTTCCCGACGCCGAAGCATGCGAGAAGGCGGACCCGCCGTCCTCCGGCGGAGGCGAGGTCGTCTTCCATGTCCGTCACCGTCGGCGCCGAGATGGCGCTCTCCCCGTCGCAACGCCTTCTCGGCATCACCGCGGCCGTCGCCTCGATCTCGGCGGTCGGCCTCGCTCTCGGCCTCGGCCTGCCGCTGCTGTCGCTGGTGATGGAAGCGCGCGGCGACAGCGGCTGGGAGATCGGCCTCAACACGGCGATGGCCGGCATCTCGTCGATGGCGGTGACGCCGTTCGTCACCCCTCTCGCCCGCAGGGTCGGGGCGGCGCGGCTGCTGATCGTCTCGATCGTCGCGACCGCCCTCTCCTTCCCGCTGTTCCACCTCTTCCCGTCCCTCGCCGCCTGGTTCGCCCTGCGCGTCGTCTTCCACGCCGGTGCCGCGGCCGCCTTCGTCCTCTCCGAGTTCTGGATCAACACCTTCGCTCCGGCGGCGCGGCGCGGCCTCGTCATGGGCGTCTACGCGACCGTGCTGTCTGTCGGCTTCGGCGTCGGGCCGATCATCCTCTCCTTCACCGGCACCGAGGGTGCCGCACCCTTTCTCGTCGGCGCCGCCATCCTGCTCGTGGCCGTGGTGCCGGTGGTGATCGCCCGCAAGGTCGAGCCGCCGCTCGAGGGCGAGCCGGCCGGCGGCTTCATGCGCTTCGTCACCCTGGTGCCGATGGCCACCTTCGCCGCCCTCGTCTTCGGCGCGACCGAGAGCGGCCTGCTGTCGCTGCTGCCGGTCTACGGCCTGCGCATCGGCTACGACGAGCAGACCGCGGCGCTGCTCGTCACCGCGGTCGCCCTCGGCAACGTCGGCCTGCAGATCCCGATCGGGCTCGTCGCCGACAAGGTCGACCGCCGCCGGCTGCTGATCGGCCTCGCCGCGATCTGCTGCGCGCTGATGATGGCGACGCCCGTCCTCGCCGCCGACACGGTCGCGCTGTTCGCCGGTCTGCTGGTGTTCGGCGGCTTCTTCGCCGGCCTCTACACCGTGGGCCTCACCCATCTCGGCGCCCGCCTTTCCGGGGCCGACCTCGCCGCCGCCAACGCCGCCTTCGTCTTCATGTATTCGCTCGGCATGCTCGGCGGTCCGACGATCGCCGGCGCCGGTCTCGACCTCTGGAATCCCCACGGCCTTGTCGTCTGCTTCGGCCTGTTCCTCGGCGCCTACGTGTTGATGGGGATCGGCCGCGTCCGCCGCGAGCGGCGGCCGGAAAGCGGCTGAGGTCGGGGAAGAGTCCCGCAGGCCGACGACGGGCGCGGCGGCTTGCCTTCCGCCGGCACGGCGGGCAGGATCGCGCCACCGGGCGTTGCGGCGGGCCGAACCGCCGCGGACGCCGAATTTCCGCAGGACTTCGGCTCATTCTTCCGGGCCGGCGTCTTCACATCGTCGAAATTGCTTGCGCATAGATCGATTTGCGAACCGGAGACCCTCGTTCATGTTCATCGCCCGCCGACTTCTCGCTTCCGCCGCGCTCGCCGGCCTCCTCGTCTCGCCGGCCTATGCCGCATCCCAGCAGGAGATCACCGACGCCCTGATCGGCGCGCTGACCGCGGCGGGCGCCGAGAAGATCGCCTACGACGGCCCGGCCGTCGACGGCGACACCCTGACCTACGGCAAGATCTCCTTCACCTTCGACAAGCCGGCCGAGCCCGGTGAGGACCCCGCCGGTCCCTACGACGTCACCATCGACCAGCTCGTGCTGACCGGCGCCGACATTCCCGCCGACGCCGACTTCTCCGCCGCGAGCATCGCCCTGAACGGCCTCGTCGCCACCAGCACCGACGGCGTCGCCAGGCTCGCCGAGGCAGGCGTCGACAATCTCGTCGTCGTCGCCCCGACCGACGTTCGCGAGGCGGTGACGACGCTCGACAGCTTCTCCGCCTCCGACTTCCGCCTCGAAAGCGAGGGCAAGGCCGTCGTCACCGTCGATACGCTCGCCGGCACCGCGTCCGACTATGTCGGCACCCAGCCCAGGCACCAGGACGTCGCCGTCAAGCGGATCGTCTTCGATCCGGCCGCCCTGCCGGACCCGGCCGCCGGCCAGCAGCTTTCGGCGATCGGCTACGACAAGCTGATCTTCGACTTCTCCAGCAAGATGGACTGGAACGTCGAGGAGGAAGTGCTGGAGGTGGAGAACGTCACCATCGACGGCGTCGAGATCGGCACTCTCACGATGGCGATGTCCCTCGGCGGCATCACGCCCGAGGTGTTCGAGGCCTTCAACAAGCGCCCGGAACCGGATTTCGGCGCCCTCACCGGCACGACGCTCTCCGCCGCGACGATCGCCTTCACCGACAAGTCGGTGACCGGCCGCATCCTCGAGAAGCAGGCGCGCGAGGCTGGCACCGACGCGGCGAGCTTCGCCAACCAGCTCGCCGCCGTGCTGCCGCTGATGCTGTCCTCGCTCGGCAACCCGGCGTTCCAGACCGCCGTCGCCACCGCCCTCGGCGACTTCCTCAAGAACCCGCGTTCGCTCACCGTCACCGCTGCGCCGGCCCAGCCGGTGCCCTTCGTCGAGGTCATGGCCATCGGCCAGACCGCGCCGCAGACGCTGCCGGA
This sequence comes from uncultured Alphaproteobacteria bacterium, assembly GCA_937900425.1. Taxonomy (GTDB): domain Bacteria; phylum Pseudomonadota; class Alphaproteobacteria; order Rhizobiales; family Pleomorphomonadaceae; genus CALCDT01. The sequence continues at coordinate 1,060 of CALCDT010000370.1, read as the reverse complement.
CCTCCTCAACGTCACCGTCGAATCCGGGCAGTGACGCCGGCGGCCGGCGGACGCCGGCGAAGGACTTGAAACGTCGAGAGCGCCGCCTCGCGGGAGACGGCGCTCTTTCTTTCGGGACTGGACGAAGCGGAAGGTGGCGCGGGGCGGGATCTCCCGCCCGCGTCAGGCCCGCAGCGCCGACGATTCGGCCGAGCGGAAGCGGGCGAGGAACTGCGGCTGGTGGCGCTCCGACACCCGCACGGTCAGCGCGATACCGTCGTCCGCGGGCTCGCCGCGGCGCAGGATCTCGGCGTTGCGGTGCAGCCAGGCGAAGCCCTCGCCGTCCGCGGGATCGAGCCTGACCTCGAACACCGGATGATCGCCGACGAGCCGCTTCTCGATGTCGGCGAGCAGGCCGTCGAGCCCCTCGCCGGTCAGCGCCGAGACCGCGACCGGGGCGCCCGGCCGGCCGGCGCGCTCCGCGGTCGTCTCCAGCAACCGCGCTCGCCGCTCCGGCGACACCGCGTCGATCTTGTTCCAGACCTCGATGATCCGTCCGCCCTCGCCGACCTCGACCTCGAGCAGGCGCAGCACCTCGGCGACGTCCTCGGCCTGGGCATCGCTGTCCTCGTGCGAGATGTCGCGCACGTGGAGGATGACGTCGGCCTCGGTGACCTCCTCGAGCGTCGCCCGGAAGGCGGCGACGAGATGGGTCGGCAGGTTCGAGATGAAGCCGACGGTGTCGGACAGGATCACCTCCGAACCGTGCGGCAGCTTGAGCCGGCGCAACGTCGGATCGAGGGTGGCGAACAGAAGGTCCTTGGCGAAAACTTCGGACGTCGTCAGCCGGTTGAAGAGGGTCGACTTGCCGGCGTTGGTGTAGCCGACGAGGGCGACCACCGGATGGGGCACCTTCTTGCGGTTCTTGCGGTGCAGGTCTCGCGTCTTGCGCACCTTCTCGAGATCACCCTCGAGCTTGGCGATCCGCTCCTGCAGCAGCCGGCGGTCGGCTTCGATCTGGGTCTCGCCGGGGCCGCCGAGGAAGCCGAAGCCGCCGCGCTGGCGCTCGAGGTGGGTCCAG
>CALCDT010000369.1 GCA_937900425.1 uncultured Alphaproteobacteria bacterium | reverse complement strand
CTCGTCACCCGCGGCGACGTGCCCGGCCGCACCGCGACCGCGCTCGACCGGCCGCCGGAGCCGCTCGAACCGGCGGTGCAGGCGTTCACCGGCATGGAACTCTTCGGCGCCTACCGCGCGGGCACGCTGTTCCTCGCCGCGCCGCACCGCTACGCCGAGGGCGCCGTCGCCTTCTACCCGTCCGAGGTGGTGCTCGCCACCGGCCGGCGCTCGATGCCGCCGCTCGTCGCCGGCAACCACCTGCCGGGCGTGATGGACGCCCACGCCGCCCTCGACCTCGCCGCCGGCTACGGCGTTCCGCCCGGCCAGGCGGTCGCCGTCCTCGGCACCGGCGCCGAGACGCTCGTCGCCGCCCGGCTGAAGGCGCTCGGCACCACCGTCGTCCACACCGGCCCGATCCACGACCTGCGCCGCGTCCTCGGCCGTAGCCGCGTCACCGGCATCGACGTCGGCCGCCGCCTCGGCTGCGACTGCGTGGTCCACGCCGGACCGTGGCGGGCCGATCCGAGCCTGCCCTTCCAGGTCGCCGCCGAGGGCCTGCTGCAGCTCGTCGGCGACGCGCTGCCCGGCCACGTCTCGATCGTCGGCGACGCCGCCGCGGGCGACGAGCCGATCCGGCTGCCGGCGACGCTGTCGCCGCACGCCCTCGTCTGTCCGTGCATGGACGTGACGGTGGGCGAACTCCTCTCCCACATCGACGCCGGCGAGACCGACCCGGAGATCCTGAAGCGGCTCACTTCCTGCGGCATGGGCCCCTGCCAGGGCTATCCGTGCTGGGAGAACATGCTCGCCGTCCTCGCCGCCCGCACCGGCCGCCGGCCCGAGGACTACGCCCGCCCGCGCCCCCGGCCGCCGCGGCGGTCGATCACCGTCGCCCAGGCCGCCGGCCTGTGCGACGTCGTCGAGCCCGTTCGCTGAGGGGGAACCGATGAGCCGCCTTTCCTCCCCCACGGACCGGCCGCTGCCGAAGAAGGCCTCCGTCGTCATCGTCGGCGGCGGCATCCAGGGCCTCGCCTGCGCCTTCTATCTGACCACCTTCGGCGTCCGCGACATCCTCGTCCTCGACGCCGGCTACTGGCAGGGCGGCGCCTCGGGCCGCAACGGCACGCTGATCCGCGCCGGCTTCGGCGGGCGCGCCTGGACGGAACTGTTCCTGCTGTCGGTCAACGAGTGGCGGACGCTGTCGCGCAAGCTCGGCGAGAACGTCATGTTCACCGAGCGCGGCTACACCATGGTCGCCGAGAAGCCGGAGACCGCGGCGGTGCTCGAGGAGGCGGTGAAGCTGCACCGCGAACTCGGCATCGAGTCGTTCCTCGTCCCCGGCGCCGACGTCAACAGCGTCCTGCCGGCGATCAACGCGCGCAAGGTGAGGCTCGCCCTGCACCAGCCGCGGGGCGGCGTCGCCCCCCACCACGCGGCGATGAAGGGATTTCGCGCGGCCTGCGAGCGGCTCGGCGTCGACCTCCGCTACCGCACTGCGGTGACCGGCTTCGAGCGGACGAACGGGCGCCTCTCGGCCGTCCTCGTCGGCGACCGGCGCATCGAGGCGGGCGCCACCGTGATCGCCGCCGGTGGCCAGAACCTCGAGATGGCGGCGAAGATCGGCGTGCCGCTCGACGGCTACCCGATGCGCCTCGAGGCGATGGCGCTCGAGCCGACGCGGCCGCTGTTCATGCCGGCGGTGGCGCTGATCGACAGCCTCTCCTACTTCCACCAGACCTCGCGCGGCGAGGTCGTCGGCGGCACCGAGGTGCCGGAGCGGCCGCACGTGACGCTGCGCTCCGACGTGCCGGTGATGGCGGCGATGGCCCGCACCTACGTCGAGATGTTCCCGCAGCTCGCGGAGCTGCGGATCCTGCGCCAGTGGGCCGGGATGTTCCACGCCTCCTCCGACTTCGCGCCGCTGCTCGGGCCGCATCCGGCGCTGCGCGACCTGTGGTTCACCGCCGGCTGGTCCTACGGCTTCGCCGGCGGGCCGGGCGCCGGCCTGCTGCTGGCCAAGGCGATCGCCACCGGCGAGATCGACCGCCGGATGAAGCCGTTCGCCCTCGACCGCTTCGACCGGGGCGAGCCGGTGGTAGAAGCTGGTATCGTTCTCGCTAAGAACTGAAGGCGGAGGATCAGATGCCGCCCGGCAGTCCGCATGCTCCAGACCCAGCAGGACGTGAACGCCGCATGGACAATCAGACGGTGAAGCGCGGGCGTCGGGACAGGGCCGCGGCGACCCCCGATCCCGCCGACGGGGTCGGCGCGCGGCTGAAGGATCTGCGCCACACCCGCGGCATGACCCTCGCCCAGCTCGCCGAGCAGACCGGGCTGTCGGTCGGCACGCTGTCGCAGGTCGAGCGCGGGCTGGTGTCGCCGACGGTGCGGACGATCTACAGCGTCGCCACCGCCCTCGGCGTGTCGCCGGCGTGGATCATCGACCCGGAGAGCGCCGCCGAGCAGAACCCCGACGGCGACTACATCGTGCGGGCGTCGCGGCGCTCCCTCGTCATCGACAGCAACGGCGTGGTGAAGCACCTCGCCACGCCCGAGACCGAGCGCCGCTACAAGGGCTTCATCGTCACCGTCGCCGCCGGCGGCTCGTCCGGCGACGAGCAGTACACCCACGCCGGCGAGGAGATCGGCATCGTCCTCTCGGGCAGCATCGTGCTCGAGATCGAGCAGCGCGCCTACCGGCTCAACAAGGGCGACAGCTTCGCCTTCCCGAGCTCGATCCTGCACCGCTTCTACAACGACGGCAGCACCGAGGCGTCGGTGTTCTGGGTGAACAGCATCGACTAGAGCGGAATCCGACCTGAATGAATCGAGAGGGGATTCCCAAATCAGAGGCGA
>CALCDT010000368.1 GCA_937900425.1 uncultured Alphaproteobacteria bacterium | reverse complement strand
GAGTAGGTGATCGAGATGGTGTGATCTTCGTAGTTGCGGTCGCCGCGCGGACGCACCTGGGCGAAGGCGTAGCCGAGCCGGGCCGCCTCGATGGTCAGCACCTCGAGCGTCTTCTCGACGACGCTCGCCGAGTAGGTGTCGCCCTTGCGGGTGAGCAGGACGTTGCGGAGCTTCTCGGGGTCGAGCGCGGAGAGCGACGTCTCGACGTTGATGTCGCCGAACGTGTAGGGCTCGCCCTCGTCCACCGTGAAGGTGATGAAGAAGGCGTTCTGCTCGCGATCGAGGTCGGCGACCGCCGAGATGATGCGGAAGTCGGCGTAGCCGTGGTTGTAGTAGAACTGGCGCAGCAGCTCCTGGTCCGCGGCGAGCCGGTCCGGATCGTAGGAGTCGGTCGTGCGCAGGAAGCTCAGGAAGCCCGACTCACGGGTCCGCACGACGTCGCGCAGACGGCCGTCGGAGAACGCCTTGTTGCCGATGAAGGTGATCGACGAGACGCCGGTCTTGTCGCCCTCGTTGATCTCGAAGACGAGATCGACGCGGTTCTGCGGCAGCTCGATGATCTTCGGCTCGACGGTGGCGCGGAAGCGGCCGCTCTGCCGGTAGGCGGCGAGGATGCGCTGCACGTCGCTCTGCACCCGCGAACGGGTCAGCACGGAGCGCGGCTTCGATTCGATGATGCCCTCGAGGGTCTGGTCCGACTGGCGCCGGTTACCCTCGAAAGAGATGCGGGCGATGACCGGGTTCTCCTTGACGGAGACGAGCAGCCGCGAGCCCTGCTGGCTGATCTGCACGTCGGAGAACAGCCCCGTGGCGTAGAGCGCCTTGATCGACTCGTCGATGTCGGCGGCGCCGAACGGGCGGCCGGGACGGATCGTCACGTAGGTGCGGACGGTCTCCGCGTCGACGCGGCCGTTGCCGACGACCTCGATGGCGCTGACGGTCGCGGCGCGCGCCGGCGCGGCGCCGAGGAACAGCGAATTCGGGAGCGCGACGGGCGCAACCACCAGCACACCGGCGGCCACCAGGACCTGTCGAAGGAAGCTCGGCAACTCACGCATGGGGTCTTTCGGCCCTCTCATCTTCCTGTCTGGTCCAGCTGGCGTCGCGCCCGGGAGGGGGCCGCCACCGGCGCAAACGCCTGCCCGTGGTATTGCAGGCTTTCCCAGGGGAGGCAAGCCGACCCGGTCGGCCCGTTCCACATTCGCTTGATCCCGTTGCGAATCCGACACGCCGAGCGCCTTTCCGCACGAGGCCCCTGGGCCGTCCCGGCCCGCACCGCACCATCAAAGCTGCGACAAGTGAACAATGTCGTTCCAAGTCGCGAAAATCATCAGGAGCAGCACGAGGGCGAGGCCGATCCGGAAGCCGACGTCCTGGGCGCGTTCGCTCAGGGGCCGACCTCGGACAGCCTCGATCGCATAGTAGACGAGATGCCCGCCGTCGAGCATCGGAATGGGCATAAGGTTAAGCAGTCCTATACTCACCGACAGCACCGCGGCGAGGTTGATCAGCGCGACGATGCCGAGGGTCGCCACCTGGCCCGAGACCTGGGCGACGCGGATCGGCCCGCCGAGTTGGTCGGCCGACTCGCGGCCGGAGACCACCCCGACGAGATAGTCGACGGTGCGGGCGACGACGAACCACGTCTCGCGGACCCCCTCGACGACCGCCTCCGGCGGCGAGAACTCCCTCACCGTCACCGCGTCGGCGCCGGCCTCGCGGCGGATGCCGAGCACGCCGACCCGGTGGACGTTGCCGAATCGGTCCTTGATCTCGGTGAGTCGCGGCGTGACGAACAGCTCGACCGGCACGCCGCCGCGCTCGACGATCACGTCGAGCGGCTCGCCGGCGCTGACGCTGACGATGCGCTGCACCTCGGAGAAGGAGGAGATCGGCGTGCCGTCGATCGCCGCGATGATGTCGCCGACATCGAAGCCGGCCTCGGCCGCGGCGCTGCCGGGCTCGATCGAATCGACCCGCGCCTGCATCTCCGGCTTGCCGAACAGCATGAACAGCATCGAGAAGATGACGACGGCGAGGACGAAGTTGGCGATCGGCCCGGCGGCGACCACCGCCGCCCGTGCGCCGACGCTCTTCGCCGCGAAGCTCTGGGCGAGCCGCTCCGGCGGCAGCGCCGCGAGGGCGGCCCGGTCGGGCACGCTCGCCTCGTTGTCGTCGCCCTCGAAGCGGACGTAGCCGCCGAGCGGCACCAGCGACAGCCGCCAGCGGGTCCCCTTGCGGTCGGTGCGGCCGATCAGCTCGGGACCGAAGCCGACCGAGAACACGTTGACCTTCACGCCGCACCAGCGGGCGACGAGGAAGTGCCCGAGCTCGTGGAAGAACACCACGATGGTCAGGACGAAGAGGAACGGGATCACGTACCCGGTCACACCCGCGCCGAGACCGAAGATCCAGTCCATCATCTGTGGTTCCCTTTCCGGCCTGAACGGCCCTCGATAGGCCGTCAATGCGGCGGCCCTGCGTACGCCGGTGCCGCGTCCTCACCGCCTCAATAGCGCCCCGGCCGGCGCGCGGCCAGCGCCACCCGGCGGGTGTGGCGCCCTACCCCGCCGACAGGCCGGCCGGCAGCAGACCGGCGACGGCGGCGAGGCCGAGCACGACGACCGCGACGAGAAGGCCGTCGACCCGGTCCATGACGCCGCCGTGGCCGGGAATCAGCCGGCCGGAA
>CALCDT010000367.1 GCA_937900425.1 uncultured Alphaproteobacteria bacterium | reverse complement strand
TCCGCCCCGCGACCCCCGTGGCGGCGAACGCCGGCGGCGGCCGTCCCGTCATCGGCCTCTGGGCAGACCACAAAGGAGCGCCGCGGTGAGCGTCGCCATCATCGACTACGGCTCGGGCAACCTGCGCTCCGCCGAAAAGGCCTTCGAACGGGCCGCCCGCGACGTCGGCTATGCCGGCCCCGTCGCCGTCACCGCCGACCCGGAGGTGGTGGCGCGGGCCGACCATGTCGTGCTGCCCGGCGTCGGCGCCTTCGCCGACTGCCGCCGCGGCCTCGGCGCCGTTTCCGGCATGCTGGACGCGCTGCACGAGGCGGTAACGGTCGGCGGCCGGCCGTTCCTCGGCATCTGCGTCGGCCAGCAGCTGCTGGCGAGCCGCGGCCTCGAGAAGGAGACGACCGAGGGTCTCGGCTGGATCGCCGGCGACGTCACCCTGCTCGAGCCCTCCGACCCGGCGCTCAAGGTGCCGCACATGGGCTGGAACACCATCGATCTTCACGCCGACCATCCGGTCTTCGCCGGCATCCCGACCGGGGAGCGCGGCCTCCACGCCTATTTCGTCCACTCCTACCACCTGAAGGCCGCCGACCCGGCCCACGTGCTGGCCACCGCCGACTACGGCGGCCCGGTGACGGCGGTGGTCGGCCGCGACACCGTGGTCGGCACCCAGTTCCACCCCGAAAAGAGCCAGACGCTCGGCCTGACCCTGATCGGCAATTTCCTGAAGTGGCGGCCGTGAGGGCGGCGGCCGGGGCGGGGGAGGGCCTGCCGTGAGATGTGAGCCCTTCTTCTCCGCATCCGCCATACTGACGTGCGTATGAACCGACCTCTCTCCGCCCTCACCCTGAGGTGCGAGCGAAGCGAGCCTCGAAGGGCGGGGGCGGCCTCGTCCTTCGAGACGGGCGCAGGGGCGCCCTCCTCAGGATGAGGCCGGCCGAGTCTTGTGATCGACGCAACGGTATCATTCCCGCTTTCGCCGGAACGACGGAAACCGCTATACCCCGTGACCTTCGATGCGGCCTCTCGTGCCGCTCCCAGTCATCCGTGAAAGACCCCCGATGATCCTCTACCCCGCCATCGACCTCAAGGCCGGCCAGTGCGTGCGTCTGAAGCTCGGCGACATGGATCAGGCCACCGTCTACAACGAGGATCCGGCCGCCCAGGCCCGCGCCTTCGCCGCGATCGGCTTCCCCTGGCTCCACGTCGTCGACCTCGACGGCGCCTTCGCCGGTGCGAGCCGCAACGGCGAGGCGGTCGAGGCGATTCTCGCCGCCACCGGCATGGCGGTGCAGCTCGGCGGCGGCATCCGCTCGATGGAGGCGGTCGAGACCTGGCTGGCGAAGGGCGTCTCCCGCGTCATCCTCGGCACCGTCGCGGTGCGCGACCCCGGCCTCGTCAAGGCGGCGGCGAAAAGCTTCCCCGGCCGCGTCGCCGTCGGCATCGACGCCCGCGGCGGCAACGTCGCGGTCGAGGGCTGGGCCGAGGCGTCGGAACTCACCGCGGTCGATCTCGCCAGGAAGTTCGAGGACGCCGGCGTCGCCGCGATCATCTACACCGACATCGACCGCGACGGCATCCTCAAGGGCCTCAACATCCCCTCGACGCTGGAGCTCGCCCGCGCGGTGGCGATCCCGGTGATCGCCTCCGGCGGCCTCGCCTCGATGGACGACGTCGACCGCCTGCTCGAACCCGACTGCGCCATCCTCGACGGCGCCATCACCGGCCGCGCCCTCTACGACGGCCGCCTCGACCCGATCCTGGCCCTGGCGAAGATTGCGGCGGCGGGGGCGTGACATGGGCGGAGATAGGGCGACCGTAGCGGAATTTCGCGGTGGCGGGCGCCTCGTCGACTGGTTCGGCCACGAGCCGTCCTTCCACGATGCGGAAATCCTCGACCTGACGCTGCGGCGAGCCGATGCCAGCGTTCTTCGCCTTCACACCTGGACCACGCTGAAGACGACGAACGCGGCGGGCTTCCTGACCCGTGATCGAGAGGCTGTGGTCTCGATCGTGTTGACTGATGTTCTCGACGCCGATCTCAGGGAATTCAACCACCAGAACGTCATCGACCGTCTGCGGCTTGAGCACCTGCGGTCGGGGGCTGGCGAAGCGGAGAGCTCGGTGAAGGTCCATCTCGACGGAAGCTTCGGCCTCTACGGCTGGCTCGTCGCCCGATCGATCGAATTCGACCTCTCGACGGATGACTTTCAGGTCGGTGCGCCATAAGAGAGGGCGTGTCCTCCGCAAACCGGACGCTTCCCGTCATGACCCTCAAGTCCCGCGTGATCCCCTGTCTCGACGTCAAGGACGGCCGTGTCGTCAAGGGCGTCAACTTCGTCGATCTCGTCGACGCCGGCGACCCGGTCGAGGCGGCGGCGGCCTATGATGCGGCGGGGGCGGACGAGCTCTGCTTCCTCGACATCACCGCGAGCCACGAGGCCCGCGGCACGCTGATCGACGTCGTCGAGCGCACCGCCGAACGCTGCTTCATGCCGGTGACGGTCGGCGGCGGGGTGCGCAGCGTCGAGGACATCCGCACGCTGCTGCTCGCCGGGGCCGACAAGGTCTCGATCAATTCGGCGGCGGTTAAGGACCGCGGCTTCGTCGGCCGCGCCGCCGACAAGTTCGGCGACCAGTGCATCGTCGTCTCGATCGACGCCAAGCGGGTCTCCGCCCCGGGCGAGGCGCCGCGCTGGGAAATCTTCACCCACGGCGGCCGCAACGCGACCGGCATCGACGCGGTGAGTTTCGCGAAGGACGTCGTCACGCTCGGCGCCGGCGAACTGCTCGTCACCTCGATGGACCGCGACGGCACGAAGATCGGCTTCGACCTCGATCTCACCCGCACCATCGCCGACGCCGTGGCCGTGCCGGTGATCGCCTCGGGCGGCGTCGGCACCCTCGACCACCTCGTCGAGGGCATCCGCGACGGCCACGCCACCGCCGTGCTCGCCGCCTCGATCTTCCACTTCGGCACATTCACCATCCACGAGGCCAAGGCGCACATGGCCGCGGCCGGGCTGGCGATGCGGCTCGACGGGTGAACGCTCGGCGGTCGGCGGTCGGGTTTTCGCTTCCCGTGCGAGACGCTTCGTCTGCCGCGGCGAAAGGCCCGCTATGGCGCGACGTCGCCATCCGCGATAAGGGAAGGACGCGAGCCGGGGGGCGGGGGCCCTTCCGGGGGCGATCACCAGTTGGACCAATGACCGGCTTCTCTCTCTCCGATCTTGAGGCCATCGTGGCCGAACGCGCCGCTTCCGCGGACGCGTCGTCCTACACCGCGAGGCTCGTCGGCCGCGGCATGGAGAAATGCGCGCAGAAGCTCGGCGAGGAGGCGGTGGAGACGGTGATCGCCGCAGTGTCGCGCGACCGCGCGGAATTGCGCAAGGAAGCGGCGGACCTGCTCTATCACCTCCTCGTGGTGCTCAAGGTCGGCGGCGTCGGCCTCGACGAGGTCACCGCCGAACTCGCCGCCCGCACCGGGCGCAGCGGGCTCGAGGAAAAGGCTTCCCGTCCGCGGGACTGACGGAACCTGCCATGGATCAGAGCATGCCGTTCGGTCAGATGGATCTCTCGCCCTACGTCACCTACTCCAAGGCCGACTGGGCGGAGCTGCGCCAGGGCACGCCGATGACGCTGACGGTCGACGACGTCGAACGGCTGCGCAGCCTCAACGATCCGGTCTCCCTCGACGAAGTGGCGATGATCTACCTGCCGCTGTCGCGCTTGCTGTCCTTTTACGTCGAGGCGACCCAGGGCCTCCACGCCGCCACCCAGCGCTTCCTCGGCAAGAGCGAGCGCAAGATGCCCTTCATCATCGGCCTCGCCGGCTCGGTCGCCGTCGGCAAGTCGACCACGGCCCGCATCCTCAAGGCGCTGCTCGCCCGCTGGCCATCGAGCCCGAAGGTCGACCTCGTCACCACCGACGGCTTCCTGCTGCCCAACGCGGTGCTGAAGGCCGAGGGGCTGATGGAGCGCAAGGGCTTTCCCGAAAGCTACGACCTGCCGGCCCTGCTCGCCTTCCTGTCGCAGATCAAGGCCGGCCGGCCGGCGGTGCGCGCGCCGGTCTATTCCCACCTCGTCTACGACGTGGTGCCTGGCCGCGAGATCGTCGTCGACCAGCCCGACATCCTGATTCTGGAGGGCCTCAACGTGCTCCAGACCAGCCGCCTGCCCAAGGACGGCAAGGCGGTGCCCTTCGTCTCCGACTTCTTCGACTTCTCGATCTACATCGACGCCGACGAGGCCGAGCTCCGGCGCTGGTACATCCAGCGCTTCATGCGCCTGCGCGAGACCGCCTTCCGCGACCCGCGCTCCTTCTTCGCCCGCTACGCCGAGGTGAGCGAGGCCGAGGCCGAGACCATCGCGACGGGTCTCTGGGAGCGCATCAACCTCGTCAACCTCACGGAAAACATCCTGCCGACGCGGCCGCGGGCCGACCTGATCCTGCGCAAGAACGACAGCCACGGCATCGACCAGGTCATGCTGCGCAAGCTCTGAGCGACCGGCTCGCCGACTCTCCGCCGGGTTGCGGACCGGCCGGGCAGCGGCCGTTCCACCTCGCTCCCTTGGCGGCACGGGAGCCGCGGTCTAGGGTGCCCCGCCGCTCCCGTCCTCCGGAACCCGCCATGCTCAAGTCCAAGCGCATCCTTCTCGTCATCGGCGGCGGCATCGCCGCCTACAAGGTGCTTGAGACCATTCGCCGGCTGAAAGAGCGCGGCGCGGGCGTGCGGGCGGTGATGACGCGGGCGGCGAAGGAATTCGTGACGCCGCTCTCGGTCGGCGCCCTCACCGGCGAGGCCGTCCACGACGACCTTTTCGACCTCACCGCCGAGGCCGACATCGGCCACATCCGCCTCTCGCGCGAGGCCGACCTCGTCGTCGTCGCTCCGGCCACCGCCGACCTGCTGGCGAAGATGGCGCACGGCCTTTGCGACGACCTCGCCACCAACGTGCTGCTCGCCACCGACAAGCCGGTTCTCGTCTGCCCGGCGATGAACCCGCGGATGTGGTCGCACGCCGCGACCCGGCGCAACGCGGCGACGCTCGCCGCCGACGGCGTCCGCTTCGTCGGTCCCAACGTCGGGGCGATGGCCGAGCGCGGCGAAAGCGGTCCCGGCCGTCTGGCCGAGCCGATGGAGATCGTCGCCGCCGTCGAGGCCTTCTTCGCCGACGGTGCCGCGGCCGCCGCCGGCGCCGCGCCCGGCCCCCTGTCGGGCCGGACCGCGCTCGTCACCTCCGGCCCGACCCACGAGCCGATCGACCCGGTGCGCTACATCGCCAACCGCTCCTCCGGCAAGCAGGGCCACGCCGTCGCCGCGGCGCTGGCGCGGCTCGGGGCGAGGGTGACGCTGGTGTCCGGACCGGTGACGCTGCCCGATCCGCCGGGCGTCACGGTCGTCCGGGTCGAGACGGCGCGGCAGATGCTGGAGGCGAGCCTTTCCGCGCTGCCGGTCGACGTCGCGGTGATGGCCGCGGCGGTGGCCGACTGGCGCACCGCCGACGCGCCGGACGCCAAGATGAAGAAGGACGGCTCCGGCCGCCCGCCGGCCCTCGCCCTCGTCGAGAACCCCGACATCCTCGCCACCGTCGGCCACCACCCGTCGCTGCGGCCGGCCCTCGTCGTCGGCTTCGCGGCGGAAACCGGCGACGTCGTCGCCTACGCCCGCGCCAAGCTCGCCCGCAAGGGTGCCGACCTCATCTGCGCCAACGACGTCTCGCCCGCCGAGGGCGTCTTCGGCGGCGACGCCAACACCCTGCACCTCGTCGGCCCGGACGGCGTCGAGAGCTGGCCGAAGCTCTCCAAGGCCGAGGCGGCCGATCGTCTGGCGGCGGTGATCGCGGCGCGGCTCGGGGCGGGGCGCGGGTGAGGCGTGTCGTCGGACTTGTGGGCGGGGAGAGGCCGCGGCCCCTCATCCGGCCCTTCGGGCCACCTTCTCCCCGGAGGGGAGAAGGGTAACCTGTGGCAGCGACCCGTCTTGTCATCGACGAGAGCCGGTCGCGTCGCCGTATCGTGGATACGCATACGACTGGCCTTCGTGAATTCCCTTCTCCCCTCGGGGGAGAAGGTGGCCCGAAGGGCCGGATGAGGGGCGCGCCCCGCCCCGATGCCTCCACCGCCCCGACCACACCATCTCCCCGACCAACCCCAACGGACCCGCCCCATGACCGAACCCGTCCCCGTCGCTGTCCGCATCCTCGATCACGGCGCCGGCCTGCCGCTGCCGGCCTACCAGAGCGATCAGGCCGCCGGCCTCGATCTCCTCGCCGCTGTCGAGGCGCCGCTGACGCTGGCGCCCGGCGCCCGCGCGCTGGTGCCGACCGGGCTCGCCATCGCCCTGCCGGAGGGCTTCGAAGCGCAGGTGCGGCCGCGCTCGGGGCTCGCGGCGAAACACGGCGTCACCGTGCTCAACACCCCGGGCACCGTCGACGCCGATTATCGCGGCGAGGTCAAGGTCATCCTCGTCAACCTCGGCGACGCGCCCTTCGTCGTCGCCCGCGGCGAGCGGATCGCACAGATGGTGATCGCCCCGGTGACGCGGGCGCGCCTCGTCGCGGTGCAGAGCCTCGACGACACCGCCCGCGGCGCCGGCGGCTTCGGCTCGACCGGGCGCTGAAGCGCGCGCTTCGCGGAAGGGATCGGCCCGCGACGCCCCCTCGTCACACCGCCCTCACCTCGAGCACCGCCGTCTCCAGCAGGAAGCTGCCGTCGGCCTCGATCGCGAAGTGACGGCGCACGTCGTCCGAGGCCCCCTGCTGCAGCGAGCGGATCGCCGCGGCGTGGAGGTCGCTCGTCCGCATCCGCGCGATCCAGGCCGCGAAGTCGAGCCGCAGCCGGTCGCGCCGGATCGCCTCGAGGGCGAAGCCCGCCGCCTCCAGCAGGGCGCACCATTCGCCGATCGTCCGGTTGCGGACGTGGGAGGGGTCGCGCAGCAGTTCGACGGCCTGGAGATGGGTGTCGAAAAGCGGCACGCCGGACGTGACGACGTCGGCGAACACCGCTGGCGCCCCCGGTCGCAGCACCCGCCGCGCCTCGCCGAGAGCGCCGGAAAGGTCCATCCAGTGGTGGGCGCTGAACCGGCTCGCGACGAGGTCGGCGCTCGCCGTCTCGACCGGCAGGCCGGCGACGTCGGCGACCACCGTGCGGATCGACCCGAGGCCGCGCTCGGCCGCCGTCCGCTCCACCGCTGCCAGCATGTCGGCCGAGAGGTCGCAGGCGATCACCTCGCCGGCGTGGGGGGCGAGAGCATAGGCGACGTGGCCGCCGCCGGTGCCGAGATCGACCGCCCTTGCCGGGCGAAGCGACGCCGCGATCTCGGCGATGCGGGCAAGGTCGGCGCCTTCGGCGTGGACGGCGCTCGTCACGTAGGCCTCGGCCGTGGCTCCGAACTGGCTTTCGATCAGGCGGTTCTGCGGGGTGGTCATCAAGGTCTCCTCGTTCGGATCGTCGCGTGCTCGGCGGTGCGCGCTCTCGTGCCGTCATCCCGCCTTTCGGGCGTCCTGTCACCGGTATGCTGACGTCGGCGGCCGGCGGTCGGCGCTCGGCAGTCGGCGGTCGGCGGTCGGTGCAGCCTCAGCGGTGCAGCACGGCGGTGATGCGGGCCTCGGCCAGCGTGTGGGCCTTGGCCACGAAGCCGACGATCGCCGGGCTGGCGTCGTCGAGGATCTCCAGCCGCTCGACGTCGAGCGCCCGCAGCGTGAAGACGTAGCGGTGCATGCCGGCGCCGGGCGGCGGGCAGGGGCCGCCGTAGGCCGTGGTGCCGAAGTCGCTCCGCATCACCCGCGCCCCCGGCGGCAGCGCCGCCGGACCGACGGGAAGGCCGGTGGCCGAAGCCGGCAGGTCGATCACAACCCAGTGCCAGAAGCCGCTCCCGGTCGGCGCGTCCGGATCGTAGAGCGTCAGCGCGAAGCTCTTCGTCCCCTCCGGCGCGCCGGACCAAGCGAGCGCCGGCGAGCGGTTGCCGCCGCTGCAGCCGAAACCGTCGAGGACATGGGCCGCGGGCACCGCGGCGGCCTCGGCGACGTCGGGGGAGGAGAGTTCCAGCGCCGCGGCGGGCAGGGGCGCGACGAAGGCCGCCAGGAGCAGGGCGAGAGTTGAGATCTTCATTGGGAAACTCCGGTTCCGGAAAGGGAGGGAACGAGAGCAAGCTAGCGGAAAGCCTGGAACCGTCCTAATGAGGAGCGAGTGGAAAAAATGAGATGAACTCATGTTCGAGCGGCCGAGCCTCAAGGCGCTGCGGGTGTTTCTGGAAGTGGTGCGGGCCGGAGGCTACGGCGCGGCGGCGGCGCGGATCGGCGTCACGCCCTCGGCGGTGTCGCATCTCGTCGCTGCCCTCGACGCGGAATTCGGCGGCCAGCTGTTCGAGGACCGGCGCCGGGCGCGGCTCTCCGAGCGCGGGGCCCGGCTCGCCGCCCGGCTCGAGCCGGCCTTTTCCGCCATCGACCACGCGGTGGCGGAGACCCGGGCGCCGCGGGCGGCGATCCGCCTGTCGACGCTCTCCACCTTCGCGGTGCTGTGGCTGGTGCCGCGGCTCGGCGCCCTGCGCGCCCGCCTGCCTGACGTCGACATCCTGATCTCGACCGACACCCGGCCGGTCGACCTCGTCGCCGAACCCTTCGACTGCGCCATCCGATGGGCGGCGCGGCCGCCCGAGGCGCCGGGGCTCCTCGCCCTGCCGCTGTTCCGGGAAACCCTCGTGGTGGTTGCGAATCCGCGGCTGCTGGCCGGAGGGATCGGCGACGTCGCCGCCCTGCCGCGGCTCGCCGCCCGCTCGCGGCCGGGCGACTGGGACCTGATCCTCGCCGCTCGCGGCGAGGCCGGCCGCGCGCCCGCCGGCGGCGTCACCGTCTTCGAGACCCGCGGGCAGATGCTGGAGGCGGCGGTCGCCGGCCTCGGCGCGGCGGTGATCGACCTGACGCTGGTCGGCGCCTCGCTCGCCGCCGGCCATCTGGCGCTGGCCGCGCCCGAGCGGGTCGAGCGGCCGGAAGCCTATCACTTCCTCTGCCGCCGCGAGGCGCTCGGCGAGCGGCCGCTGCGCATCCTCCACGACTGGCTGAAGGGCGAGGCGAGCGAGTGAAGCCCGCCTCGCCGGCGCCGACAGGGGGCGAGACGGCGACGGCGCCCGGCGGGGGGGGACCGGTCAGCCGAGGAAGAAATCCACCGCCGCCGCGGCGACGTCCGGCGTCAGCTTGTGGACGCCGTCGTGTTCCAGATAGGTGACGTCGTAGCCGGCTTCGCGCAGTTCCGCGACCTTGGCTCGCCCGGCCCGCTCGACCGGCAACTGCTCGTCGTTGCGGCCGTGGGCGACGAAGATCCGCGGCTCGCCCTGCGGCGAGGGCACCGACAGGAAGCCGCCGGACAGCGCCATGACGTGGCTGACGAAGGCGCCGTTGGTCAGGCCGATCGAGAGGGCGTAGCTGCAGCCGTCCGACCAGCCGGCGAAGGCGATGCGGGCCGGATCGAGGAGGAAATGCGCGCCGACCCGCGCCAGCGCCTCGTCGAGCCGCTCGCGGTCCGGCCCGTTGCCGCCGATGACGAGGTCCCAGGTCGGGAACATCGACTGCGGCGCGAGGATCAGGAATTTTCTCTCCTGCGCGAAGCCTGCGAATTGCGGCAGCATGATCCCGGCGCCGCCGCCGGCGCCGTGGAACAGCACCATCAGCGGCACCGGCTCGCCCGGCCGAAGACCCTCCGGCACGAAGAGGATGGCATCGCGCTTTTCCGAAAGCCCGAGCAGATGCTCGCCGGGGGGAAGCGTCGGACGGTCGGGAGCCCCCGGCCGGAACACGAGCCGGCCGGCGAGTTCGGGGGAGAGGAGCGAGAGATCGAGCATTGGGATATCTTATGTCAGTGGGCTCCGAACGGAAAGCCGAGCATGCCGGATGCTCGTTGTGCCACTTGAATCGAGAAGAGTGGTATCATAAGGTGATACGGAAGGGACGGCGACGATGATCCTTTCCGTCAGGGGCAAGTGGATGACGGCGATCGTCGCCGGAGAGCCGGCGAGAGGCTTTCCCGGCGATCTGCTTCGGGTTACCCGCCGCAAGATCGCAATGCTCGACGCCGCCGCCTCGCTGGAAGATCTTCGCGTGCCTCCGGGCAATCGCCTCGAGGCGCTTCGGGGTGATCGGGCGGGATCTCATTCGATCCGCATCAACGACCAGTGGCGTCTCTGCTTCCGCTGGACGCCCGCGGGCGCCGAGGACGTCGAAATCGTCGACTATCATTGAGGAAGGACGACCATGTCGCGCATCACCGCCGCCCTGCCTCCGGTTCATCCGGGAGAGGTTCTCCGAGAGGAGTTCCTCCTGCCCATGGGGCTGACGGCCTATGGCCTCGCCAAGGCGATGCGCGTGCCGCGGACCCGGATCGAACGCCTAGCGCGCGAGGAGACCGCGGTGACGCCGGACACCGCACTGCGGCTCGCCCGGGTGTTCGGAACGAGTGCGGAGTTCTGGATGGCGCTGCAGACCTCCTTCGATCTGAAGTCCTGTGCGCCGACGCTCGCGGACGATCTCGCGGACATCACCCCGCTCACCGCCGCCTGACCGTCATTCCCTCGATCCCACCAGTCCGCGGGCGCTCGCCCGCACCACGAGTTCGATCTGCCGGGCGAGCGCCTCGCGCGGCACCGCCACCAGCTTGCCTTCGAGGCCGAGCGCGACGATGCCGTGGACGGCCGAGAACAGCGCCCGGGCGAGGAGGTGGCGCTCGGCCTCGGCGAGGTCCGGCAGCAGGGCGCGCAGCGGAGCGTCGACGTGGCCGAACAGCGCCATCTGCTCGCGCACCGACCAGTCCGGCACCTCGCGGCCCTCGGCCAGCCGGTGTTCGAACATCGCCCGCCACAGCGGCAGATTGTCGGCGGCGAAGTCGGCGTAGGCGAGGGCGACGGCGACGAGACGATCCTCCGGCGTCGCCGCGCGGGTCGCGGCCCCGCATTCGCCGAGCGCGACGTCGAGCCGGGCGAGGGTGCGCGAGCCGACCCGCAGCACGATCTCGTCCATGTCGGCGACCAACGAGTAGAGCGCCCCGACCGCGCAGCCGACTTCGGCGGCGAGATCGCGGGCCTTCAGGGCGGAAAGCCCGGCCTCCGCGATTCGCCTTTCGGCGGCGTCGATCAGGGCGTCGCGCTGGATCTCGCGCTTTTTCGCCGTTCCCCTGGCCATCGGTCCTCCTTGCCGTCCGGTGGTCGAAAAAAACTTGAACAACGTTCATATTATGCTAGGGTGCCGGACATGAACAATGTTCATAGCATGGAGCCGTCGATGTTCAAGTCTCTCCTCGCCCGCCTCGCCGCGATCCTGCCGCCCGCTCGCACCCCGCCCGCCTCCGAAGCGGCCGCCGGCCGGGTCGATCCCCTGCGCCTCGCGGTCGCCGCCGATCGCGCCGCTCTCGCGGGCATGGCCCGCGTCGCTGCCGGCTCCCGGCAGGTAGCTGGGCGGCACGTCCAGGTCAGGACGCACGTAGTCCGGACCCAGGGCGCAGGCCGCGAGCGTCGCGCCGGCCAGGCCCATCACCAAGGGTCGCAGCGA
>CALCDT010000366.1 GCA_937900425.1 uncultured Alphaproteobacteria bacterium | reverse complement strand
GACGCTGCGCGCCGGCGCCGGCCTCGTCGTCGTCGCCGCGCCGGCCGAGGCGGTGCCGGTGGTCGCCGCCTCGCTCGCCGCGCTGATCGTGCGGCGGGTGGACGACCCGGCGGCCTTCGCCGAGCTGCTCGCCGACCCGCGGATGCGGGCCGTCGTCGTCGGGCCGGCGCTCGGTGTCGGCGAGCGGACGCGGGCGATGGTGACCGCCGCCCTCGCCTCTTCCGCCGGGGTGGTACTCGACGCCGACGCGCTGACGAGTTTCGCCGGCGATCCCGCCTCCCTGTTCACGGCGATTCGCGGCCGGTCGGCGCCGACGGTGCTGACGCCGCACGCCGGGGAGTTCGCCCGCCTGTTCGGTACGGGCTTCGCGGTGACGCCCGGCGGCGATGCGTCGAAGATCGAGCGGGCGCGCGCCGCGGCCGCGGGTTCGGGTGCGATCGTCGTGCTGAAGGGGCCGGACACGGTGATCGCCGCCCCGGACGGCCACGCGGTCGTCAACGACAACGCGCCGGCCGACCTTGCGACCGCCGGCTCCGGCGACGTTCTCGCCGGCATCGTCGCCGGCCTGCTCGCCCAGGGCGTCGCCGGATTCGCCGCCGCCGCGATCGGCGTCCACATGCACGGCCGGGCCGGACGTCTCGCTGGCCCCGGACTAGTCGCCGACGACCTGCCGCCGGCGCTGCGGACCGTCGTCGCCGAATGGCGCGAACGGGCGGCGACGGGCGGCGGCGGCGGCGAAGACTAGGTTTTGCCCGCGTCGGCTGCTAGGTCCCGTCCCCCGAGCGATCCTCACCGGGCAGAGACCGGCCAGGCGGACAGAAGCGACGTCCAGGACAGGGCCGATCCTGACGAAGGGCGCTCCGCAATGGCTTCGCCCCCTTCGCCGGCTCACCGTCCGGTCGGTCCCGCGACAGGGTCGAGGGCCTCCGCCGGGCGCTGTCGCCGCCCGTCGCAAGGCGCCGAAATGCGCCGGAAACGCGGCTTTCTTTTCGCTTCCGCCTCGTCGGCACTGGTGCTATAGAGGCGGCGCCTTTGGCCTTCGGAGGTTCCGGAGGGCGCGTCGTCGCGGGCGTGGTGGAACTGGTAGACACGCTGGATTTAGGTTCCAGTGGCTCACGCCGTGGGGGTTCAAATCCCTCCGCCCGCACCACGCCGACGATGCTCGCACCCTTCCGGCCGAACGCCGCGGTCCCCGGGGACCACGGACCAGGCATCGCAGGCCGCCGCAAGGCGGCCGACAGGTTTCGCCCGCGCGACCGACCGTCCCTCCATTCTGGAACCGGGCACGGCGGCGGCGAGGGACGGCGAGGCGGTCGCCGCGCGGCCCGACGTGGCCGGGTCGTCGGCGCCATCGACCGCAACACGACAGGGATGAAAGTTTAGACCGATGCAGGTGACCGAGAAAGTTTCCGACGGACTGAAGCGCGAGCTCGAGATCGTCGTTCCCGCGAGCGAGCTGGCCGAAAAGCTCGACGTCTACCTGAACGATCTCAAGGGACGCGTTCAGCTGAAGGGCTTCCGTCCCGGCAAGGTGCCGCTCGGTCACGTCAAGAAGCTCTACGGCAAGTCGGCGATGGCCGAGATCGTCAACCGCACGATCGGCGAGACCTCGACCGACGCCCTCAAGGAGCGCGGCGAGAAGTCGGCGATCCAGCCGGCGATCGACCTCACCGACGAGCAGGCCGAGAAGGTGATCGACGGCGCCGCCGACCTCGCCTTCACCGTCACCTACGAAGTCATCCCCGACTTCGAGATCGCCTCGCTCGACGGCATCGCGATCGAGCGTCCGATCGTCGAGGTCACCGACGAGGAGATCGAGGAGCGCATCCGCCAGATCGCCGAGGGCTCGCGCAGCTACGAGCCGCGCGAGGACGGCGCCGCCGCCGAGAATGGCGACCGCATCAAGATCTCCTACGTCGGCAAGCTCGACGGCGAGCCCTTCGAGGGCGGCAGCGACGACGCCGCCTACCTGATGCTCGGCTCCAACCGCTTCATCCCGGGCTTCGAGGAGCAGCTCGTCGGCATCAAGGTCGGCGACAAGAAGACCATCGAGGTCACGTTCCCCGAGGACTATCCGGCCCCGAACCTCGCCGGCAAGGCGACGACCTTCGACGTCGAGGTGTTCGAGGTCGCCGCTCCCGGCGAGCTGGTCCTCGACGACGCCTTCGCCTCCGGCCTCGGCATCGAGTCGTTCGACCGGCTCAAGGAGCTGGTCCGTGACCAGATCCAGAGCCAGTACGGCATGCAGACCCGCCAGAAGGTGAAGCGGCAGCTGCTCGACGCCCTCGACGGGCGCTACGCCTTCGAACTGCCGCCGACGCTGGTGTCGCAGGAGTTCGACATCATCTGGCGCCAGGTCACCGCCGACATGCAGCAGGCCGGCAAGTCCTTCGAGGACGAGGAGACCACCGAGGAGAAGGCGCGCGAGGACTACACCAAGATCGCCGAGCGCCGCGTCCGCCTCGGTCTCGTGCTCTCCAAGATCGGCGAGGACGCCGGCGTCAAGGTCAACGAGCAGGAGCTGCAGCGCGCCCTGATCGAACGCGCCCGCCAGTTCCCCGGCCAGGAGCGCGAGGTGATCGAGTATTACCGCAAGGACGCCAACGCTCTCGCCTCGTTGCAGGCGCCGGTGTTCGAGGAGAAGGTGGTCGACCACCTGCTGACCCTCGTCACCGTCACCGACAAGACCGTCGACAAGGACGAGCTGTTCGCCGAGGACGAGGAAGACGTCGCGGCCTGATCGCGCGTCGAGACCGGCTTCCCGCCGGTGTGAGCGTTCACGAAGCCGGCCATCGTCGCGATGGCCGGCTTTTTTTGTCGTCTTCGCCGGGCGGGGATTTCCGGCGGAGCGATGATCGGGCGGTGTGGAGCGGCGAACGGCGTGGATGAGCCCTGCCTCAAGGGGCGGCGCCGGGCTCCACCGCCATTGGCTGGTATCGCCCTCGTCGCTCTTCGTCGAGAGGGGACGTTCGTCGACGATCGATCGACTGGCTCGGAGGGTGACAGCCGGGATCCGTCGCCCCGGCCCCGGCCCCGGCTTTTCCCTCGTCCTTCGAGACAGTCGCTCCGCGACTTCCTCAGGATGAGGAAAAAGTCAAGCCTCTGCGGTCAAGAGAGAAATTCTCGCAGCCCTCATCCTGAGGAAGCCGCGTCCGCGGCTGTCTCGAAGGACGAGGCCGGGTGCTCCGATGCCCGAAACCCGGCGCACCGGACGCCAATACCCCACGCACCGGACGCCAGGGTCACGGCCTGGATTGACTCGTGTGCTTCGCACCGATCCCGCGAAGGTCGACCGCGTCGGCGCGGGGAGTCGACCGCCGCCGCCCTCGCCCTCCGGAAAGCTCGCCCTGCGCCCTCGGCAACCGTCAGCGGCGGCGGGTGATGCGCTCGATTTCGGCGCGAACCATCCGCTCCACCATGACCGGCAGGTTCTCGTCGAGCCATTGCTTCAGCATCGGCCGCAGCATGTCGGAAACGAGGTCCTCGAGGGTGCGGGGATTGCTGGCGAGCACGGTGTGGGCGAGCGAGCCGAAGGCGGCGTGGACGGTGGCGTTCACCGCCGGCGAAATCAGCTCGTCGAACTCCCGACGTGGCGGGGCGGCGAAGGCCGCCGGATCGAACGGCGGGTGGAGCGGTTCGGGGTCCGGTTCGACCTCCGGCTCCTCGGCTTCGAAATCGGCGGTCAGGAACGGATCGGCCGGAGCCAGTTCGGGTTCCGGCGCCACGTCCGTCGCCGGATCGACGAAGGCGAGGTCGTCCTCCTCTGGCGAAAGACCCTCGACGAGGCCGAAGTCGTCCATCGGGTCGGCGGCGCCGGCCTCGGGCTCTTCCTCCAGCGTGAGGTCGAGCACGTCGTCGAGGTCGCCCGCGTCGTCGTCGGTGGCACCGGCTTCGGCGAAGAGACGATCGAGGTCCTCTTCCGAGATCGCCTCCTCGGCGGCGGCGGGCTCCGGTGCCGCCGGCGGGGCCGACGTCGATTCGTCGGCGATGATCCGACGGATCGAAGCCAGGATCTCCTCCATGGAAGGTTCCTGGGTGCTGCTCGCCTTGGCCATACTCTCCGCCCCTAGAGCCTGATCCGTCCCACGCCGCCGAATACTCCGGCCGCTTCCGCCCTGCCCGAGGCCCCGTCGTCGCGTCCGGTGTGCCGCCGGCACCGCGATGCCGGCGTCCGCCATGCGGTCACGCCCGATTCGCGGGTGGTCCTCATTCCAGTATAGGCCGGGTGGCCGCCTGCGCGAACTGCAGGGGCCGGCGGGGATTGCGGTTTTCCACGTCGCAGACAGCGCCGCGACGCCGGTCCGGGGCGGAAACGATCAACGTCCGTCCGGGGTACGCAGGCCGCCCCACTTGTCGCGGACCTTCTCGTAGTGGACCTCGGGCTTGTAGGCGACGACCTTGAGACCGAGCGTCTCGGCCGAGAGTTGGCCGACCGTCGCGAGCACGGTATAGCCGGCGACGACGGTGTCGCGCTCGGCCTGGACCAGGGCGACCTGGGAGTCGACGAGGTCGGTGCGGGCATTGAGGACGTCGAGCGTGGTGCGCTGGCCGACCCGCTGCTCCTCGATGACGCCGTCGAGGGCGAGCCTCGTCGCCTCGACCTGGGCGCGGGCGGCGACGACCTGGGCGCGGGACGCCTCGAGCGATCCCCAGGCCGAAACCACCGCGGCCTGGACCTGGTCGCGCAACACGTCGACCTGGATCTTGGCCTGGCCGAGCGACTCCTTGGCCTGGCGCACCGCCGAGTGCACGGCCCCGCCCTCGTAGATCGGAATGGTCACCTGGCCGATGATCGAGGCCGACGGGCCGGTCGCGGTATTGGTGTCGCCGTTGGCCCAGGTGTTCTGCACCGTCGCCTGCAGCGACACCGAGGGAAGCAGTTCGCCCTCGGTGATCCTGACGTTGAAGGACGCGACGTCGGCGGAGTACCGCGCCGAGAGGATCGCCGGATGGCGCTCCCGCGACAGGCTCTCGGCCCTGGCGAAGGACGCAGGCAGCATCTTGTCGACGGGCGCGGCGGGCTTGAGGCCGTTCGGCGCGCGCCCGATCACCTGGACGTAGATACCCTCGCCGGCCTTGACGTTGGCCTCGGCGAGGCTGAGCGCCGAACTGGCGGCGGCGAGTGCGGCATCGGCCTGGGCGACGTCGGTGCGCGTGCCCTCGCCGACCGAAAATCGGTCGTTGGCGGCGCGGACCTGCTCACGCAGGAAGGTGACGTTGCTCTTGCGCAGATCGACGATCGCCCGGTCGCGGATCACGTTCATGTAGGCCTCGACGGCGTCGAGGAGGACGTTCTGCTCGGTGTTGCGCAGGGATTCGCGGCTCGCCTTGACCCCGGCTTCCGCCGCCTTGACGCCGTTCTCGGTGCGGAAGCCCCGGAAGATCGGCTGCGTCAGGGTGATGCCGGTGCGGGCGACGCGCGATTGCAGGCCGTTGGAATCGTTGAACTGCCAGCTGCCGCTGGCTTCGATCTGCGGCCGGTAGCCGGCCAGTGCCTGGGGCACGTCCTCGTCGCGGACGCGGGTCGCGGCGCGGGCGGCGTTGAGCGTCGCATTGTTGGAATAGGCCGCGGACAGGGCTTCGGTCAGCGTGTCGGCGAGTGCCGGGGAAGCGAAGGCGGCGGATGCGAACAGCAGCGCGGCCAGCCGGACGGACAGGCGAACCGTTCGCCGTTTCGAGGTCTTCGCCGCCATGAGGTCGCCCGTCCCTTGCGATCGGCCGGTTGCATCCGGGCACCGTCTCCCGTTTCCGCGTCGGCGCGGCGAGTGGCGCGCCGTTGCGGACCGCGTGCCCTCACCCTGCCGCCGGCGGATGTGATGGTCCGCCCGCCGTTTCACGATTCACTCGGGGGGAGACTAGGGGCCTGCCGCGGTCCTGCACAGGGTGCGCGGAGACTTTTCCGCACGATAGGCGGCGCGCTGCGGCCTCGGGGCAACACCTCGCCGTCGGCGAGGCGTGGTTGGGGCGACCACGGGGACGGCCTTGCCGATGCGCGACGGCGCGGCCGGAGGGTGGCCGCCCTCCCCCTGAACCGGTGACCGAAGCGAGGCGGTCCCGCGCCTGCGGAACGCGGCGTCGTCAGAACTCGAATTCGGGAAGACGGGCGAAGCCGGGCAGCACCCGCGCCGATGCGTTGGCGACGATGCGGCCGGCGAGGTCTTCGCCCGACTTGACGTAGAGCATCAGGCGGCCGGCCTGTCCGGTGCCCTCGATGACGACGAGACGGCCGCCGTCCTTGAGCTGGGCGCCGATGTCGTCGGGCATCACCTCGACGGCGCCGGCGATGACGATGACGTCGTAGGGCGCCTCGTCCGGATAGCCCTCGGCGAGCCGGCCGGTGACCACCGCGACGTTGTCGATGCCGAGCTCGACGAGGGTCTCGCCGGCCCTGGCCGCCACGGCGGCGTCTTCCTCGAGGGCGACGACGGAACTGGCGAGCCGGGCGATGACCGCCGAGGAGTAGCCCGGGCCGCAGCCGAGATCGAGGACGACGTCGCCGGACTGGATCGCCGCCGCCTGGATCAGCCGGGCGAGCGTCATCGGCAGCACCATCTCGCGGGTGCCGTCGGAGAATTTCATCGGCAGGTCGGAATAGGCCAGCGGCTTCTGCGACGGGGTCAGAAACGCGTCGCGCGGTATGTCGAGCATCGCCGAGATGATCCGGTAGTCGGTGACGTCGCTCGGCCTGATCTGGCCGTCGACCATCTTGGTGCGTGCGCTCGCGTAGTCGACCATGACGCGGCCATCCCCCTGGCGTGGGCCGACCCGCAGGTGAGCGAATCGCCCCGGACTGTCCGAAGCGGGACGAGGCGCCGAAGCCCGCATCCCCGGCTGTTTCCATATCGGCAGCGCCCCCGACTGACAAGTCCGTCCGCCTCGCGAGGACGTCTCGTCGCCGGAGCGATCCGGCGCCCGGTTCGCGTGCGCGTTGCGGCGTTCATCATTCCGCAAGCGGTCCCCGCTTATGGTCCCGGGCAGGCGCCGATTGCCAGTTGAGCCCCCTCGGGCTCTCTGCTATTGAGGCGCCACGAACGGGCCCGCCCGTTCCCGGATGGCCACGTGGCGGAGTGGTTACGCAGCGGATTGCAAATCCGTGTACGGGGGTTCGATTCCCTCCGTGGCCTCCAATCTCGATCGAAGAGGACGATGACGGCGGAAGCGGCGAGGTCGCCGCTCCGGACACGTTTCACCTGCGCCGTCACCGCTTCCCCGAGCACCGGCCCGTGCCGATTGCAGGTTCCCTGGAAATTCAGTTGTTCGCGACGCCGGGGTGCCCACACCGTCCGTCCGGTTGCGGCCGAAGCCTTGCGAAGAGGCGATCACCTCATGGCCACCTTTCTCGTCTATGCCGGCGCGGCGGTCGCCGAGATCGCCGGATGCTTCGCCTTCTGGGCGATCCTCCGGCTCGGCAGGTCGCCATGGTGGGCCCTGCCCGGCCTCGCCTGCCTGATGATCTTCGCGCTCTTGCTGACACGGGTCGATTCGCAGGCCGCCGGTCGCGCCTTCGCGGCCTATGGCGGCGTCTACATCGTGGCTTCGCTGGTCTGGATGCAGGTGGTCGAGGGCGTGCGGGTCGATCGCTGGGATGTCGCCGGGGCGGCGCTGTGCCTCGCCGGCGCCGCCGTGGTGCTGTTCGGGCCGCGGGCCTGAATCGGACCACGACCGCCTTGCCGACGA
This sequence comes from uncultured Alphaproteobacteria bacterium, assembly GCA_937900425.1. Lineage (GTDB taxonomy): Bacteria > Pseudomonadota > Alphaproteobacteria > Rhizobiales > Pleomorphomonadaceae > CALCDT01. Next base: position 3,432 of record CALCDT010000366.1, on the reverse strand, counting down.
ACGAAGGAAGACCGCGGATGGACCCTTTCCGCCTGTTGATGCGCATGGCGATGTGGAGCCGGCGCCCGCCGTCGCTGCGGCGCGTCCTCGTCGCTGCGGCCGTGATCGCGATCGCTCTCGGCGTCGTCGCCGCCGAGAAGGCCGGCTACTGGCCCGATTGGGCCCGATCGGAGCGGGTGCCGCACAGAGGTGTTCCGCAGGGGCTCTGACCGCATTCGTCGACGCCCCCGTCCCCTGCCACCGCCGGCTGGCGTCATGGGATCGTCAAATTCCTCCAGCCTTGTGCATCCGCGGCGACGGGCTCGGGACTTGCCATCGTAACGGCCTTCGTGTTCTGTCGGCGACGTTGAAAGTGCCGGAGCGATGATCCTCACTCCTGGATCGAACATCTCCGGAAGGTCTCGAGGTCCTGTTCGCTGCAGCGCAAGGGCGCGCGGTCATCGCATGGCGCCTCCGTCGAGAACGAAGCGATGCGGCATCCTTTTCTTCCTGTTCTTCTGCTCGTCGGCGCCCTCGGGGCCTGCTCCGGCGGCTTCTACGACGCCAGCGAGTTCGCGGCGGTGTCGCTGAAGGAGCGGACGGCGGAAGCCAAGGACGCGTCGTCCTCCGACCCCGCCGATCCGACGATGCCGGCCGACCCGGTCGATGCGGAGACCGCGGCGGCGAAGACCGACGTGGCGGCGGCAGAGGCGGACGCGACCGACATGAAGGCCGACGATGCGAAGGCGGCGGCAGCCGACGCCGCGGCGTCACCGACGGCCGCAGCCGGCGAGACGCCCGGAACGCCGGCGAAGGCGGAAGCGGAGGTCGCCGCGGCGGCGTCTTCCGACGCCGCCGCCGAGAAGGCCGAAGCGACGCCGGCCACGTCGGAACCCGCGGCCGTTGCCGCCTCCGGCCCGGCCGCCGAGGCCAAACCCGCCACCGAGGCCGCCAAGGCGGTCGCCGCGGCGCAGAACACCGCCATCACCGATGCGCCCGCCGAGGCCCTGCCCGACGACGACGAGCCCGAGGCGATCGCCTTCCAGCGCCCTCACCGCCGCGAGAAGATGGACAGTCTTCCGGGCGTCGAGTGGCCGGAGGGCATCATTCTCGTCTCCCGCAACCCCGACGAGGACGCCGGCAGCTTCTTCCGCAACGGGCCGGTCCACCCCTTCGCCGGACGGATCGCCGGCGTGCCGCGCACCGCCGTGGTGGCACCGAACGGACTGCTGCTCGCCCATTCGTCCATTCAGGTCGGTTGCCTCAAGCCCGGTCTGATGTCGCTGGTCCGCCGCGCCGAGGGCCACTTCCGCAAGCGGGTCGTCATCACCTCCGGCTACCGCTCGCCGCCGCACAACAGGCGGGTGCGCGGCGCCCGCAATTCGCAGCACATGTATTGCAGCGCCGTCGACCTCTACATGCCGGGCGTCGATCGCGACGCGCTGGCCCGCTATTTCTTCTCCCAGCCCGACCGCGGCGGCATCGGCCTCTATTGCCACACCCAGTCGATCCACATCGACACCGGCAGCCGCCGGGCCTGGCGCTGGCCCTGCTACAAGCGCAGCAGCTGACCCTCTTCGCTCGGCCGGAAATCCCTTTGAGCGTTCCAGGGGGCGGAGCGGACTTCGGACCGGTCGCTCAGGGCGTGTCTGTCGAAAACTCCGCCGGTCCGCTGTCGCCGAAGCCCTCGCCGTGGGTCGCATCCGTCTCCTGTAACGGTCGACCGATGCAGTCGGCGAGGGCCGCGGCGAAGATCTCGAACTCCGCCCCGCGCGGGTTGCTGCGCCGCCAGGCGACGCCGACGTGACGGCAGGGCTCGGGATCGGCGAAGCGCGACAGGCGGATGGTGTGCTCGTCGATCGGCGAACTCGACAGGAAGATCTCCGGCAGCAGCGTGATGCCCTGCCCGGCCGCGACCAGCTGCAGGATCGTCGTCAGGCTGGTGACGCCGCTGGAGCGCAGGCGCCGGGCGTCGAGCGCGCCGCAGACCGACAGCGTCTGGTCGCGCAGGCAGTGGCCGTCCTCGAGAAGCAGCAGCGATTCGGGCGGGATCTCGTCGGCGGCGGCCACCGCCAGGGAGAACGGCCCGCGTCGCGGCGTCGCCAGCAGGAAGGCGTCGTCGAACACCGGGACCTCGCGGAAGGCGTGATGACCGAGCGGCAGGCTGGCGACGACGAGGTCGAGCGAGCCGGAGGCCAGTTCGTCGATCAGCATGGCCGTCATGGTTTCCCGCACCGACAGCTGGATGCGCGGATAGAGCCGGGAGATCTGCGGCAGCAGCTTGGGCAGCAGATAGGGTGCGATCGAGGGAATGACGCCGAGGCGCAAAGGCCCGGCGAGTTCGCCCGGCACCCGGCGAGCGAAGGATTCGAGATCGCCGACCTCGGCGAGGATCCGCCGCGCCCGCGTCACCACGCCCTCCCCGATCGCCGTCAGCCGGGCGCCGCCGGCGGTGCGCTCGACGAGGCGGACGCCGAGCGCCGCTTCCAGTTCGCGGATCTGCACCGACAGAGCGGGCTGGCTGACGGACGCCCGGTCGGCGGCGCGGCCGAAATGGCCTTCCAGCGCAAGAGCATCGAGATAGCGGAGCTGGCGAAGCGTGAGCATCATAGGAAAAAATTATCACGCTGCGCAGAACTTACAATTGGAACTTATGCCGTGCGACCATTAAGAACGGTTCCAGGGACTTTGGTGACCCGCGGCACGCCGCGGACCCAGGCCGCGCGCGGAGGGTGAGCGTCGGCACGATCGAACCAGGGAGGGAGCACGACCGATCCCGGATCCGCGGCGCGCCTTGCCAACGCACGGCAGCCGCATCTTGTTCCGGACGGCCTTCTTCCCGAAGACAACCGATAGAAGAGGCGGATCAGGACATGGATGCGATTCTTGCGGAAGTGAATGACGGCCACGCCGAAAAGACCGGCAAGTGTCCGGTGTTCCACGGGGCGATGACCAGCGCCAAGAGCGCCGGCACCGCCAACCGCGACTGGTGGCCGAACCAGCTCAATCTCAAGATGCTTCACCAGAATTCGGCGCTGTCGAGCCCGATGGGCACCGCCTTCGATTATGCCGAGGCCTTCAAGGGTCTCGACTACGAGGGTCTGAAGAAGGATCTGACCGCGCTGATGACGGACAGCCAGGAGTGGTGGCCGGCCGACTTCGGCCACTACGGACCGCTGTTCATCCGCATGGCCTGGCACAGCGCCGGCACCTACCGCACCGGTGACGGCCGCGGTGGCGGCGGCACCGGCCAGCAGCGCTTCGCCCCGCTCAACAGCTGGCCGGACAACGTCAATCTCGACAAGGCCCGTCGCCTGCTGTGGCCGATCAAGCAGAAATACGGCAACGCCATCTCCTGGGCGGACCTGATGATCCTCGCCGGCAACGTCGCGCTCGAGTCGATGGGCTTCAAGACCTTCGGCTTCGCCGGCGGCCGCGCCGACGTCTGGGAGC
>CALCDT010000365.1 GCA_937900425.1 uncultured Alphaproteobacteria bacterium | reverse complement strand
CGCCCGCCTCTCCCGCCGGCTCGCCGCCGCGCCGGCCCATCCGGCCACGGCGACGACGCCGGCCGGCCGCGGCCCGAAGGCTCGCGCCACGAACCGCGGTCGCAAACCGACGGGCAACAGGGCCGACAGATGCGGAATTCGCGCCGCGAGCCGCGGCGAGAGCACGGCGACCTCGCCGCGAAGGGCGGGAAGCGGGCGGGAGCGGGCGTCGGCCGGTCTGGTCAAATCGCGCGGTCTTCGATTGAGCGGCGCGGCGGTCGCGCCCGGAAGTGACCGCCGGCTTAGCACATTTTCGCCCCGGCGACGTCGGCGTCCGAGCGCCGCGCTCCTTGTTCCTGAAGCCTGTTCCCCGCCAGCCCGGTCACCGGAGCCCCCGCCCCGATGACCGCCCTGACCCGGACCCCGCCTCAGGCGACGAGGAAGTCCGATGCGGAAAGCGTGACGAGGCCGGCCGAAATCGTCGCGAACTGGACGGCCGCAGCGCCGCCGAGGCCGTCGGCGTCGTAGAGCAGCGCTCCGGTGCCGAGGTCGTAGAGGATGCGGCTGTCCCCGTCCCGGGCGGCTCCGCCGACGCTTGCGACGAAGGCGTCCGCCGACAGCACACCGCTGGCGAGGTCGAGGAAGGCACAGGCTGCGAGTTCGATCGCGTCTTCGCCGACCCGGAAGTCGAGCACGGTGTCCACGGAACCGTCGAGGTCGCCGAAGACGAAGGTGTCCGAACCGACGCCACCGACGAGGATGTCCGCACCGGCGCCACCGTCGAGCCTGTCCTTGCCGGAGCCGCCTTCGAGACGGTCGTCGCCTTCGAAACCGAGCAGAACATCGGCGCCGCCGAGGCCGGAGAGGAAGTTCTCGAGATCGTTGCCCTCGATGACGTTGGCCTGGGCGTTGCCGGTACCGTGCAGGGCGTCGCCGACCAGCACCAGATTCTCGACTCTTTCGGCAAGGACATGATCGATCAGGGACAGAACGGTATCGACGCCGCCGGCCGCATATTCCCTCACGACGTCGCCCACGTCGTCGACGACGTAGACGTCGTCACCGGCACCGCCGATCATCTCGTCGCTGCCGAAACCTCCATCGAGGAAATCGTCGCCCTCCCGACCGATCAGGCGGTCGGAGCCGGATCCACCCCACAAGAAGTCGCTTCCCTCACCGCCGTCGAGAAGGTCGCGGCCTCGTCCGCCGTCGAGGAAGTCATTCCCTTCCCCGCCGAAGATCTCGTCGTCGCCTCGGGCGCCGTAGATCTCGTCGTCGCCGTCTTCGCCCGAGAGCCGGTCGTCATGCGAGCCTCCGTTGATGATGTCCGCATCGGCGCCGCCGTTGATCCTGTCGTTGCCGTCGCCTCCTGCGAGGATATCCTCACCCGCACCGCCGACGAGGACATCTCGACCCGTTCCACCGAACAGCAGGTCGCTTCCGTCGCCGCCGGAGATCCGGTCGCGCCCGCCCCTTCCCAGGATCACGTCGTCGCCGCCCCCACCGGAGAGAATGTTCGCTACGGCGTTACCGAAAAGGAGATTGGCATCGTCGTTTCCGGAGCCGTTCTTCGCCGAGCCCGTGAGAAGGAGGATCTCGACGTGCTCGGGCAGGACGAAATCGACCTGAGAGCGGACCACGTCGATGCCCTGATCGTGAAGCTCGACCACCGTCGCCCCGGAAACCGAGATCACGTAGGTGTCGTCGCCGATGCCGCCGATGAGCAGGTCGTCGCCACTGCCGCCGAAGAGACGGTCGTCGCCGGCACCACCGTTGAGCGTGTCGAACCCCGGCCCGCCGCGAAGCAGGTCGTCGCCGTCCCCGCCGATCAACGTGTCGTCGCCCGCGCCGCCGTCGAGAAGGTCGGCCGCGGCCTGGCCGATGAGAAGATCGTTTCCACCCAGCCCGTAGAGCCAGTCCATGTACGGCGTACCAAGGAGGATATCGTCGGCGTCGGTGCCGGTCCGCACCTCGTCGGCTCCCTCGATCACGAAGGTCGCCGTGCCGGTGCCGGTGTCGGTGCCGTCGGTGTAGTGGACGGTGAAGTCCTCGGTCTCGTCGTCGCTCGCCCCCAGCGCCTGAACCGCCGCGGAGCCGTTGTCGAGCGTGTAGACGATCTCGCCATCGGCTTCGGTGAGCACCGCCGTGCCGTAGGTCCCGGTCTTTTCCCAGACGCCAGGCGCGGTCTCGGTCCAGCCGTCGGCCGCCATGGCGAGGGCGTCGACCGTCGTCGTGTCGCCATCGACATCGTCGGGGGCGACGCTCGCCGAGGCGCTCGCCGTGCCATCCTCGACCAGGGTCGCCGAGGACGCTCCGACGGTCACCGACGGGGCATCGTTCGTCCCCTCGATCGTGAAGGTCGCCGTGCCGGTGCCGGTGTCGGTGCCGTCGGTGTAGTGGACGGCGAAGTCCTCGATCTCGACGTCGCTCGCCCCCAGGCCCTGAACCGCCGCGGAGCCGTTGTCGAGCGTGTAGACGATCTCGCCGTCGGCTTCGGTGAACATCGCCGTGCCGTAGGTGCCCGCCTTCTCCCAGACGCCAGCCGCGGTCTCGCTCCAGCCGTCGGAGGTCATCGCCGCGGCGTCCACCGAGGCGGCGTCGCCTTCGACGTCGTCGGCGGAAACGCTCGCCGTCGCGCTCGCCGTGCCGTCCTCGACCAGCGTCGCCGAGGCCGTGCCGATCGTCACCGTCGGCGCGTCGTTGACGCCCTCGACGGTGAAGCTCGCCGTGCCGGTGCCGGCCAGCGCGCCGTCGGTGTAGCGAACCGTGAACTCCTCGGTCTCGACGTCGCTCGCGCCGAGGCTCTGGACGGCTGCCGACGCGTTGTCGAGGGTGTAGACGAGCTCGCCGTCCGCCTCGGTGAACACCGCCGTGCCGTAGGTGCCGGCCTTCTCCCAGACGCCGGGCGCCGCCCAGAACCAGCCGTCGAATATCATCGCCAAGGAGTCGACCGAGGCGGCGTCGCCGTCGGGGTCTTCGGCAGAGACGCTCGCCGTCGCGCTCGCCGTGCCGTCCTCGACCAGCGTCGCCGGATCGTCACCGTCGGCGCGTCGTTGGCGCCCTCGATGGTGAAGGTCGCCGTGCCGGTGCCGGTCAGCGTGCCGTCGCCGACGTGAACCGTGAAGTCCTCGGTCTCGACGTCGCTGGCGCCGAGGCTCTGGACGGCGGCGGAGGCGTTGGCGAGCGTATAGGCGACGACGCCGCCGGCGAGGCTGAACACCGCCGTGCCGTAGGTGCCGGCCTTCTCCCACACACCCGGGGAGGTCTCGATCCAGCCGTCCGCGGTCATCGCCGCGGCGTCGATCACCGGCGTGTCGCCGTCGACGTCGAGAATGTCGACGCTCGCCGTCGCACTCGCCGTGCCGTCTTCCGCCAGCGTCGCCGAGGCGGCACCGACGCTGATCTCGGGAGCGGTGTTGGAATCGAACCCGTAGATCACGTAGGCGGCGCCCGTGAGGCTCGCAATTTCGGGATTGCCCGGTTCGCCGATGGCGATGTCGTCGAATCCGTCGCCGTTGATGTCGCCGAGTCCCGTCACGCTTTCCCCGGCATTACCCTGGTTCCAGACACCGGAGATCTTGAAACCCTGCGCCGAGGTCATGGTCGACAGGGAAACGTCGACGAGACCGGCTCCGCCATAGACGACGTAGGCGGCACCCGCGTTCGTCGCATTTTCGTCGTTGCTGCCGCCGCCGATGATCACGTCCCCGTAGCCGTCGCCGTTGACGTCGCCGGCGGCCGTCATGAAGCTGCCGACGTTCTCCCCCGAGACGCCGGAAATCTTGAAGCCCTGCCCGGCGGTCAGGGTCGACAGCGTGAGGTCGCTCCGCCCTCCGGCCTCGCCGTAGATCACGTAAACGGAATTCGCGTTCAGCGCGCCGATCATCATGTCGTCGACGCCGTCGCCGTTGACGTCACCGGCGCCGGCGGTGGCGGTGCCCAACGCACCGCCCCCCGAGCCGATGATCTTGAATCCCTGCGACGGGGTCAGCGCGGCGAGATCGATATCGCCGGGTCCACCGGTCGTGCCGTAGATGACGTAGGCCGCACCGAAACTGCTGCCGCCCTCGTCATTCCCTTGCGCCCCCATGATAATGTCGTCGAGGCCGTCGCCGTTGACGTCGCCGGCCGACGCCGACGCACCGAGCAAATCGACCGACGCCTCGGGAAGGATCCGGAATCCCTCGCCCGCCGCCATGGTTCCGACGTTGACGTCCGGAATTCCGGCCGGGCCGCCGTAGACGACCCAGACGCCGCCTCCGAGAAAAGAGGTCGCTCCGCTCGCCAGGTCACCGATGACCGCGTCGGCGTAGCCGTCGTTGTTGAGATCGGCGAGAGCGACGCTGTCGCCAAAACCCCCGGTGGACCCTGTGGGGGAGATCACGGCACCCGTCGCCGGGGTGATGTCGGCGAAGCGTGTGACGCCCGGACCGTCCGGACCGCCGTAGACGACGTAGACGAACGCTCTGTTTCCATCGACGCTGTTGTAGCCACCGACGAGGATGTCGTCATGGCGGTCGCCGTTGACGTCACCGGTCGCCACCGAAATTCCGGTCTGGGCACGGGTTTCCGTACTGACGATCTTGACGCCCTCGCCGGCGCCGAGCGCAGCGAGATCGACACCGGAAAGCCCGGGTCCGCCGAAGAGGACGTAAACCGACCCGCCCCGAAGCGCGCCCTCGTCCGAGAAGTTCGCTCCGACGACGAGATCGGCGACGCCGTCGCCGTTGATGTCGCCGACGCCGGCGAGGCTGACTCCGAAGCTGCCACCGGCTTCGGTCGCCGCGATCTTGAAACCCTCGGCCGACGTGATCTGGTCGAGACGGATGATCTTCTGGCCCATGCCCCGCTCCCCCCCGAATTTCGCTCCGTACGGGCCGTTCGCTCCGCGTCCGTGACACGGCAGGGCCCGCGTCGGAGCCCCCCCTACGCGGTGACGCGTAAGGAAACACGAATTCGAGGATAAGAAACTTCAAATTTTTAGAATTCTACCCAGCAGGAATGGTAAATTAACGCAATTTTAAGAAATACTTTTCCGCGGAGCGTGACTCGCGCGGTGACGCCAAGACCCTCTCGCCGTCGCGGCCATCACACCGCATGTCTGCGACGGGGTGAAGGCTACGAGCGCCGGCCGTTCGGCGCATCATCGTGATCCCCCGCGGCCAGAAGGCCGTCGGCGACCGGGGCGGCGAGAGGCCGGTTCAACCGCTCGCTTTCCTCACGTCACCACGATCGTCTCGTCGTGTTCGTAGACCGATCCGTCGTCGTCATACCAGGTGAAGCGGAAGGTTCCGGACGCGAAGACCCTCGCCTCGAAGGAGAGGAAGGGATTGGCCGAGACCGAGACGCCGAGGTCGACGTCGACGACCTCGACACCGTTGAAGGTGCAGGTGAAGCGGTTGATGGTGCCGCGCGGGATCACCGCGCCGGCCGCGTCCCTGCGCCGGCCGGATTCCATCCGGTGGCTGATCAGCGCCTTGAGGGCGACGACCTCGCCGGCCTTCGCCGTCTCCGGCACCTTCACCCGGGTCTTCGCTGCTTCGGCCATCGCCGTCCTCTCCCGATGCCGTCAGTCGCAACCGCCGACGGTGACCTCGACCGCCGACCGCGCCGACCGCACCGATCCGTCGGCCATCCGCGCCAGCGCGATCACCTCCTGCGACCGCGCGAGGCGGATCCGCGTCGACAGGATGCGGCTGCCGGCAGCCGGGCCGAAGCGGCAGGTGACGACCACCGGCTCGGGGTTTTCCGGCGCGAACAACAGGATGGCGACCGCACCGGGCGCGTCGATCGACACCGGAACGGAACTGCCGTCCTCGGCGATCGCCGGCAGGATGAGCGTGACGCCTCCCTCGACCGGTTCGGCGCCGCCGGTGAAGCCGGCGGCAAGGTCGTCGAGCGCCGCGGCGACGGCCGGACCGGGGAAGCCCGCCGCCACGGCGGCGGCGAGGCCGGCCAGCAGAACGTCCCTCCGGTCGAGCGTCATACCGAGTCTCCGCGGGTCGTGAGGTTCACGACGTCTGCGATCGTCGTAACAGCCGACCGAGCTCGCGTTGAGTCAGAAAATCGTGACGGCGGAAGCCGACGGACGAGCCTCGTCGACGCTGGCGAGACGGGCACGAGCCCGCGCGTTCGCCGGCCCGCTCCCGGCCGAGGGCCGGCCACCTGCGGGCATCGGCGAGACGATTGACTCCCCTGTCGATCGGCGCCAATGATGTACGTATCTCAGGGGAAGGAAGCCGTGCGTCCCACCGTCCACGATGTCGCCCAGGCGGCGGGGGTGAGCCTCGCCACGGTCGATCGGGTCATCAACGGCCGCGACGGCGTCCGCAGGGACACCGTGCTGCGGGTCGAGGCGGCGATCAGCCAGCTCGGCTTCGTGCGCAACCGGGCGGCCGCCAACCTCGCCAAGAGGCGGATCTACCGCCTCGTCTTCGTCATCCCGGAAGGCGCCAACACCTTCATGCGCCGCCTCGAGGCCGAAGCCCGCGAGGCCGGGCGGATGATGGCGACCGACAACATCGATCTGCGGGTCGTCGGCGTGCCGCCCTTCGACGGCGAGGCGATCGCCGGCGCCCTCGATGCGCTCGACCTCGACGACGTCGCCGGCGTCGCCGTCGTCGCCACCGAGGCACCGCAGGTCCGCCGGGCCATCGCCCGCCTCCACGACGCCGGCGTGCCGGTCGTCACCCTCGTCTCCGACGCGCCCTCCTTCCGCCGCGACCGCTACGTCGGCGTCGACAACGTCGCCGCCGGGCGCACCGCCGCCAGCCTGATTGGCCGATTTCTGCCGCGCGTGCCGGGCCGGATCGCCCTCGTCGCCGGCTCGATGCTGGTGCGCGACCACGTCGAGCGCCGCATGGGCTTCGAGCAGGTCGCCCGCGCCGAGTATCCTCATCTCGAGGTGCTGCCGCCGGTCGAGGGCCGCGACGACCGCGACGCGACCCGGCGCATCGTCGAGCGCTGCCTCGACGACAACGGCGAGATCGCCGGTCTCTACAACATCGGCGCCGGCAACCTCGGCGTCATCGAAGCCCTGTCCAAGCGGCCCGCCGACCGCCGGCCGATCGTCGTCGCCCACGAACTCGGCCCCCACACCCGGGCCGCCCTCGAAAGCGGCCTGTTCCACGCCGTCATCAACCAGGATCCGGGCCACGAGGTGCGCAGCGCCATCCGCACCCTGCGCTCGCTGGCCGACGGCGGCACGCTGATCGAGGGCCAGGAACACATCCGTATCGAGATCTACCTGCGCGACAACCTGCCGTGAGACGGAAAATCGTCAGGCGGCCCTAGCGCCCATACGGATTTTGATGTACGTACCTCTCAACCAACAAGACGATCCAGGGAGGCAGACATGGCCAAGGCGACCCCCGGCGGCGAACCGCCGATCCGCTCCGCATCGACGGCGATCCGGCCCTTCTCCTCCTGACGAATTTTTTCGGTCGCGCGCGCGACACACCGCGGTTCGATCCCCTTCCCCGGTCGCCTTCGCCCGCCGGACGGGAGGATCGTCCTCCCGGGAAGCGGCGTCATCGGCCGGTACTCCGACCGCCTTTTCGTCCCCGCGAGCGACGACCGCCGCGCACCGGCGGCGGCGCCGAAGTGAGATCCGGCGGCCTCGATCGGGCCGCCCCGCACCTGAAGCCGAGCCGGACGGCGCCGCACGAGGCGTGCCGCCGGCCATCGATCCACCCCGAAGAGGGTCCTGGCGCGAGACGCGCCCCGGGAGGAAGTTCATGAAGACGATCAAGGGTCCCGCCATCTTCCTGGCGCAGTTCGCCGGCGACGCCGCCCCCTTCAACTCCTTCGACGCCATCTGCCGCTGGGCGGCCGGCCACGGCTATCTCGGGGTCCAGATCCCGAGCTGGGATGCCCGGCTGTTCGACCTCGAGAAGGCGTCGGATTCGAAAGACTACTGCGACGAAATCGCCGGCGTCGCCGCCTCGCACGGCCTCGCCATCACCGAGCTGTCGACCCACCTCCAGGGCCAGCTCGTCGCAGTCCATCCGGCCTACGACACCGCCTTCGACGGTTTCGCCGCCCCTGCGGTGCGCGGCAATCCGGCAGCGCGCACCGAGTGGGCGGTCGATCAGGTCAAGCGGGCGCTGCGCGCGTCTCGCCATCTCGGCCTCACCGGCCACGCCACCTTTTCCGGCGCCCTCGCCTGGCCCTACGTCTATCCGTGGCCGCAGCGCCCGGCCGGCCTCGTCGAAGCCGCTTTCGACGAACTTGCGCGGCGCTGGACGCCGCTGCTCGACTACGCCGAGGAGCAGGGCGTCGACCTCTGCTACGAGATCCACCCCGGCGAGGACCTTCACGACGGCGTCAGCTACGAGATGTTCCTAGAGCGCGTGAACAACCACGCCCGCGCCAACCTGCTCTACGATCCGAGCCACTTCGTCCTGCAGCAGCTCGACTATCTCGACTACGTCGACATCTACCACGAGCGCATCAAGGCCTTCCACGTCAAGGACGCCGAGTTCAACCCGACCGGCCGGCAGGGCGTCTACGGCGGCTTCCAGAGCTGGGTGAACCGGGCCGGCCGCTTCCGCTCGCTCGGCGACGGTCAGGTCGACTTCTCGGCGATCTTCTCCAAGCTGACCGCCTTCGATTTCGACGGCTGGGCGGTGCTCGAATGGGAGTGCGCGCTGAAGCATCCCGAGGACGGCGCGCGTGAAGGCGCCGAATTCATCCGCCAGCACATCATCCGCGTCACCGAACACGCCTTCGACGACTTCGCCGGCGCCGGCACCGACGACGCCGCCAACCGCAAGATGCTCGGCCTCAGCTGAAAGGACGCGCCATGACCATCGAAGCCGGCAGGAACCAGCAGCACACCGGGCGCATCCGCTACGGCATGGTCGGCGGCGGACAGGGCGCCTTCATCGGCGCTGTCCACCGCATGGCCGCCCGCCTCGACGACCGCTATGAACTCTTCGCCGGCGCCCTGTCGGCGAGCCCCGACAAGGCGAAGGCCTCGGCCGCCGAGATCGGCCTTTCGCCCGACCGCTCCTACGGCAGCTTCGAGGAGATGGCCCGCGCCGAGGCCGCCCGGCCCGACGGCATCGAGGCGGTGGCGATCGTGACGCCGAACCACGTCCACCATCCCGCCGCCAAGGCCTTCCTCGAGGCCGGCATCCACGTCATCTGCGACAAGCCCGTCACCACCACCCTCGCCGAGGCGGAAGACCTCGCCGCGGCGGTGAAGCGGTCCGGCAAGCTCTTCGTGCTCACCCACAACTACACCGGCTATCCGATGATCCGGCAGGCCCGGGCCATGGTCGCCGCCGGCGACCTCGGCACCATCCGCCTCGTCCAGGCGGAGTATCCGCAGGAGTGGCTGACCGAGCCGGCCGAGCGGAGCGGGTCGAAGCAGGCCGAGTGGCGCACCGACCCGGCGCGCTCCGGAGCCGGCGGGGCCATCGGCGACATCGGCACCCACGCCTACAATCTCGCCGCCTTCGTCACCGGCCTCGAAACCGACGAGTTGCTCGCCCAGCTCACCACCTTCGTCGAGGGCCGCCCGCTCGACGACGACGTCCAGGTGCTGCTGCGCTACCGAGGCGGCGCCCGCGGCATGCTGTGGGCGAGCCAGGTCGCCGTCGGCCATGAGAATGGCCTCAAGCTGCGCGTCTACGGCACCCGCGGCGGCCTCGAATGGGTCCAGGCCGACCCGAACTATCTCTGGTTCACGCCCTTCGGCGAGCCGCGGCGGCTGATCACCCGCGCCGGCTCCGGCGCCGGCCCCGCCGCCGCCCGGGTCTCGCGCATCCCCTGCGGCCACCCGGAGGGCTATCTGGAAGCCTTCGCCACCATCTACTCGGAAGCCGCCGACGCCATCGTCGCCGCCCGCAGCGGCGCCGCACCGGACCCCGAGGTCACCTTCCCCGGCATCGAGGACGGCATCGCCGGCATGCGGTTCATCGAAGCCGCCGTCGCCTCCTCGAAGGCCGGCAACGTCTGGACCAAGGTGTGATGGACGCCCCCGCCCCCGATGGCGCGACGACGCCGGCAGCCACCCCGCTGATGGTCGCGAACGGCCTCGCCATGGCCTTCGGCGGCGTCGAGGTGCTGCGCGACGTCGACCTCGTCATCCGGGCCGGCGAGGTCCACGCCATCATCGGCGAGAACGGCGCCGGCAAGTCGACGCTGATGAAGCTGCTCGCCGGCCATCTCCACCCGACGCGCGGATCGATCGCCATCGACGGCGAGACGGTGGCGATCAAGGGCCCGGTCGACGCAGAGCATCGCGGCATCGTGCTGGTCCATCAGGAGATCCTGCTCGCGCCCGACCTGACGGTCGCCCAGAACATCTATCTCGGCCGCGAGATCCGCCGCGGCCTCACGGTCGACGACCGGGCCATGAACGAGGGCGCCCGCGCCGCGCTGGCGAGCTTCGGCGTCGACATCGACCCGAAGGCGGTGGTCGGCACCTTGTCGATCGCCCAGCGCCAGCTGGTCCAGATCGCCCGGGCGCTGCTGGTGCCGCACCGCCTCGTCATCTTCGACGAGCCGACCGCCTCGCTGACCCCGGTCGAGACCGACGCGCTGCTCGCGATCATTTCCGACATCCGCCGCAAGGGCGCGGCGGTGCTCTACATCTCGCACCGCCTGCCCGAGGTGAAGACCCTCGCCGACCGCGTCACCGTGCTGCGCGACGGCAGGCTGGTGACGACCCGCGACGCCGCCGGCCTCGAGCCGCGGGCGATGGCCGAGCTGATGGTCGGCCGCGACGTCTCCAAGCTCTATCCGGACCACGAGCCGCCGGGCGATGCCGAGGTCGTCCTCGAGGTCGAGGACATGGACGTGCCCGGCTATGCCCGCGGCGCCTCGTTCACGCTGAATCGAGGCGAGATCCTCGGCTTCGCCGGGCTCGTCGGCGCCGGCCGCACCGAGCTGATGGAGGGCCTCGTCGGCCTGCGCCCGGCGACGGGCAAAGTCCGCCTGCGCGGCACGCCGGTCTCTTTCGGCCGCGTCGAGCAGTCGATGCGGGCCGGAATCGTCTACCTGTCGGAGGACCGCAAGGGCAAAGGCCTGCTGCTGCAGGAGGACCTTCGCGTCAACCTGACGCTGGCCGGCCTGCGCAACTTCGTGCGCGGCCTGATGCTCGACCGCCGCGCCGAGGCGGCGGCGCTCGACAGGGCGATCGCCGAGTTCGACATCCGCACCCGCCGCAAGAGCCTGCTCGCCGGCCAGCTCTCCGGCGGCAACCAGCAGAAGCTGCTGATCGCCAAGATGATGATGCTGAAGCCGGAGATCGTCATCATCGACGAGCCGACCCGCGGCATCGACATCGGCACCAAGGAGCAGATCTACAAGTTCATCGCCGCCCTCGCCCGTTCGGGCAAGTCGGTGATCGTCGTCTCTTCGGAGATGCCCGAACTGATCGGCGTCTGCGACCGGATCGTGGTGATGCGCGAGGGCGCGATCGCCGGCGAGGTCGCCGGTGCCCACATGAACGAAACCGAGATCGTCGTGCTCGCCACGGGCGTCGACACATCGAAGGCGGCCTGAACCATGAGCGACATCGCGACCACGACGCCGACGACGGGCCGCAGCCCCTGGCGCGACATCGACCTTCGGGCCGTGGCGCCCTTCGTCGCGCTGGCCCTGCTGCTGGTGCTCGGCAGCTTCGCCCACGACAATTTCCTCACCACCAACAACCTGCTCAACGTGATGACACGCAGCGCCTACATCGCGATCATCGCGATCGGCGCCACCTTCGTCATCTCGGCCGGCGGGCTCGACCTTTCGGTCGGCGCGATGGTCGCCTTCGTCGCCAGCCTCGCGATCATGTTCATGAACGCCGGCGGCCTCGCCGACCCGGTCGCCATGGTCGGCGCCGCCATGCTGCTGATGCTCGTCCTCGGCATGACCTGCGGCCTCACCAACGGCCTCATCACCACCACCGGCCGGATCGAGCCCTTCATCGCCACCCTCGGCATGATGGGCATCTACCGCGGCCTCACCACCTGGCTGTCCCAGGGCGGCGCCATCACCCTGCGCAACCCGGAGGTCCAGGCGACCTACCGCCCGGTCTACTTCGAGACGCTGTTCGGCGTGCCACTGCCGGTCTACGCGATCTTCGTCACCGCCGCGATCGCCGCCTTCGTGCTCTACCGCACCCCGTTCGGCCGCCACGTCATCGCGGTCGGCTCCAACGAGGACGTCGCCCGCTATTCCGGCATCTCGGTCGTCAGGGTGCGCACGCTGACCTACGTCATCCAGGGCCTCTGCGTCGCCATCGCCTGCGCCGTCTACATCCCGCGCCTCTCCTCGACCACGGCGACGACCGGCACGATGTGGGAGCTGCAGGCGATCACGGCGGTCGTCGTCGGCGGCACGGCGCTGCGCGGCGGCGTCGGCCGGGTCTGGGGCACGGTCTGCGGCGCCTTCATCCTCGAGATCGTCGGCAACATCATGCTGCTCTCGAACGTCGTCAGCGAATACCTGCTCGGCGCGATCCAGGGCGCCATCATCATCGTCGCCATGCTGGTCCAGCGCTCGCTGGTCCGCAAACGCTAGGCCGGCGCCCGAAGGGGCCGCGGCAGGCGCCGTCGCACCGGCGGCGCGCAACACCTTCACCCTCCCGGGCGGATCGGCCGCCCGGACGTGAACCGGATCGGGTCGCAGATCGCCCGCTCGCACAAGACAAGATCTGAATGGGAGGACACAACATGCGCAAGATCATCGTCGGACTCGCCGCGGTGGCGCTCGCCACGACCATGGGCACCGCCCTCGCCCAGGACAAGCTGACCATCGGCGTCTCGATCCCGGCCGCCGACCACGGCTGGACGGCGGGCGTCGTCTACCACGCCGAGCGCGTCGCCGCGAAGCTGATGGAGCAGCACCCGAACCTCAACGTCGTCGTCAAGACCTCGCCCGATCCGGCGAGCCAGGCCAACGCGGTGCAGGACCTCGACACCCAGGGCATGGACGCCCTCGTCATCCTGCCGACCGATCCCGATCCGCTGGTCAACGCCATCCGCGAGATCAAGGACAAGGGCAAGTTCGTCGCGCTCGTCGACCGCGCCCCCTCGACCAACGACGACAGCGTCCGCGACCTCTACGTCGCCGGCAACAACCCGGCGCTCGGCGAGGTCGCCGGCAAGTACATCGCCGAGAACGATCCCGACGCCGAGGTGGTGGTGATCCGCGGCATGCCGATCCCGATCGACCAGCAGCGCCAGGACGGCTTCGACAAGGGCATCGCCGGCTCCAACGTCAAGATCCTCGACCGCCAGTTCGGCAACTGGAACCGCGACGACGCCTTCAAGGTGATGCAGGACTTCCTGACCAAATATCCCAAGATCGACGTGGTCTGGGCCCAGGACGACGACATGGTCGTCGGCGTCCTCGAAGCCATCGAGCAGGCCCAGCGCACCGACATCAAGTATGTCGTCGGCGGCGCCGGCTCCAAGGACATGATCAAGAAGGTCATGGACGGCGACAAGATGGTGCCGGTCGACGTGCTCTATCCGCCGGCGATGG
>CALCDT010000364.1 GCA_937900425.1 uncultured Alphaproteobacteria bacterium | reverse complement strand
GCCGAGCCGGCCGGCGGCGGCCTGGTCGTCGAGGCCGCCGCCGGTGCCGAACGAGGCCGTCATCGCGGCGAGCACGCCGCGGGCCTCCGCATCCGGCACCAAGACGAGACGACCGCTATCGCGCAGGCAGAAGCGCAGCCGGGCGCCGAGCCGGGCGGGAAGCCCCTCGGCATAGGCGAGTTCGACCCGGTCGACCCCGGTCGGCGCGGTATCGCGTCGGCGGCGGAACAGGCGGGTGACGTCGAGGAGGACATCGGTCATCGCCGCGCCCCGCCGGCGCCGGAGACGGCGCCCGACGCCGGGCCGGCACGCCGCCCGGCCCCCGCGGCAGAGGCGTCAGAAGTCGAGGGCATCGTCTTCCTCTTCCTCCTCGCGCGATCTCTCCCCGGCCTTGCTGGCCTTGCCCGGCCCCGCCTGTTGCAGCAGCTTCTCGGCCGTCTCGCGGTTCTCGGCGAGAACGAGACGCATGTTGATGAGGACGTAGTAGAGCGAGCAGCCGGCGGGGATCGTCTTCAACGTGGAGGAGAAGAAGACGAAGCCGGCCTCCCTGGTGCGCTCGGCGATCATGTGCTCCAGCAGCGCCCGCCAGGGGTCGGTGCGGACGAGAGCCGGGCCGTCGACGATATAGTGGTCGAAGGGCATGGCGTAGGTCGCGATCAGGGTGGCGACCCGGCGGAATTCGCGGTCGAGCCGCCGGAACGGCGTGTCGATCCGGTCGCCCGCCCCGGTGAAGGAGGCGACGAAGCGGGTGATCGCGGCGGTGTCGAAGTCGTAGACGCGGCAGAGAAAAGCGAGGTTCTCGCGGAGCGAGAGATTGGGGTTGAACGCGGCCTGCGCGCCCGCCGGGAACGAGACGAGGCCGCGCCGGACGACCCGCCCCGCCGTCGGCTGATACTGCCCCGTCATCAAGCCGGCGATGGTCGTCTTGCCCATGCCCGGCGGAGCGAGGACGGCCGCCGTCTGGCCGTCGGCGATGGCGAGCTGGCCCTTGCGCAGGACCTCCGTCTCTTCCTTGGCGCGGCGGAGCGTCTTGTCGACGTTGATGAACTCGATAGACACGCGTCCGCTCGATCCCGTGATCCGGGCGGGCGGACGGACTGCGCCGCCCCGCCCGCGATGTTGGCCGGCCGGCGAGCGCCGGTCAGGCGTGGTCCTTGAGGCTGGTGAAGATCAGTCCGAGCACGACCCACGCCCCGAAGCCGCAGAGGAAGACGAGCATGGTGTCGATGAAGACGCGCGGATAGGCGGCGCGCTGCGGCAGGCTCGGCTGGACGTAGGTGGCGAGATAGATGAGGTTGTTGGCCGCCGTCATCCGGGCGTTCTCGAAATTGCGAAGGGCCGACTCGTAGAGCTGCTGGGCGATGGTCTGCTCGAGCTGGATGCTCTCGTAATTGCCGATCACCTCGGCGCCGCTGCCGATCGCGTTGCCGTCCTCCGGACGGGACGAGACCCGGCTCTCCATCAGCTTGAGCTGTTCCTCGGTCGCCGCGATGCGGTTGCGCAGCGCCCGCTGGGTCGGGGCGTCGTCGGTCAGCGAGGCGGCCCGCGAGGAGGCGTATTCGGTCCTGAGCTGGGAGAGCGTCGTGCGCAGCTGGGTCACGATGCCGAAGTCGGCCTCGGCGCTCTTGGCCGCATCGATGGTATTGATCTGATTACGGAAATCGAACGCCTTGCGCTGGGCGTCGGTGAGCCGCTGTTCGGCGCGGCCGAGTTCGGCCTGCGCGAAATTGACCTGCTCGCGGCGGGCCTGCTCGGATATGTCGTTGACCAGCGCCTCGCAGAGCTGCTTGACGATCGAGGTGATGCGGTGGGCGTCTTCCGGCGAGAAGGCCGTCACCTCGACCGTGGTGATGCCGGTGACGAGGTCGAAGTAGGAGCTGATGCGCCCCTGCCAGTAGCTGACGAACTCCTCGACCGAGCCCTCCGGATCGAAGCGGGACAGATAGTCGATGCCGGGCTTCGTGTAGAGATCGCGCAGGTTGAGCTGGCGCTGCAACTCGTCGAGCACGTCGCGGCTGGTGACGTAGTCGGCGACGATGTAGCTGTCCGACATGATCATCGTCGCATCGCCGCTCGCCGCCATGGCCGCGAGGTTGCCGGTGCTGACAGGACGCACCGAGAAGCGGAACTCCGACATGTACTGCGGCGAGGCGATGAAGGCGAAATAGATGCCGGCGACGAGGGTCGGCAACAGGACGACGACGAGGAAGGAGATCAGGGCGCGGGACCGGCGGCGGCGGGTCGACCCGTCCCGGGTGACGGCACCGGGTTGCCAGCGCTTCGGCAGTTCGGGCAGGCCGGTCGGCGCGGGGGGACGGTCGCCGGGCCGGGTCGCCGGCGGCGGAGCGGATTCGACGGTGAGCGGGCCAGGCTCGTCCTCCTCGCGCGCCGGCGGAACCGGCGCGGGCACCGGACGGATCCGGTCGAGGCGCATCAGCACCTCCGGCGGCGGCCGGTTCGGCTTCAGGGACGATCTGTCTTCGGCATTGGCCACGAATAGCCCTTTCGTCTGGCCCGCGAGCGCGGGCGGCGCGTCCCGGCACGCCTCTGCCCGCAATCGTCGGGCTTCCTCATCGGCAACGAAGGCGCCGAGAATGTGGCGGAATTGCCCGATCCGCCGGCAACGGTGGGACGGCGCGCCGGCGCCCCCCCTCGTCCGGCGCCCGCGCCCTCGCCGAACTCTCGACCGCCGCGCCATCCGGGCGACGGGGACGAGCAAGGTCCAAGTCCTCGCGACTCTTACATCCAACGCCGCACGGCGCCAAGCCTCTCGCCCGCCGGCGACGATCGCGCGATCCGCCCCCCTTCCCAATCCGGCGTCATCGGCCTATGGGATGGGGCGAGGCTGACGACAGGATGACCGGACCGGTGACGATGGACGAGCAGACCCTGGCAATCTCGATCGAAACCCTTCTCGACAAGGCGCGCAAGTTCACCGCCGCCCATCCCAAGGGCGAAGCCGGGGCACTCGTCGCCCAGCTCGCGGACCATATCGCGAAGATGCGCGAGCGCGAGGAAAGCCTGCGTCGCGAGGCTTATCTCGACGGCGTGCGCAGCGCCGCCAAGATCGTCCAGCAGCGCAAGGAGGCCCTGCTCGGCGAGCCCGAGGGCGCGGACGGCCGAAAGGTCGGTGTCGATGCCCAGATCCGCCTGGTCGCAGCCACCGATCAGCGTCCTCTCGCCAACCTGAAGCAGTTCCTGAAGCGGCTGCGCAAGGTTCCCGAGCCACAGGACGTGTTCGACCGCGAGCTGATGCAGATCTACTACGCCTACGTCAACAGCTCCGATCCGCGCTCCGACCACGTCATCGCCAGCGGCGACCCGACCCGCTCGCTCGACACCGCCGTGCACTACGCCCAGACGCTGCTGCCCGAGGGCTGGTGGGCGCTCAGCTGCTCGCTCTCGCCCGGCGGCAACCCGCCGACCGCCCTCGTCGGCGCCGACAGCTACGCCGACCCCGATCCCGAGACCGGGGCGACGCCGGCGCTGGCGATGATGGCGGCGACGCTGGCCGCGCTGGTCGCCCGCGAGGAGGACGCCGGCCGGACCGATCGGGACGAATGAGCCCGGCCCGGCGCCGCACGCCCTGCACTTCCGGAGGCCCCATGGAGACCATCGCCTTCCGCATGCGGCTCGATCCGGGCCAGGAGGCGGCATACAAGGCCCGCCACGACGCGATCTGGCCGGAGCTCGCCGCGGCGCTCAAGGCGGCGGGGGTATCCAACTACCGCATCTTCCTCGATCCGCAGACCCATCACCTGTTCGCCGTGCTCGATCGCACCGACGATCACGGCATGGACGCCCTGCCACAGAGCGAGGTGGTGCGGCGCTGGTGGGCCTTCATGGCCGACATCATGGCGACCGACGCCGACGACGTGCCCGACCAGGTGCCGCTGCGGCCGATGTTCCACCTTCCCTGACGGCCGGCCGCGACGCGGGGGGCCCGCGCTCCCCGGTTTCCCTCTCGTCGCGCCACGCCGCGAGGCGCCGCCGACGCCCGCCGCCACAGCCGAAGCCCTTGCCCGAGTCCCGCCACCAGAACATCATCCAGAGGAGGAACCCGTCCGATGAAGCTGCTGCGCTACGGCCCGCCCGGCGCCGAACGTCCCGGTCTGCTCGACGCCGAGGGCCGCATCCGTGATCTGACGCCGCTGATCGGCGATCTCACCGGCGAGAGACTGTCGCCGGCCTCGCTCGCCGCCCTCGCCGGGCTCGACGTCTCCCGCCTGCCGGCGGTCGAGGGCGAGCCGCGGATCGGCTGCCCGGTGGCCGGCGTGGCGAAGTTCATCGCCATCGGCCTCAACTACACCGACCACGCCGAGGAGGCCGGCATGGCGATCCCCAAGGAGCCGGTGGTCTTCATGAAGGCGACCTCGTGCCTGTGCGGGCCGAACGACCGCACGGTGATGCCGCCGGGCTCGACCAAGACCGACTGGGAGGTCGAACTCGGCATCGTCATCGGCACGACGGCGCGCCACGTGACGAAGGAAGAGGCGCTCGCCCACGTCGCCGGCTACGTCTGCATCAACGACGTCTCCGAGCGCGAATACCAGATCGAGCTCGGCGGCACCTGGGACAAGGGCAAGGGCTGCGACACCTTCGGCCCGATCGGCCCCTGGCTGGTCACGGCCGACGAGGTCGGCGACCCCCACGCCCTCGACATGTGGCTCGACGTCAACGGCGAGAAGCGCCAGCGCGGCAACACCCGCACGATGATCTTCGACGTGCCGACCATGGTCTCCTACGTCAGCCGCTTCATGACGCTGGTGCCCGGCGACATCATCACCACCGGCACGCCGCCCGGCGTCGGCCTCGGCATGAAGCCGCCGAAATACCTGAAGTCCGGCGACGTCGTCACCCTCGGCATCGAGAAGCTCGGCACCCAGCGCCAGGAGGTCGTCGCCTTCGAGGAGGCCTTCGGCTGAGCTCCGGTCCGCCCGGTCGTCCTGCGACCGTGCGGGCGCCCTCCGCCTGGAACGGCCGCACCCGCTCCGCTCCCCGAGCCGGCCGATCCGGTCGCGTCCAGCCGGTCCGGATTTTGCCGGTCCGGATTTTGCTGTAGGATCGTCGCACGACCCTCCGGCGAGGGCCGGGACGAGCGAGCGGACGGGTGATGGCGGAAGCGCGGACGACGAGGACGGGCCAGCGGCGGGACGAGACGGCGCCCTCGCTGTCGGTCGGCTTCCTGCTCGCGTCCAATTTCACGCTGTCCGCCTTCTCGCTGTTCGTCGACCACCTGCGCCTTGCCGCCGACGACGGCGACCGCTCGCGGCCGATCCTCGCCCGCTGGCAGGTGATGTCCGCGCGGGCCGATCCGATCCGCGCCAGCTGCGGCATCCAGGTCTCGCCGACCGCCGGCCTGCTCGACCCCTCGCGCTTCGACTACGTGGTCGTCGTCGGCGGGCTGCTCCACGCCGGCCCGCAGTTCGACGCCGAGACCGTCGCCTACCTGAAGCGGGCCGCGGCGGCGGGCGTGCCCCTGGTCGGCATCTGCACCGGCAGCTTCGTGCTCGCCCGCGCCGGGCTGATGACCGGGCGCCGCTGCTGCGTCTCCTGGTACCACTACCAGGACTTCCTCGAGGAATTCCCCCACCACATGCCGGTGGCCGACCGGCTCTACGTCATCGACGGCGACCGCATCACCTGCGCCGGCGGCGGCGGGGCGGCTGACCTCGCCACCGCGCTGATCGAGCGCCACATCGGCCGTTCGGTCGCCCAGAAGAGCCGGCACGTGCTGCTGCTCGACCGCGCCCGCGGCGCCGGCGAAGCCCAGCCCCATCCCCCGGTCGCCGAGCAGGTCGCCGACGAGCGGGTGCGACGGGCGCTGCTGCTCATGGAGCAGAACATCGCGACGCCGCTACCGATCGCCGACATCGCCAGGCGGCTGCGGGTCTCGACCCGGCAGCTGGAGCGGCTGTTCCAGACCATGCTCGGCCAGCGGCCGGCGGAATTCTATCGCCAGCTCCGCCTGCGCTACGCCCGCTTCCTGCTCGACACGACCGACCGCTCGGTGACGGCGATCGCCCTCGACGCCGGCTTCGCCGACTGCGCCCACTTCTCGCGCCAGTTCAAGGCCATGCACGGCTTCACGCCGTCCGATTCGCGCGTCGTCACCCCGTCCGCGGCGACGAGCGCCCTCGCCGGCCAGCGGGTTTTCGAATAGGCCGCACGCCACCCCCCCGAAACCGCCGCCCGCCGACATGTCGCACGCGGGCGCCGGCATGTCGCATCCGCACAAGTGCGACGGCCCGATCCGGCCACAAAGTCTGGAGATATTCGAAAGGCGGCGGGCGGCCCCGCGCCCGCCTCGCCGATGGAGGCCAGCCATGCTCGACGTGCCCCAGACCCCGCTGAAAGCCCTCCTCAAGCGCCGCCGCCCCGGCTACACGCTCGAAGCGCCGTTCTACACCTCGCCCGAGATCTTCGCCGCCGACATGGAAACGATCTTCCACCGGCACTGGATCTACGTCGCCGTCGAGGCCGACGTGCCGGAGCCCGGCGACGTCCACGTCGTCGAGATCGGCGGCACGTCGGTGCTGATCGTGCGCGACGACGACATGAACGTCGTCGCCTTCCACAACGTCTGCCGCCACCGCGGCGCCCGCATCGTCCACGACCCCAAGACCAGCGTCGGCAACCTCGTCTGCCGCTATCACGCCTGGACCTACGGGCTCGACGGCAAGCTGCTCTACGCCGAGCACATGGGCAACGACTTCGACACCTCCTGCCACGGGCTGAAGTCCGTCCACATCCGCTCGCTGGAGGGTCTCCTCTTCATCTGCCTCGCCGACGAGCCGCCGGCCGACTTCGAGGTGATGGCCGGTCTGATGACGCCCTATCTCGCCCCGCACGACCTTCGCAACACCAAGGTCGCCTTCGAGATGGACATCATCGAACCGGGCAACTGGAAGCTCACCATGGAGAACAACCGCGAGTGCTACCACTGCGCGGGCAACCATCCGGAGCTGACCGTGCCGCTGTTCGCCGAGGGCTTCGGCTTCGCGCCCGAGCAGCTCGACGAGGCCGGCCGCCAGCAGGCCGAACGCTACGCCTGCCTCGTCGACGACAACCACGGCGCCTGGGAGGCCTCGGGCTTCCCCTCGCGCTGCCTCGAGCATCTCGACGACATGGTCACCGGCTTCCGCACCGAGCGGCTGCCGCTCGACGGCGACGCCGAGAGCCACACGCTCGACACCAAGGCGGCCTGCAGGAAGCTGCTCGGCCGGTTCAACGACCCGAAGTCGGGCGCGCTGCACTTCTGGACCCAGCCCAACAGCTGGCACCACTTCATGGCCGACCACGCCGTCACCTTCGCGGTGTTCCCGATCGACGCCGAGCATTCGCTGCTGCGCACCAAGTGGCTGGTCCACAAGGACGCGGTCGAGGGCGTCGACTACGACGTGGAGAACCTCAAGGCGGTCTGGGTCGCGACCAACGACCAGGATTCGACCCTCGTCGGCTACTGCCAGGAGGGCGCCCGCAGCCCGGCCTACCAGCCCGGCCCCTACTCGCCGCACACCGAGATGCTGGTCGAGCGCTTCTGCAACTGGTACGTCGGCCGCATGGCCGAGGCCCACGGCGCCTGACCGACGGATCCCTGACGATGACCGACGCCGTCGCCGGCTTCCTCGATCCCGCCCTGCCGCTCTGGGACCCCGAAGCCGACGACGTCCTCGTCGTGCGCGAGGTCCGCGAGGAGACGCACGACGTGCGCACCTTCGTGCTCGCCCCGCGCGAGCCGCGGCGCTTCGCCTACAAGCCGGGCCAGTTCCTCACCCTCGACCTCGACGTCGCCGGCGAGCGGATCAACCGCTGCTACACGATCTCCTCGGCGCCGACCCGGCCGGGTACGATCGCCATCACGGTGAAGCGGGTGCCGGGCGGGCCGGTGTCCAACTTCCTGCACGACACGCTGAAGCCGGGCTCGGAAATCCGGGCGGTCGGACCGATGGGCGACTTCACCTGCGTCGAGCATCCGGCGCCCCGCTACCTGTTCCTCTCCGGCGGCAGCGGCGTCACCCCGCTGATGTCGATGGCGCGCACCTTCCACGACCTCGCCGAGCCGCGCGACATCGTCTTCGTCCACGCCGCGCGCTCGCCGGCCGACATCGTGTTCCGGGCCGAGCTGGAGCTGATGGCCCGCAACATGCCGGCCTTCCGCTTCGCCCCGATCTGCGAGGCCGACAGCGTCGCCGAACGCTGGAACGGCTTCTCGGGCCGGCTGTCGCTGGCGATGCTGAAGCTGATCGCTCCCGACTTCGCCTCGCGCGAGGTCTTCGTCTGCGGCCCGGCGCCGTTCATGGCGGCGGTGCGGGCCATGCTGGCGGAGGCCGGCTTCGACATGGCGCGCCACCACGAGGAGAGCTTCGACTTCGCGACGCTCGCCGCCGCCGAGCCGGAGGTGGCCGCCGAGGTGGTCGCCGCCGAGGACGGCGGGGTGAAGACCTTCCGCGTCGAGTTCACGCGATCGAAGAAGGTGATCGAGGTCGCCGAGGACGCCTTCGTGCTGGAGACCGCGCGCCGCGCCGGCATGCGGCTGCCGGCCTCCTGCACCAAGGGCATGTGCGGCACCTGCAAGTCGAAGCTCGTCTCCGGCGAGGTCGACATGAAACACGCCGGCGGCATCCGCCAGCGCGAGATCGACCAGGGCATGGTGCTGATCTGCTGCGCCAAGCCGAAGAGCGACCTCGTCATCGACAAATAGGCGAGGGACAGGAGCGGGCGGGGCGGGAGAGCGGTCCGCTCCCGCGGCTCGGGGAGGGTGCCGCGGCGGGTCACGATCCCGGCGGGATCGGGGGGCAGGATCGGACCTCCCGATCAACCGGAGCCCGCCCGATGCGTCCGATCCTTCCGTCCGCCCTCGTTCTCGCCTTCGCCCTCTCCGGCTGCGCCGCCGGCGTGGGCGTCGGCACCGCCACCGTCACCACCGCGCCGGACGGCGCCGTCACCGCGAGCGGCGCCGCGCTCGGCTGCGG
>CALCDT010000363.1 GCA_937900425.1 uncultured Alphaproteobacteria bacterium | reverse complement strand
CTCCGGCCGCCGCCCCCCGTGAACGCGCTCCTCGCGAGGCCGCGGCGCAGCCGCAGCGCGCCCCGGCCCAGCCTTCGCCCCGGGTCGCCGCCGCTCCGCAGTCGCGCGGTCAGCAGTCGTCACATCGCGACCGCAATCGCCGCGACCGCGATCTCGACGACGGCGTGGTCGGCCTCGGCGATCACGTGCCGGCCTTCCTGCTGCGCCCGGTGCGCACCGAGAAGCAGGCCTCCTGACGACGGACCGACCCGGCGCCGCGACCGGTCGCGGCGTCCGCCGGCCGGGTCGGGTCCGAACCGGCCGAACGCGGATCTGCCGCGTTCGCTGGCAACCCCGACGAGGGCGAACAGCGTTCTTGCAAATTGCCAATAGTATTCATTCATTAATCTACCCGTCAGAGCTTGTCGCTCCGGCCACCTTAGCGAAGTTCACGACCGATTAACTTCACCTTCAAGCTTTGCATGACACGATGCGGAGAAGAGTGGGGTTCAATCTGTCGGAAAGCTGGATGAGCACGCGCGAAGAATACGAACGGACCATCGTTTACGGCGAGGCGGCGATCGGCCAGCTCAAGCGAAACGAGATTGCCGCTTATCCACGCCACTATGAGTTGTGGTATACTTACTGCGCCGGGTTCAACCATGCGCTGAACAAGGCGATCAACGACATTCTGCGCACCCGCGGCCGCATCACCATCGACGAAGTCCACCGGGTCTACGCCCAGTTCCTCTCGCCGAGCCGGATCGCCGACCGCATCGACGACGTAGGCACTCGCATCTCCTCCGAAATCGCCGGCGTCGTCGACGCGATGAACACGTCGATCGCCACGACGTCCGACTATTGCTCATCTCTGCACGGCGCCTCGGAGGCGCTCGAGGGCGCCACCGACCGAGGCGTGATCATCCACATCGTCGGTGAAGTGATCGCGGCGACGCGCAAGACGGAGGCCGTCAACCGAGAGCTCGAGACCCAGCTCGCGGAATCGCGGCGCCAGATCGCCGAACTGCATGAGAGCCTCGACGCGATCCGCTTCGAATCGCTGACCGACGAGTTGACCACGCTCGCCAATCGCAAGCATTTCGACCAGTCGATCGAGCGCGCGGTGGCGCAGGCCAGCGAGGCTCACGAGCCCTTCGCCCTGCTCGTCACCGACATCGACCATTTCAAGAAGTTCAACGACACCTTCGGCCATCAGACCGGAGACCAGGTGCTGAGGCTGGTCGGGCTGTCGGTCAAGCAGAACGTCAAGGGCCAGGACATCGCCTGCCGCTACGGCGGGGAAGAGTTCGCGATCATCCTGCCGCGCACCGATCTCGCCGGGGCCAACGTCGTCGCCGAGCAGATCCGCGCGGCGGTGATGTCCAAGGAACTGATGAAGCGGTCGACCGGGGAGAATCTCGGCAACGTCACGATCTCGATCGGCGTCGCCGTCCATCGCGCCCGGGATACCGTGCAGTCGCTGATCGAGCGGGCCGACGCCGCGCTCTATCTCGCCAAGCACACCGGCCGCAACCGCGTCTGCACCGAGGCCGACCTCGACGGGCCGGTCCGCCGGCGTCCCGGAACCGCGGCCTGACCGCAGGGTCGCACCGTCAGGGCATTTCCGCGCCGTCGAGGCCCATCTGCCAGAAGTCGGCCTCGAGCCGGCAGGCCTGAGCGAAGACGTCGGCAAGCTGCTCGAACCGCCGTTCCGTCAGCAGGTCCTCACCGAGGGCGTCGAGCCGGGCGACGGCGTGGGCCGCCACCTCGCCGTAGGCGTCGCCGGCGTATTCCATGATCCACGCCGCATAGGGATTTCCCGCGTGCGCCCCTTCGGGTGTCGCCGCCAGACGTCGGGCGATCTCGGCGTAGCCGATGACGCAGGGGCTGAGCGCGGTGTGAAGGTCGAGCAGGTCGCCGCGCAGGCCGGTGTCGATCACGAAGCGGGTGTAGGCCGTCGTCGCCCGCGCCTCCGGCGCCCGCTCCATCTCGGCCTCGTCGATGCCCCAGGAGGCACAGAACGCGACGTGGAGGTCCATCTCGGTGTCGAGGATGGCCGAAACGCCGCGGTGGGCCGAGCGCATCTCGGCGAGGGTCCGACCCTTGAACACCGCCAGCGCATAGGCCCGGGCGAACTGGATCAGGAACAGGTAGTCCTGGACGAGATAAGTCCGGAAAGCCGCCTCCGGCAGCGTGCCCGCGCCGAGACGGCGGACGAACTCATGGTCGACATAAGCGCTCCAGTCGTCGGCGCGCGCGGCTTTGAGGCGGTCGAACAGGGCCATGCAGGTCTCGTCGGCTCGGGGATAGTCGGGGGCGGGTCCACCCCTCATCCGCCCTTCGGGCACCTTCTCCCGCAAGGGGAGAAGGGGGTGGCTGCGGTGAGTTTCTCGTTTAGCTCAGGCGCCGGAGATCGGAGCGTTGCCATGGCTTGAGCAGGCGCGCGTCATCGTCTTCGCGAGCCAAGCGGCGAAATCCTTCTCTCCTCGCGGGAGAAGGTGCCCGAAGGGCGGATGAGGGGGCGGGCGGCAGAGAGGGACGACCGGAGAAAAGACCCGGATCCCGTCATCCCGCCTCCGCCGGGCGCAGGTTCACCGATTCGCCGCAGCCGCAGGCGGAGACCTGGTTCGGGTTGTGGAAGGTGAAGCCCGAGCGCAGGGCGGAGGTCTCGAAATCCATCTCGCTGCCGAGCAGGAACAGCACGGCTTTCGGATCGACGAAGACGGTGACGCCCTTGTCGTCGATCCGCTCGTCCGCCGGATCGGCGGCGCCGACCCGCTCCATGGTGTAGGACATGCCGGCGCAGCCGCCGTTCTTCACGCCGACGCGGATGCCGATCACCGGTTCGTCGGCGTCCTCGACGATTTCACGCACACGCTCCGCCGCCCGATCGGTGATCGTCATAACGGCGAGTTTCGGCCTCATAGCCATTTTCATCACCTTCTCGCTCGGGTTCCGGTTCAAGGCCGGACACGGGGTCAGGTCGTCCATCCCCGATATGGGGTCAGTACATGTCGAGCGCCACCCGGGCCTCTTCGGACATCATATCCTGAGTCCACGGCGGATCGAACACCATCCGCACCTTGACGTCGCCGACGCCGGCCACCGCGCCGACGGCGTTCTCGACCCAGCCGGGCATCTCGCCGGCGACGGGACAGCCGGGGGCGGTCAGCGTCATCTCGATGGCAACGGTGCGATCGTCGTCGATGTCGATCTTGTAGATCAGGCCGAGTTCGTAGATGTCGGCCGGGATCTCCGGATCGTAGACGGTTTTCAGCGCGGCGATGATGTCGTCGGTCAGCCGGTCGATTTCCTCGGGCGGCAGGGCGCTGGCGGCGGTTGCCGCGGTATCGATGGTCTCGTCGCTCATTCGAACAGTCTCCGCGCCTTGTCGAGCGCCTCGGCCAAGGCGTCGACCTCGGCCTTCGTGTTGTAGAGGCCGAAGGAGGCCCGGCAGGTCGAGGTGACGCCGAAGCGGGCCAGCAGCGGCTGGGCGCAATGGGTTCCGGCACGCACGGCGACGCCCTGGCGGTCGATGATGGTGGCGACGTCGTGGGCGTGGGCCCCCTTCATCTCGAAGGAGACGATGGCGCCCTTCTCCTTCGTCGTGCCGAAGATGCGGATGGCGTTGATCGCGCCGAGCCGCTCGTGGGCGTAGTCGCGCAGGGTCGCCTCGTGGGCGGCGATCGCCTCGCGGCCGATGCCGTCCATGTAGCGCAGCGCCGCGCCGAGGCCGATCGCCTGGACGATCGGCGGCGTGCCGGCCTCGAAGCGGTGCGGCGGGTCGGCGTAGGTGACGAAGTCCTCGGTGACGTCGCGGATCATCTCGCCGCCGCCCATGAAGGGCGGCATCGCTTCCAGAAGCGCCTTCTTGCCGTAGAGCACGCCGATGCCGGTCGGCCCGTAGACCTTGTGGCCAGTGAAGACGTAGAAATCGGCGTCGAGGTCGCGGACGTCGACCGGAAGATGCACGGCGCCCTGGCTGCCGTCGACCATCACCTTGACGCCGTGGGCGTGGGCGATGCGCGTGATCTCGCGGATCGGCACCAGCGTCCCGGTGACGTTGGACATGTGGGTGATCGCAACGATCTTCGTCTTCGGCGTCAGCAGTTTCTCGAACTCGTCGAGCAGGAAGGTGCCGTCCTCGGCGATCGGCGCCCACTTGATGACGGCACCCTTGCGCTCGCGGAAGTAGTTCCACGGCACGATGTTGGAATGGTGCTCGAGGATCGAGAGCACGATCTCGTCGCCCTCCCCGATCACCGATCCACCGTAGGAGGCGGCGACGAGGTTGATCGCCTCGGTGGACGAGCGGGTGAAGATGATCTCGTCCGTGCTCGCCGCGTTGAGGAAGCCGCGTACGATCTCACGCGCCTCCTCGTAGGCCTCGGTGGCGGCGTTGGAGAGGAAGTGCAGCCCGCGGTGAACGTTGGCGTATTCCTCGGTGTAGGCGGTCATGATCCGGTCGAGCACCGCCTGCGGCTTCTGGGCCGACGCGCCGTTGTCGAGGTAGACCAGCGGCTTGCCGTAGACGGTCTTCGACAGGATCGGAAAATCCCGCCGGATCCGCTCGACATCGTAAGGGGCTGCGACCGCGTCCATGATGATGCTCTTCCTGTCGATGGTGGCCCCGAAGGCCGCCGGGCTTCGCGACACGCTCCGCCCTCTCCCCACACTCCGGCGGCGGTGCCGCGACGCTGAGACCCGTCCCCTCGCCGCTCCGCCATGGCAGTGACGATTCGCTCCGTCCCACCCTCCGGCGTCATTCCCGCTCTCCGCGATCCAGCCCTCCGCGGGGAAAGGCCGGATCGCGGAGAGCGGAGGCGCGGCGGAACCTCAGCCGGAGACGTTCACCCTTGCCGCCCGCTGGATTCCCGCTTGCGCGGGAATGACGGCGGAGAGACCTTGACCGGCGGGAACACTCTCCGGCTCCGTCGAAGCAGACCGCGGCGCCAGGCCCGGCCTTCCCTCACGCCGCCGAACGCGCCTTCAACCAGGCGTCCACCCGGGCCTCCATCGCCTCTTTCAACGCCTCGTTGGCGACCTCGTCGATCACCTCCTCGACGAAGGCGGCGACGAGCAGTTGTTCCGCCTCGAGGCGCGGGATGCCGCGGGCCATGAGGTAGAACAGATGGGTCTCGTCGATGTCGCCGCAGGTGGCGCCGTGGCCGCAGGCGACGTCGTCGGCGAAGATCTCGAGCTCCGGCTTCGTCAGGAAGTCGGCCTTCTCGGAGAGCAGCAGGCCGTTCGACATCATCTTGCCGTCGGTCTTCTGGGCGCCGGGGCGGACGAGGATCTTGCCCTGGAACACCGCCCGCGCCTCGTCGGTCGCCACCACCTTGAAGGTCTCGGTGCTGGTGCCGTTGAGGGCGCCGTGGTCAACGAACAGCGTGACGTCGCCGTGCTGCCTGCCCTTGAGCAGGCTGGCGCCCTTCAGATGGGCGGTGACGTCGTCGCCGAGGATGGCGAGGCGGATCTCCCCGCGCCACAGCGCGCCGCCTGCGGCGACCTGATGCAGCGCGAAGGTCGCTCCCTCGGCGAGAGTGACCGAAAGGCGGTCGAGCCGCGTCGCGCCGTCGCCCTCCTCCTGGAGGCGGACGAGGGTCAGCGAGGCGCCCTCCCCGACCTCGACGTCGAGCACCGCGGTCGAGAGATAGGGCACCGCGTCCGGCCCGCTCTGGCGGTCGACGACGGTGACCGACGCACCGGCCTCGACGACGATGCGGTGGGCGAGATGGACCTGGCCTTCGCCGACCATCGCCGACTGAAGTTCGATCACCGCACCCTCGGCGAGGCCGGTGCCGACGGTGAAGCGGGCGCCGTCGGTCGCGAAGGCGGTGTTGAGGTTCACCACGGTGTCGTCGAGGCTGGCCGACACCGCGCCGGCGTCGTCGAGGCGCGTCGCCGCGTACTCGGTGAAGGAGACGAAGGTGAGGCCCTCGCGGGCCTCGGGCACCCGGGTCAGGCGGCCGTTGGTGAAGCCGGCCAGCACCGAACCCTCGACGAGCGGCGCGCCGACGGCGTTGTCGGCGGCGGCGGCGAGCCCGGGAACCTCGCGGATCAGGGCACGCAGGTCGGTGTAGTGGAAAGCTTCGACGCGGCGGTGCGGCAGGCCCTTGTCACGGACGAGCGCGATGGCCGCGCGCCGCTCGGCCTTGGCGGCGTCGCTGCCCGGAAGATGGTCGAGCGCGGCGTCGAAGAGGGCGGGAAGGCTCTCCTCGGCCGGCGTGCGCATGCGGATCGGTTCGGCGCTCATGGTCACCCCTCACGCCGCCTGGTCGACGTAGTCGGCGTAGCCGTTCTTCTCGAGTTCGAGCGCCAGCTCGGCCCCGCCGGTCTTGACGATCCGGCCCTTGGAGAGAACGTGGACCACGTCCGGCACGATGTGGTCGAGCAGGCGCTGGTAGTGGGTGATGACGACGAAGGAGCGGTCCGGCGAGCGCAGCGCGTTGACGCCCTCCGACACCACCTTGAGGGCGTCGATGTCGAGGCCGGAATCGGTCTCGTCGAGGATGCAGAGCTTGGGCTGCAGCAGCGCCATCTGCATGATCTCGTTGCGCTTCTTCTCACCGCCCGAGAAGCCGACGTTGAGCGGACGCTTCAGCATCTCCGCCGAGATGTTGAGGCGCGCCGACGTGTCCTTGACGAGCCGCATGAAGTCCGGCGTCGAGATCTCACCCTCGCCGCGCGCCTTGCGCTGGGCGTTGAGCGCGGCCTTGAGGAAGGTCATGGTGGCGACGCCCGGGATCTCGATCGGATACTGGAAGGCGAGGAAGAAGCCCGCCGCGGCGCGCTCGTCCGGGCCGAGTTCGAGGATCGAGGAGCCGTTGAACAGGATGTCGCCCTCGGTGACCTCGTAGTCCTCCTTGCCGGAGAGCACGTAGGACAGGGTCGACTTGCCGGAGCCGTTCGGCCCCATGATGGCGTGGACTTCGCCGGGCTTCACCACGAGGTCGATCCCCTTGAGGATCTCGGTGCCGTCCTCGGCGATGCGGGCGTGGAGGTTCCTGATTTCGAGCATTCTGGTGTCGTTCCGTTCGTTGGGCCTCGACGCACGGGGCGGAGGCGGTTTCGTCATCATTCGCATCGGTCGCGGTTCTGGTCCGCCGTCGCGCGGTTCACTGGGCCACCGGCGCAGCAAACCGTCGTGACGGTCAGTCGACCAGGTCCAGCCGCTTCCTGATCCGTTCGAGGTCGAGCTTGATCGAGGCGATGTCGCCATCCTGCGTGGTCTCGTGCGACATGAAGGCAGCCATGTGCTGCTTCATCGACCGCAACTCGCCGCGAATGCCGCGGATTTCCTCCGACATGCCGGCCATGTCGGAGCGCATCGCCCGCAGGTGTTCGAGGATCAGGCTCTCGACCTTCTCGTTCATCACCCGACGCTCCCCTCGAGGCTGATGCCGATCAGCTTCTGGGTCTCGACCATGAACTCCATCGGCAGGTGCTGGAGCACGTCCTTGACGAAGCCGTTGACGATCAGCGCCACCGCTTCTTCCTCGGAGAGCCCGCGCGAGGTGCAGTAGAACATCTGGTCGTCGGAGATCTTCGACGTCGTCGCCTCGTGCTCGAAGACGGCCGTCGAGTTGCGGCTCTCGATGTAGGGCACCGTGTGCGCGCCGCAGTGCTCGCCGATCAGCAGGCTGTCGCACTGGGTGAAGTTGCGCGCGTTGTCGGCCCGGCGGTTGGCGGAGACGAGGCCGCGGTAGGTGTTGTTCGAGTGGCCGGCCGAGATGCCCTTGGAGATGATCCGCGAGCGGGTGTTCTTGCCGAGGTGGATCATCTTGGTGCCGCTGTCGACCTGCTGGCGGCCGTTCGAGATGGCGATCGAGTAGAACTCGCCGACCGAATTGTCGCCGCGCAGAATGCAGCTCGGGTACTTCCAGGTGATCGCCGAGCCGGTCTCGACCTGCGTCCACGAGATCTTCGCGTTGTCGCCCCGGCAATCGCCGCGCTTGGTCACGAAGTTGTAGACGCCGCCCCGCCCTTCCTTGTCGCCCGGGTACCAGTTCTGCACCGTCGAATACTTGATCTCGGCGTCCTTGAGGGCGACCAGTTCAACGACGGCGGCGTGGAGCTGGTTCTCGTCGCGGCTCGGGGCGGTGCAGCCCTCGAGATAGGAGACGTAGGACCCCTCGTCGGCGATGATCAGCGTGCGCTCGAACTGGCCGGTCTTCTTTTCGTTGATCCGGAAATAGGTCGAGAGCTCCATCGGGCAGCGGACGCCCTTGGGAATGTAGACGAACGACCCGTCGGAGAAGACGGCGGAGTTCAGCGTCGCATAGAAATTGTCCGAGGTCGGGACCACGGAGCCGAGATACTGCTTCACCAGTTCCGGGTGCTCGCGCACCGCCTCGGAGATCGAGCAGAAGATGACGCCGTGCTTGGCGAGTTCCGCGCGGAAGGTCGTGACGACGGAGACGCTGTCGAACACCGCGTCCACGGCGACGCGGCGCTCGCCGTTCTCGACGCCGGCAAGGATTTCCTGCTCACGCAGCGGGATGCCGAGCTTCTCGTAAGTGGCCAGCAGTTCCGGGTCGACCTCGTCGAGGCTCTTCGGCCCCGGCGTCTTCTTCGGCGCGGCGTAGTAGTGGAGATCCTGGAAGTCGATCTTCGGATAGTCGACGCGGGCCCAGGTCGGCTCCGTCATCGTCTGCCAGCGACGGAAGGCGTCGAGCCGCCAGTCGAGCAGCCAGGCCGGCTCGTCCTTCTTGGCCGAGATGTAGCGGACGATGTCCTCGTTCAGGCCCTTCGGCGCCAGCTCGGACTCGATGTTGGTCTCGAAGCCGTATTTGTACTTGTCGACGTCGATCGCCGACACCGTCGCGATCGTCTCCTGAACTGCAGGCATCTCATCACTCCATCCGAAGCGGTTTCAAGGACCGCGGGATTTCTCGTCGTCCTGCGCCGGCGACGACCGGCGCCATGGCATCAGGCCGCGCTCAGCGCGCCCGTCGCCGTCGATCCAACTCCGTCTCGTGAACTGGTCCGGGCCTGCGCCGATATCCTCACCCATTCGGCGAGGAAACGTTCCACGTCGGCGGCGGCCGTCTCCAGCCCGAGACCGACACGCAAGGCTCGCCCCGACATATCGGGTCCGACCCCCATCGCCGCAAGGACGTGGGAGGGCGCGACCTTGCCGGACGAGCAGGCGGACCCCGAGGACAGGGCGATGCCGGCGAGGTCGAAGGCGATCAGCGCCGTCTCGGCGGCAAGACCTTCGAGCGCGAAGCAACTGGTGTTCGGCAGGCGGGTACGGCCGGCGCAGAAGATGCGCACGGCGGGCGTCGCCGCGAGCAGGCCTGCC
>CALCDT010000362.1 GCA_937900425.1 uncultured Alphaproteobacteria bacterium | reverse complement strand
GCCCCAGGAGATCGACGACATCATGGCGCTCGCCATCCGCGTCAACGATTTCCTCGCCGGCCTCTTCCTCGGCGTCGGCATCCGCCTCGTCGACTTCAAGATGGAGACCGGCCGGCTCTGGGAAGGCGACATGATGCGCATCGTCGTCGCCGACGAGATCTCCCCCGATTCGTGCCGGCTGTGGGACATCTCGACCAACGACAAGCTCGACAAGGACCGCTTCCGGCGGGACATGGGCGGCATGCTGGAGGCCTATCAGGAGGTCGCCCGCCGCCTCGGCATCCTCAACGACAACGACCGCAAGCCGAGCCAGGGTCCGATACTGGTCAACTGATCCCCGGTCCCGCCGCCGGGCGTGACTTCCGGGAACGGATGCCGGACGCGCCCTTGCCGCGCGCCGGCATCGCGGCGTAGCAAGGCCGCGGCACCGCGACAGCGATTCCGAGCGAGAGAGAGCATGAAGGCGCGCGTCATCGTCACCCTGAAGAACGGCGTCCTCGATCCGCAGGGCAAGGCGATCGAGGGGGCGCTCGCCAGTCTCGGCTTCGACGGCGTCGAACAGGTCCGCCAGGGCCGTGTCATCGACCTCGAGCTGACCGACAGTGACGCGAACGCCGCCCGGGCTCGCATCGCCGAGATGTGCGAGAAGCTGCTCGCCAACACGGTGATCGAGTCCTACGCGATCGAGATCGTCTGAGGCCGAAGCCCGCCCCACGGAGCCTGCGATGAAGTCCGCCGTCGTCGTCTTCCCCGGATCGAACCGCGAGCGCGACGTCATGCGCGCGCTGAAGCTCGCGGCCGGCACCGAGCCCGCCGCGGTGTGGCACGCCGACACGGAGCTGCCGGCCGGGACCGACCTCGTGGTGCTCCCCGGCGGCTTCTCCTACGGCGACTATCTGCGCTCCGGCGCCATCGCCGCCCGCGCCCCGATCATGGCCGCGGTGAAGGCGCACGCCGCCCGCGGCGGCCTCGTGCTCGGCATCTGCAACGGCTTCCAGATCCTCACCGAGGCCGGGCTGCTGCCCGGCGCGCTGATGCGCAACGCCGGCCTCAAGTTCGTCTGCCGCGAGGTGAAGCTCCGGGTCGAGACGACGGCGACGCCGTTCACCAAGGCCTTCGCCCCCGGCCAGGTGCTGCGCTGCCCGGTCGCCCACCACGACGGCAACTATTTCGCCGACGCCGAGACGCTCGC
Organism: uncultured Alphaproteobacteria bacterium; assembly: GCA_937900425.1. Taxonomy (GTDB): domain Bacteria; phylum Pseudomonadota; class Alphaproteobacteria; order Rhizobiales; family Pleomorphomonadaceae; genus CALCDT01. Next base: position 2,471 of record CALCDT010000362.1, on the reverse strand, counting down.
GCGCCTCGAGGGCGAGGGCCGCGTCGCCTTCCGCTACGTCGAGGGGACCAACCCGAACGGCTCGGCCCACGACATCGCCGGCATCGTCGACGAAAGCCGGCGCGTCCTCGGCATGATGCCGCACCCGGAGAACCTCATCGAGGATCTCGCCGGCGGCACCGACGGGCGACCGCTGTTCGAGAGCCTCGCCGCCTGAAGCGGGCACCCGACCCGGATCCGCCGACCGGGGCAACCGGCTCACGCGCCTTCTTCGACTGAGGCCCCGTCCCGTCTTCGGGCGCCTTCCCGCTCGCTTTCGCCCGGACGAGTAAGCGCGCCGACGACGCGCCCTATCCCTTCTTCGCGGCCGCCTCGTCGGCGGCGGCGATCGCTTCGCTGGCGGCCGCCTGGATCGCCTGGGCGCGCGCGGATCCGTCCGCCACGTCGCCCTCTACCCGCACCGTGACGACCCGGTTGGCGAAGGGGATTCCCGCCTTCTTGAAGGCTTCCTGGATGCGGTGATAGACGACGCGCCGCAGAACGAACTGGTCGTTCGGCTTCGTCATGAACTTGACGCGGATGATCTGCGCCGAGTCGTCCATCTGGTAGACGCCCTGCGACTTCAGCGGCTGCAGGAACATCGGCCCGTACATCGGGTCCTCGGCGAGCTCCTGACCGACCTTCTTGATGATCTTGCGGATCTTCTCGCTGTCGGCGTCGAGCGGGACGCGCAGCGGCAGCTTCATGATCGCCCAGTCGCGCGAGAAGTTGGTGACCGAGGCGACCTCGCCGAAGCGGATGGTGTTGAGGGGGCCGTTCTGGTGGCGGAGCTGGAACGAGCGGATGGAGATCTTCTCCACGGTGCCCTTGACCTTGCCGATGTCGATGTACTCGCCGACACGGAAGGCGTCGTCGACGAGATAGAAGGCACCGGAGATGACGTCCTCGACGAGCTGGCGCGAGCCGAAGCCGATGGCGAGGCCGATGACGCCGGCGCCGGCGAACAGCGGCGTGATGTCGACGCCGATCTGCGACAGCGCCATCATCGCCACCATCACCACGATGGAAGCGAGCAGGAAGAACCGGACCAGCGGCAGGATGGTCGCGAGCCGGGACTTGCCGGTCGTCATCGGCGCGTCGCCTGAATCGACGTCCGACGCCTCGCCGGACGTCTCCGGCGGATCCTCGTCGGCGATGCGCCGGTCGATCCAGATCTTTACCGCGTCGTAGGCGAGCCAGCCGAGGAAGACGACGAGCAGCACGTCGAAGATGCGGCCGCCGATGTCGGCCTGGCCGATGAAATCGACGCCCCAGAGGTGCAGCACCAGTGCGATGCCGCCGAAGGTGATGAGGACGGCGGCGCCCCGCTCGAGCAGGTCGCGGTAGTCGGCGAGGCGCTCGCCGTCGCCGCCGCCGCGATAGAGCTCGGGCAGCCGCTTCATCGTCCGCTCGATGATCAGCACGGCGACGCCGTAGAGACCGAGGCCGCCGAACAGCACCACGACCGGCGCGGTGATGAGGCCTTCCGCACCGGGCTGGTTCAGCAGCAGGCGTACCGACCGGACGAGCCAGGCGGCGATGAAATAGAGGATGACGAACACGTACCAGTGGGCGGCCAGCCATCGTTTCCACGGCGGTACTGGCCGGCCGTCGGCCGGCAGGATGGCGTCGGCGATGGTCTGGCGGTTGGAGACGCAAACCCAGATCAGCAGCGCCACCGTGACGACGCTCGTCAGGATCGCGATGAGGTCACGCTCGGCGTCGAACAGGGTGCGCGTCGGATCGACATAGGTCTCGAGCGCAGACAGCCAGCCGTTGACGCCGAGCACCAGCGCACCGAGCAGGATGACGAGACCGATCTGGCGGGTGAGCCGGCGGGCTTCGACGTCGTCCAGATTGAGGACCCGCTGGTGCGGCATGTGCGGAGCGATGACGCAGCGGGCGACCGTGAAGAGAACGAGCGCCACCTCGGTGGCGGCGATCATCACCAGCACCGTCCGGTGCGCGAGCGGCGTGCCCCCGTGGACGAACTCGTTGACGATCCACGCGACGACGCCGAGGACGACGGTGCCGACGATGCCGATGAGGCTGCAGATCAGCAGGTAAGAGATGCGTTGGTGCATCTCCTCGGGCACCGTCGGCAGTGCCGACAGCCACCGGCGGCGCGCCCAGCGCTGGAACAGGAGATTCGCGATCCAGCCGATCGCGATGGCGGCCACGCCCCAGGCCACGGCCCCCGGCAGCCATTCGCCGGCACCGCCGCCGGCACGCTCCAGAGCCATCTCGACGTGGTCCGCGAGATTCGGCACCTCCGCCACCGCCGCCCGCAGCTCGATGCGCAGTTCCTCGAGGGCCTCGGAGAGATCGACCTCCTCGGCCGCGACCGCGGCGGCGACGGCCCCGGCTCCGGCGGCCACAGGCGCCGGGGCCGAACTCGCGGGGGCGGCCGGTTCGGGTCCACCCGGCGCCGCTTCCTCGGCGGAAGCGGTCGC
>CALCDT010000361.1 GCA_937900425.1 uncultured Alphaproteobacteria bacterium | reverse complement strand
GGCGGCGCGACCGCCGGGCCCGCGACGATCGAGACGGCCGTGGCGGCCGAGGCCGCCGCCGAGCCGCGGATGACCGTCAAGATCTACAACAACACCAAGGACTACAACATCTACCCGGTGCTCTCCACCGGCACCGCCGACCGCGGCGAGTGGATCCAGGCCGCCCGCAAGATCCCGGTCTCGAAGCTGAAGGATAATCCGTTCCCGAAGCTGAACCAGTTCCGCCTCTACCTGAACGCCGAGGCGAACGGCATCCCGCCCGGCGGCTCGATGGTGCTGACGCTGCCGCTGCTGTCGCAGCTGGTGCCGACGAACAGGATCGATTCGAAGAAGACCGACCAGTTCGTCGACTGGTGGGGCGGCGGCCGCATCGAGATCTTCCGGGCGCCGGCGAGCACCGGCAAGCCGCCGCCGGCGCTCGTCGACATCATGAACAAGACGGCGAAGAGCCTCGTCACGCCGATCGCCGGCGCCTCGCTGCCGGTCTGCGTCTCGGGCTGCTCCCGGCCGCTGAAGATCTACAAGGACCCGGCCGGCGTTCCGCACGCGGTGCCGGCCCAGCTGACCGAATACACCTTCGGGGCGATCGACAAGGAGAAGAATCCCTGGCTGATCAACCCGAACAACGTCGACTACGACGTCTCCTACGTCGACGGGGCGTTCATGCCGGTGGCGATGGAGCCCTTCAACAACGAGGAGGTCGGCTATGTCGGCATGATCATCCCGGTGGAGAAGTTCGACGCGGCGCTGAACAGGTTCCTGCAGACGCCGGCCTTCAAGGGCTGGCCGACCTTCGTCGATTCGCGGGGCCGGCCGATCCTGAAGATCCCCTCGCCGATCAACATCCTCGAGCGCGGCAAGAAGGTGCCGCCCGACCTGACGAAGCGGCCGTGGCCGCCGATCGACCGGATGAAGGCGGCCTTCCTCGCCTGCATCCGGAGCACCAGCACGGAGCCGCGCTGCGTCAAGCTCCGCGAGATCAAGAAGCTCTTCGACAAGAACTACGAGACCTACGTCAAGAACTACAAGGCGAACGGCTGCGATCCGAAGCAGAAGCCCGTCGCGACCGATGACGACAAGCTGATCGCCAAGGTCTACGCCTGGACGCCCTATACTGAGCACTGCAAGCCGACCGACAATCTGCTAGAGAACACGCCGGGCTACAAGGCCGACAATTACAAGAAATACCAGGTCGTCAAGCGCATGTTCGACCAGCTGCAGGAGCTGCCGGACGGGTCGTTCGACCCCTATGTCCAGCTGATCCACGGCAAGGACTATATCGGCGCCAAGAACGTCTACGCCTATTCGGTCGACGACGCGCTCGGCAACATGCAGGTCGACGGCAACGGCGTCATCATCGCGGTCGGCGGCAAGCGCGGCCTGCCGAACGGCGAGGAGGCGACGCCGCCGATCCACATCCCGTTCGGCTACGACCCGAAGGCGGCGGTGAAGTTCGTCCGCTACGGCATCTGCAAGGAGCCGAACAAGACGGTGAACCCGAGCTTCACCAGCTTCGACGTCTCGATCACCCGCATCAAGACCTGCGTCATCACGCTGATCGACAGCGCCGGCCGCCGCTACGCCTTCCGCATCAACCAGCAGCCGCCGTTCCCGAAGGACGCGAAGCCCACCCCGGCGACCCGCAAGGTGGTCGACTGCAGCCCGACCAAGGACGAGGCGGCGCGGAAGGCCTGCGAGGCCGGCGCCTTCGCCTACACCACCGTCATCGGCAACGAGGTCACCAACTACCTCTCGTTCCCCGGCCCGGTGCAGCCGGCGCCGAAGGTGGTCCGCGTCAGCTTCGGCTACGGCGCCAACGACAAGGTGAAGTACACCCACTACGGCGTCTGCTCGAAGACGGCGAACACGCCGGTCAACCCGAAGGATACGGGCTTCAACCTGCCCTTCTCGAAGATCGCCGGCTGCGTCATCTCGCTGAAGGACAACCGCGGCCAGACCTACAGCTTCCAGATCACCAAGACGCCGCCGTTCCCGGCGACGCCGCGGCTGACGAAGGAGACCCACGCCGTCATCAACTGCGCCGGCAACGCCGGCGTCGCCAAGCGCACCTGCGACGGCGCCTTCGGCTACACCGAGGGCAAGGGCGACCAGGCGCGCAGCTACGTGATCTTCCCGGCGCCGTTCCAGTGAGGCACGGCGCAGCCGGGGCCGCACGCGGCCCCGGCGCATCCGAGGACGAGCCCGCCCGGCACCGCCGGGCGGGCTTTTTCGTGCGACCACCGGAAAAACCGCCGCCCCTGTCGGTTTCCCCTCACCCCGAGCGTCCTCGGGGCGACGGCGACCAGCGAGGAGGAGACAATGCCCGGCACCGTACATCTGCACCGCGTCCTGACGGCGCGCCCGGAGAAGGTCTACCGCGCCTTCGTCGAGGCCGACGCACTGGCGAAGTGGCTGCCGCCGAACGGCTTCGTCTGCACCGTCCACCACCTCGAGGCGAGAGAGGGCGGCGACTTCCGGATGTCGTTCCGCAACTTCACCACCGGCGCCTCGAACGCCTTCGGCGGGCGCTTCCTCGAACTCGTGCCCGGCGAGCGGCTGCGCTACACGGACAGCTTCGACGATCCCTCCCTGCCCGGCGAGATGCAGGTGACGGTGACGCTGACGAAGGTCTCGGTCGGCACCGACCTCGCCATCGTCCAGGAGGGCATCCCGGACGTCATTCCGGTCGAGGCCTGCCATCTCGGCTGGCAGGAATCGCTGCGCAACCTGGCGCGGCTGGTCGAGCCCGAGATCGACGGCTGACACCCCGATCCGAGGAGGCCGCTGCGGCCACCGCGAACTTCGAGACCCGCCGCACGGTCGCCCGCGAATTGCCAGTGACGAGCGAGGACGAGCCATGGCGATCGCCAAGAACACGATCTGTCTCTGGTACGACAAGGAGGCCGAGGCGGCCGCGCGCTTCTACACGTCGCTCTTTCCCGACAGCGCGATGGGTGCCGTCTTCCGGGCCCCGAGCGACTATCATCCGTCGGGCAAGGCGGGCGACGTGCTGACGGTGACGTTCACCGTCCTCGGCATCCCCTGCCTCGGCCTCAACGGCGGGCCGATCTTCCAGCACAACGAGGCCTTCTCCTTCCAGGTCGCCACCGACGACCAGGAGGAGACCGACCGCTACTGGAACGCCATCGTCGGCAACGGCGGCCGCGAGAGCGCCTGCGGCTGGTGCAAGGACAGGTGGGGCATCTCCTGGCAGATCACGCCGCGCGTTCTCACCGACGCGCTCGCCGCCGGCGGCGCGGAGGCGAAGCGCGCCTTCGACGCGATGCTGACCATGACCAAGATCGACGTCGCCGCCATCGAGGCGGCGCGCCGGGGCTGACGGCGCCGCAGGACTTCGGCACCGCAGGGCTTCGGCACCGCGAGACTTCGGCACGAACGGCCCGTCGCTTCCCGCGGCGGCGGAGACACCCACGCGGGCGCGGCGACGTGCGATCGGGCGAGGCATGTCGTCACCGGCCGCCGACCGATGCGGCGGGCTCTCGCAGCGCGGCCTTGCCGGCGCGGCGGGGGCGGGGCAGGATCGCCGCACTCGCAACCGGGCCCCGCCGCATGACCTTCACCCTCGATCCGCGCATAGAGGCCGACACCGTGCCGGTCGTCGACCTCGCCCTGTCGGCGGTGCGGCTGATGAACGACGCCAACTATCCCTGGCTGGTGCTGGTGCCGCGCCGGCGCGGGCTCGTCGAGATCCTCGACCTGCCGCCGGCCGACCGGGCGCAGCTGATGGAGGAGATCGCCGCCACCGGCGAGGCACTGCGTAGCGCCGTGCGTTGCCACAAGCTCAACGTCGGGGCGCTCGGCAACATCGTGCCGCAGCTGCACGTCCACGTGATCGCCCGGGTGCGCGAGGACCTCGCCTGGCCCGGTCCGGTGTGGGGCGTCGCGCCGCCGAAGCCGTGGTCGCAGGGCGAGCGCGACCGCCTCGTCGCCGACCTGCGCTCCCGCCTCGCGCCGCGCTGAGCCTCCAGCGAGACCGCCATGAACCCTTTCGCCTTCCTCGACGAGGAGCCGTCGCGGCTCACCGGCTACGCGCTCTCACCGCTCGACCGGCTGGGCGACCGCCGCGGCGACCCGGAGCTGTTCGCCCGGCTGATCGTCGCTCCCGACGCCGGCTTCGTGCTCGGCGGCGGCGACCGGCCGCTGATCCGGCCGGGGCCGCCGGCGCGGGCGATCCACGGCCGCGGCCTCGCCCTCGACCTCGGCGCCGATCTCGACCGCGCCGTCCTCC
>CALCDT010000360.1 GCA_937900425.1 uncultured Alphaproteobacteria bacterium | reverse complement strand
TGCCGGCGACGCCGCGGCCGGAGACGCTCGCCGGCCGTCGCGACGCCGAGCGGGAGCCGCTGGCGCTCAGGGTGTTCGCGACCCGCGACTTCTACGTTCGCGTCGACCGGCTGGCGAGCGGGCGGGCGCAGGCCGCCAAGGGCGAGGCTCTCAAGATCGGCCGCGACCAGGCGCCGAACGCCAGCATGCATTTCCAGCGTTACGGGACGACCGGCTGATGGCGAGCCTGACCCTGCCGGAGACCTGGCCGCGCGAACTGATGCGCGAGCAGCTGCTGCGCTGGACGCCGATGCACCACACGACGGTTTCGGAGGCGTCGATCGGCGGGGTGGTGCAGGCGACGGACAGCCTCGGCGGGCCGCTGTGGCAATGCGCCTTCGGCGACGTCGACATCCGCGGCGGCGCGATCGAGGCGGCGTGGGACGCGCTGATGTGGCGGCTCAAGGGAGCCAAGACGCCGGTGCTGGTGCCCTGCACCAAGAACCGGCTGTGGCAGCCGTGGCCGACGATCGGCGGGCAGGTGGTGCGCCGTCTCGACCAGATCCCGTTCGAGGACGGGTCCGGCTACGACGACGGGGCGTGGAATTCGCAGCACGTGATCGTGGTGACGGTGAGCGAGGCGGTGCCGGCGCGGGCGATGCGCCTGCGGGTGACGTCGGAGCGCGCGGGACCGCTGCGCGAGGGACAGCGGTTTTCGGTCGACCACCCGCTCTACGGCCGGAGGATGTACGGCATCGGCCGGGTGCACGGGATCTTCGGCAGCGACGACGTCGAGATCGAGATCCACCGGCCGCTGTTCGCGGGGCTCGCCGCCGGCGATGGGCTCGACTTCGACGCGCCCGGGGTGGTGATGCGGCTGTTCGACGAGGAATCGAGCGCCTACGACATGCGGCGGATGCGGTTCGGGCAGGTTTCCCCCGTGCTGGTCGAGGCGTTCTGATGGCGGCGTTCACCGACGAAGAACTCGCGGTCCTCGAAAGCGGCTCGGTCTCGGTGGTCGGGCTCGTCCGCGTGGCACTCACCGACGGCGGGACGTTGCGGATCTGGACCGGGGTCGGCGACCTGCCGATCCGCTCCTCGGCCTTCGACGAGGACGGAGCGATCTACCTCGGCGGCGGGCGGCTGCTGGAGATGCCGGCGTTTTCGCAACTGGTCAACGCCATCGCCGAACAGTCGGGCATCGCCGTGACGGGCCTGACGGCGCAGATGCGGCGGCTGGTGAGCGAGGAGGCGCATCTGGTGATCGGCGCCGAGATCCGGGCCGGGCTGGTCTACCTCGGCGCCGAGTGGCAGCAGATCGGCGCGGTGCACTGGCTCAAGCGCGGCAAGATCTCCGACGTCGATGCCCGCAACGAGGCGGGCGGCGGGAAGCGGATGCGCACCGCCGTAGTGTCGTTCGGGACGCACGCGGTCGGCCGCCGGGTGCCCGGCTACGGGACGTGGACCAGTCAGGACCAGCGGTCGCGGCCGGGAAGCGAGGACGACCGGGCCTGCGAGGGCGTCGCCCGTCTCGTCGGCGGGGTGCAGAAGCCGTGGCCGTGAGGGGGCTCGCCGCTTTCCCGGCCTACCTCGCCGACAGTGCCGCCCGGGCTGCGCGCGGCGGTATCGCCTGGGGAATCGACGACTGCGCGATGGAGGCGGCGACGTGGTGGATGGCGGCGACCGGCATCGACATCGCCGCGGGATGGCGCGGGCGCTACGGCAGCGGCGACGACGTGCGGGCGATGATGCGGGGCGAGCCGGGCGGCTTCGTCGGGGCGATGCGTCGGCACCTCGCCGCCGCGGGCCTGACGGCCACGGACGCGCCGGAGCCGGGTGACATCGCCATCGTCAAGGCGCCCCGGCTCGTCGGCGAGCGGGTGCGGTGGCTTGCGACGGGAGGGGTGATGGTGCCGACGGGACGGTGGCGGCTGCGGCAGGAGGGCGGGTTCGTCACGGGGCCGTTTCCGGTGATCGCGGCGTGGTCGCTCGCCGCCTTCACGGGGGGGCGCTGATGCCGCAGTTCATCGCGGCGGCCATCGCCTTTTTGATCCCGACGGCGTCGACGACGGCGGTGACGATCGGCGGGACGACGCTGGTGGCGGCCGGGACGGCCACCGCCGTCGGCGGCTACGCCCTGCTCGCCGGCAACGTCATCTTCACAGGCGCTCTCATCGGTGCCAGCTACGCGATGGCGCAGACCGACGTCCCCGACGTCGAGGTGGCCAAGGCGACGATCAAGCGGACGATTCCGCCGCGGCGCGGCGTGGTCGGGCGGGCGCGGGTCGGGGGCACCTATCTGCTGTTCGCCGTCGCCGCCGGTGTCAGCCACGACGTCTTCGCGCTCGCCCACGGCGAGACGGTGGCTTTCGAGCGGTTCTACCTCAACGAGGACGTTGTCGTTCCCGGTGACGGCGACGTGGTGGCCGCCCTGTCGGACAACCGCTACGGCGGCGGCCGGGTCAGGATCGTGACGCGCCCCGGGCTCTCGCCGGAAGCGGTGTTCGACGAGCTCGTCACCCTCATCGACGATGAGAGCGTCTGGGGAGACGACCACCGCGGCGACGGGTTCTCGAAAATCTGGCTCGCCTGCAAGGCGCCTCATATCAACAACTTCCGCGGCGTCTATCCCTATGGCCTGCCGGACCCGTCGGTCGTCGTCCGGCAGAATCGCTACTTCGACCCGCGCGACGAGGCGCAGGATTTCGACGATCCGGCGACCTGGGGGTGGAGCGACAATCCGGCGCTGACGATCCCGTGGTATCTCGGCCTCAAGGTCGCCGACGGCGGGTTCGGGTGGGATCGTCAGGTGGCGCTGGCGCCGGTGCAAGGCGAGATCGCGGCGGAGGCCGACCTTTGCGACGACGACGTGCCGCTCAAGGGCGGCGGCACCGTCAAGCGGTGGCGGGCCGGGCTGGTGTGGGATTTCACCACGCCGCCCGACGCGGTGGTTTCGGCGCTGCTGGCGGCCTGCAACGGCTGGATGGTCGAGCGCGGCGACGGGACGCTGAAGCTGATCATCGGGCGGCTGGTCGAGCCGACGGTGCGAATCCGCGACAGGCACATCCTGTCGCTGTCGGTGCGACGCGGCTACCCCGACGCCGACCGGGTCGACGGCGTGGTGGTGCGCTACAGATCGCCGCCGCACGAATACGCCACCGTCGCCTCGCCGGTCTATCCGCCGTCGGCGCAGGCGGTCTACACCGAGGGCGACGCCCGGATCCGCCTCGTCGACGTGCCGGCCTGCCAGGACGGCTACCAGGCGCAGCGGCTGGCGAAGCAGGCCTATCTCGAGCTCACCGCGCCGATCTACGGATCGGCCGTCGTCAACCACTACGGGGTGACGCTGTTCGATGAGCAGACCTGCTGGCTGGAGAGCGAGGACGATCCGGACCTCGTGGACGGTCTCCGCGTCAAGATCGCCAATCTCAAGTTCGACCCGTCGACCAATTCGTGGTCGTTCGACTGGCGGGCGATCGATTTCGACGCCTACAATTCCTGGGATCCGGCGAGCGAGGAAGGGCCTCTGCAGCCGGTGGTGCCGCAGACTTACGACGAGGGGATTTCGGCTCCGGCGCTGGGGATTCCGGTGGTGGAGCGGGTCGGCGACATCAGCGTCGTCGAACTGGAATTCGCAACGCCCGACGAGCGCGCCGAACTGGTCTACGAAGTCGAATGGCGATTGTCGGACGTCGGCGGCGGGGTGCCGGGAGAGTGGCAGTCCGGCGGCACGGTGGAGGGTGTCACCGACACCGGAGCGTGGACGACGGTGGTGACGCTGGCCGGTCTTCCGCCCGCCGCGATCGACCTGAGACTTTTCGCGGCCGGCACCCAGCGGCGCTCGGCGGCCTCCAACATCGTCAGCGTCGATACGCGGCTGCCGGCGCCCGGATCGCCGACGATCGGGACGGTCGCCATCGTCGAGGGGGATGTTTTCGAGGTCGGATACCTCGGTGACCTCTCCAGCGAGACGTCGTCGGCCGTCACCGCCTCGTCGCTCAACGTCGCCGTCAACCAGGTGGTCGCGTCCGCCGCGACCTCGACCGAGGTGCGGGCCGTCTGCCACGCCGCGGGAGAGATCCACGCCCGGTCCTGGTCGCGAAGCGGCGACACCTTCACGCTGCACGACGAGGCCGTGATCAGCGCATCCTCGGGATACGCCGCCTATGCCGTCGCGATCGACGTGCCGGACGGGGGCTATCTCGGCTTTTCGGCCGCGGGCGTCATGGGACGGGCGGCGTCGGGGACGATGAGCGGCGGCAGCTACACCGGGGGCAGTGACACCGTCACCGGCTTCACCGATTCGACGCCGAACAACACCACCCCGTACCTGATCCAGTTCCGCGTCGCCGAGAAGCTGGTCAAGATCCCGGTGACGGCCGCCAACAGCGCCTCGCAGCACGCCGTCCAGCTCTACCGCGTCGCCGCCGGCGGCGGTTTCGGGTCGGCGGTCCCCGTCGGCGGGCTGATCTACGTCGGCCCGAACGGGACCGCCGATCTGACCGACCAGCCGCCTTTCGGGGCGTCCTACGACTATTTCGTGGTCGCCCTCTCGTCCTCTGGCGCCGTCTCTTCGCCGTCGGGCCCGGTGACGCTCGACTACACCTGACGGTCTCTCATCCAGCAATACGACAAGATCCGCCACGCCGGCGATGCCGGCGCGAACACACGAGGTATGACCGATGCCGACCGACATCGAACAGGCGATGATCAACGCCACGCCGATCGCTCTGAGCGATGGCGCTCCGCCGCCGGTGAGCAAGGCGTTGCTGAGGGTGTTCGCGAGCGTCGTCCAGTCGGCCTTCGACGCGTTCGGGACTGCGATCCTGGTCGGCTCTGCGGTGCTCTATCAGACGGAGGCCGATCGCGAGGCCGACACCGGGCAGGAGGAGGGCACCATCGGGTTCGTCTGGGCGGACGGCGAGGCCAACGGCTTGAGCGTCTGGGACGGCGCGGAATGGCAGGATGTGGACATGAGGTTGCCGTCGTCCGTCATCGCCGGTCTCGCCGACCTGGCGGCAAGAATGGAAGCCGCCGAAGCCGACCTCGCCGAGCACGGCGAAGCGATCGATGCGGTGGAGACGGAGATCTCCGGCGCCCGCGGCGGGGCCGAGAGCGTCGGCGCGCGGATCGCGGCGGCGGAGACGGCGCTGGCCGACGGGCTGGCGGCCACGGCCGCGCTGGCCGACGGGCTGGCGGCCAAGG
>CALCDT010000359.1 GCA_937900425.1 uncultured Alphaproteobacteria bacterium | reverse complement strand
CGCTGCCGGGCCGCGGTGATCCGGCCGACATCGCAGCCGTGGTCGCCTTCCTCGCCTCCGACGACGCCAAGTGGGTGACCGGCCAGACCTACAACGTCGACGGCGGCCACGTCCGCTGGTGACGACGCCTCCGGCACGACTTCGTCTCGCCGCCCGGCTTTCGGGCGAGGCGAGACGGCGGCGTCGAGTTGCGCTAAACGGAGGCGGCGCCGACCGGGGGCCGGCGGATCGCGTGTCCGAGGGTCAGACGAACAGATGCCGTCCAATCGCATGATCTCGACCGTGACGCGGCCGGTCGCCGCGCTCGCGGCGCTCCTCACCCTTGCCGCCTGCGACCGCACCACCCAATCCGAGCCCGGCGCCGCCCCGGCGACGACGCTGTGGGGCCAGATCATGCGCGGCACCACGCAGGAGCCGAAGGAGATCGACCCGGACCTCTACCGTCCGATCAACGACTGCCCGCCGGTGACCGTGCGTGCCGGCACCGAGACCCACGTGCTGATGCGCGGCAGGGCCGGCTCGCCCGACGCCGTCGGCTTCCAGGCGTCGATCTCCGAGACCGCCCGCGAATGCACCGTCAGCGGCGACACGCTCAACATCCGCGTCGGCGTCGCCGGCCGCTTCCTCGCCGGCCGCAAGGGCGGCAGCATGAGCGGCAAGCTGCCGGTCCGCGTCGCCGTGGTGAAGGACGGGGACACGGCGATCTATTCGAAACTGCATCAGGTTCCGGTGTCGATCACGCCGCCGGCGACCTCGATGGACTGGGCCTTCGTCGACGAGCAGATCTCGGTGCCGAACACCGGCGTGCTGCGGATCTACGTCGGCTTCGACGACGGCGGCAAAGGCTCGGCCGGCGCGCCGCCACCCTGATACTCTCGAAAGTTGGAAGATCATAATCGGTCGACGCTTGCGGCGACCCTGACGGCTGCCCATCATCGGGGCGCTACCGCTGCCGATGGCAGGACGCCGTGGCCGTCATCGTCATCCCACTGGTTGCACTGGCGATCGTCGCCCTCGTCGTCGGCCTCGCCGCCCGCGCGTCGCGGCGGCGCCCGACGGCGCCGTGGCAGGGTCACGTCCAGTCCGCGGAGGAGCGGCGGGCGTTGCAGGAATATCTGCGCGACAGGCTGGACCGACGCGCGTTCGGCAGCGAGACGGCGCGGGCGGTCTGGCGAGCCCTCGCCGCCTGCCCCCTCGATCGAGGCCTGATCCTCGATTTCCACCGCGACTATTGCGGCCACGGGCTCATCCGGACCCGCGACGGCGTCAAGCTGTGCGAGATCCAGGACGGCTGCTTCGCCGGCCCGGCGATCGCCGAGTGGACGTCCGAGGCGACGTTCGTCGCGTTCTTCGCCCGCCAGTCCGATTTCAGCTGTTCCGGATGGGACCCCGACGAGCCGGTCTTCTACACCGCCGACGACTGGCACCGCTGCAATCAGCGCCTGACGCGGGACGGCCTCGAGCGGTTCGCGGCCGGCGAGATCGCCGTCGCCGCGTCGCAGCCGCTCTGAGGCGACAGGGAAGGCCGCGAACCGGGAAAGCGCGCATCCGCCATCCGCACCGAAGAAACATGCTCGGCGCCTGCGCGCATTGACAGCGTCGATCGGCCGATCCATGGTCCCGATCGAGCGGGCCCGCCGTCGCGGTCCGCTCCGGGCGCTCGCGCCCGGCCCGGCAACGGGCAGGACGGCGCGCGGGAGAGGCCGGTCCGGGGCGCGAGTTCCGAGGTCGGCGCCGAAGGAGCAACCGCCCCGGAAACTCTCAGGCGAACGGACCGCGCCCGAAGCGACGCTCTGGAAAGCAGTCGGCCGTCACGGCCGACTCACCGACGGAGTAACCGCGCCGGGCATCGTCCACGCGGGAAATCTCTCAGGTTCTCGGACAGAGGGGGCGCCGAAGGAACGGCCGGACGCGGGCAGACCGCGAGACGGCGGTTCCCGACCGTGGCGCCGACCGAGGACCGAGACCGATGACCTCCACCACCGATTCCGCCGCCGCCCTGCGGACGCCTCTCTACGAGGCGCACGTCGCCGCCGGTGCGCGGATGGTTCCGTTCGCCGGCTACGAGATGCCGGTCCAGTATCCGACAGGGATTCTCGCCGAGCACGCCTGGACCCGCGCGCACGCCGGCCTGTTCGACGTCTCCCACATGGGCCAGGCGTTCGTCGTCGGGCCGGACCACACCACCACCGCGAAGGCGCTCGAGACCCTGGTTCCCGGCGATATCCTGGGCCTGGAGCCCAGCCGCATCCGCTACACCCAGCTCACCACCGACGACGGCGGCATCATCGACGACCTCATGGTGACGCGTTCCGCCGACCCGTCCGAGGACGGCCGGCTGTTCCTCGTCGTCAACGCCGCCCGCAAGGACGTCGACTACCGGCGCATCGCCGCCGGCCTGCCGGCCGGTGTCCGCCTCGAGGTGCTCGACCGCGCGCTCGTCGCGCTGCAGGGCCCGGAGGCCGAGGCGGTGATGGCGCGGCTCGCACCGGCAGCCGCCGGGCTCGTCTTCATGAGCGCAGCGGCGATGCCGGTCGCCGGGATCGACGCCCGCGTCTCGCGGTCCGGCTACACCGGCGAGGACGGCTTCGAGATCTCCGTCGCCGCCGGGGACGCCGCCGCCCTGTGGCGGGCGCTCGCCGCCGAGCCGGAAGTGAAGCCGATCGGTCTCGGCGCCCGCGATTCGTTGCGCCTCGAAGCCGGCCTCTGCCTCTACGGCCACGACATCGACGAGACGACGAGCCCGGTCGAGGCCGGTCTCGTCTGGTCGATCGGCAAGCGCCGGCGCGAGGAGGGCGGTTTCCCAGGCGCCGGCCGCATCCAGGCGGAGCTGCGCGACAAGCCGAAGCGGCGGCGTGTCGGCTTCGCCCTCGAAGGGCGAGCACCGGCGCGCGAGGGCGCCGAGGTCCGGCTGCCGGGCGGCGCCGTTATCGGCACCGTGACCTCGGGCGGTTTCGGCCCGACGGTCGGCGCGCCGGTGGCGATGGGCTACGTCGAAGCGGCGCACGCCGCCCCCGGCACGGCGGTCGAACTCCTCGTCCGCGGCAAGGGCCTGCCGGCGAAGGTCGTCGCGATGCCGTTCACGCCGAACCGCTACAAGCGCTGAGGTGACCCGGACGGGCGCGCCGCTTGCACCTCATGACCACCGCCGGCCGGACCGGCGCGTCTTCACGGAGATCGACATGACCAAGCTGTTCACCAAAGACCACGAGTGGCTCGAAATCGCCGGCGACGTGGCGACCGTCGGCATCACCGACTACGCCCAGTCGCAGCTCGGCGACGTGGTCTTCGTCGAGCTGCCGGAGATCAGCCGCCAGGTCGCCAAGGGCGCCGACGCGGCGGTGGTCGAGTCGGTGAAGGCGGCGAGCGACGTGTTCTCGCCGGTCTCGGGCGAGGTCGTTGAGGTCAACGCCGGTCTCGCCGACGCGCCGCAGCGGGTGAACGAGGAGCCGGAGGCCGGCGCCTGGTTCTTCAAGATCCGCCTCGCCGACAAGAGCGAGACCGCCGATCTCATGGACGAGGCCGCCTACAAGGCCTTCCTCGAGACGCTCTGACGGCGGCGCACGGATGGCGCAGGCCGGGGCAGTACCGGGAGCATTTCGGATGGCTCATCTCCATGTCGCCACCGTGCGCTGGCGCCGCGGCGACGAGGTCTTCACCGACCGCCGCTATTCGCGCGCCCACGAGTGGACGTTCGACGGCGGCGTGACGGTACCGGCCTCCGCCTCGCCGCACGTCGTCCGCCTGCCGTTCTCCCGCGAGGACGCGGTCGATCCGGAGGAGGCGCTCGTCGCCGCGGCGGCGAGCTGCCACATGCTGACCTTCCTCGACTTCGCCTCCCGAGCCGGCTTCCGCGTCGACGTCTACGAGGACGCCGCCGAGGGCAAGATGGGCGCGCGCCCGGACGGACGCATCGCCATCCTGTCGATCGTGCTGCGGCCGGCGATCACCTTCTCGGGCGAGACCCGGCCCGACGCCGCGACGCTCGCCGACCTCCACCACAAGTCCCACGAGGCCTGCTTCATCGCCAACACCCTCGCCTGCGAGATGGTGCTGGAGCCGGCCGAGCCCGTCTTCGTCTGACCCACGGAATTGCCGATGCGCTACCATCCTCTCACCGAGGCCGACCGCACCGAGATGCTCGCCGCGATCGGCGTCGCCTCGGTCGACGACCTGTTCGTCGACGTGCCGGCGGACAAGCGGATCAAGGGCCTGCTCGACCTGCCGAAGATGAGGAGCGAGCTCGAGGTCGAGCGGCTGATGGGGCGAATGGCGGCGCGGAACGTCGTCGCCGGCTCGGTGCCCTTCTTCGTCGGAGCTGGCGCCTACCGCCATCACGTGCCGGCGACGGTCGACCACCTGATCCAGCGCTCGGAGTTCCTCACCTCCTACACGCCCTACCAGCCGGAGATCGCCCAGGGCACACTGCAGGTGCTGTTCGAGTTCCAGACCCAGGTCGCGCGGCTCACCGGCACGGAGGTGGCGAACGCCTCGATGTACGACGGCTCGACCGGCTGTGGCGAGGCGGTGCTGATGG
>CALCDT010000358.1 GCA_937900425.1 uncultured Alphaproteobacteria bacterium | reverse complement strand
CCCGGCTCCGTCCGGAAAGCACGGTGATCGCAAAACCTACACCTCTCCCTGGGACTTCATCGAACGAGTAGAGGAGTGTTGCTCTTCGGAGCGTGGAGCCCCCCCAGGCGTGCATCCCTGAAATCTCGCGGGCACGGCCAAGGCCCTCATACGAATTGAGGGCCAGGGCGCGCACCCGGCTGATGACGCGGCTCTCCGATCTGGCCGGGCCGCTCGCCAGCGTTGGGTACGTGCATTCGATCGACGGTTCGGCGGTCAAGCATATCCATGATCGTCACGACTCACAGGAGAAAAAAGAAAAACACGGTTAGATCGCGGTGACCCCGTGCGACATAGAACTTATCCAAGAAGCACTAAACATCCCCGGATGTAATTATCTTTGGAACGGCAACGAGACCGACCTCACATAGATTGGTTATATTAAAAAGATCAGCACCTCTTCGACGCTTTACGACGAAGAGGTGCGATCTGGGCAGCGAGAATTCGCGGCAACTTCCATGGGGGAAGCACCCGGACACGATGGATGCACGTGACATTGCTGTCACCCTCACATCTAACGTCCGAAACGACGGCCGGGCGAAACTAATTCTAGTCGAAAATCCCCGGAGCTCCAATCCGATTGTGACCCCCATTGCGGACCTCGAAAAGGAGAACCACGAGAAAGAGGGGGGCACCCGCTTCGACATCGCACCCCGGCAACCGATCACCGGGCAGATCGGCGGCACCCGGCTGATGGTCCGCTCCGCAGGCGTGCTCTGAGCGATCCACCGGACTCTGCGCGATCTTCAGACGCGGGCGGGCAGGATCCGGACATCGAACGGATACGACGGCACCGACGCGGGACACGTCGAAAAGCTGCCCAGGGCGCTCGGATGTCCGGGACGCTCGGGTCGATTCGAGGTGCATCCTCCCGGCAGGTACATGCCCCTGGCCCTCAAGATGACGGAAGTGTCCGCGCGCCGGCAGAGCCTCACGAGGACGGCAAGGCGATTGAGGCCATCGCCGGCTATCGGTCATCTTCCGCAATCCGTCCGGAGTCGTCCCCGTGCCCGCCTGCGTGCAGTGGGGAGCCCGCTGGACGCCGCTGGCGAAACCGCAGCGGTGATGGGGAATGCGCCGAAGGTCGCGGTCCGTCGGAGGGCGTCGGGGCCGCCCTCCGGATCTTCGATCAGGGAGTCGCTCGTTCAGAGCGCCGCGAACTCACTGACGAACTTGGTCCGCATGAAGGCCTCGAGGCCCTCGATGCCGCTCTCCGAGCCGTAGCCGGACTCGTTGATGCCGCCGAACGGCGTCTCCGGGGTCGAGACCATCATGTGGTTGACACCGACGAGGCCGGCGTCGATCGCCTCCTCGGTCCGCGCCGCCAGAGCGCCCGAGCGGGTGAAGACGAACGAGGCGAGGCCGTAGGGCAGCGCGTTGGCGCGCTCGATCACCTCGTCGAACTCCGAAAACGAGGTCATCGGCGCGATCGGCCCGAACGGCTCGGACGACATGATGGTCGCGTCGGCCGGCACGTCGGCGAGGACGGTCGGCGCGAAGAAGTGGCCCTTTGTGCCGATCCGCACGCCGCCGAGCTTCAGCTTCGCCCCCTTGGAGACGGCGTCGGTGACGAGCTCCTCCATCGCCGCGAGGCGCCGGCGGGCGATCATCGGCCCCATCTGCGTGCCGGCCTCGAGACCGTTGCCGACCTTGATCTCGGAGGCGAGCGCCACGAAGCGGTCGACGAACGCCTCGTAGAGGTCCCTGTGGATGAAGAAGCGGGTCGGCGAGGTGCAGACCTGGCCGGCATTGCGGAACTTGAAGGCGACGAGCGTGCGCGCCGCGAGCTCGAGGTCCGCGTCGGCGTGGACGATGACCGGAGCGTGGCCGCCGAGCTCCATCGTGCAGCGCTTCAGGCTGTCGGCGGCGAGGCGCTGCAGATGCTTGCCGACGGCGGTGGAGCCGGTCAGTGTCACCGCCTTCGGGATCGGCGAGGCGAGCAGCACCTCGCTGACGTGGGCCGGCTTGCCGAACACGACGTTGAGGACGCCCGCGGGCAGGCCCGCCTCCTGGAAGCAGCGGGCGATCGCGACCGCCGTGCCCGGCGTCTCCTCCGCCGGCTTGACGATGATCGAGCAGCCGGCACCAAGGGCGCCCGCGATCTTGCGGATGACGTTGGAGGAGGGGAAATTCCACGCGGCGAACGCGACGACGGGGCCCACCGGCTCCTTCATCACCATCTGGCGCACGTGCGGCACGCGGGCGGGCACGATGCGGCCATAGGTGCGCTTGCCCTCCTCCGCGTACCAGCGGCTCACGTCGGCCGCGAACTGGACCTCCGGCACCGCCTCGGCGAGCGGCTTGCCGTTCTCTATCGTCAGCAGGCGGCCGATCCGCTCCTTCCGCGCCTCGATGAGGTCGGCGGCCTTCATCATGATCGTGTAGCGCGCCTGCGCGGTCATCGCCTTCCACACCCGGAAGCCGCGCTGCGCGGCTTCGAGCGCGCGGGCGAGATCGGCGTCGGAGGCGTGCGGGACGATCGCGAGCGCCTCCCCGGTCGCAGGGTTCTCCAGCGTCTCGCTCTCGCCCGTGGAGCCCTGGCACCATTCGCCGTCGATCAGCAGTTCGATGGTCTCGTCGTACTTGGATAGCTCGGTCATCGTCGTCTCCTCGACCCGCGGGCGCGGGCGGAATGCGGCTCAACGGCAGAGGAAGCCGTCGGGAAGGGGATCGCCGTCGGCGAGCACGAAGCGGTGCTCCCCGGTGATGTGGGCCAGCCCGATGATGTGCGGGTTGATGGCGTCGCTCCGCCCCTCGACCGGGAGCGCCGTCGCAGCGAACTCGACGCCGAGGATGTTGCGGGTGCGGATGGTCTCGCCGACCGCGATCTCGCCGCGCGCCACCATCTGCGCGAGACGCGCCGACGAGCCGGTGCCGCACGGCGAGCGGTCGAACTTGTTCGTTTCGAGCACCACCAGCTGGCGGCTGACTACACCCGACGGTTCCCGCAGCGTCTCGTAGAAGAGGATGCTGTCGACGGGCTCTTCGGCGCCGGGGACGAGGCCCTCGGCGATCATGGCGTTGAGCCGCGCCTTCAGGGCGGCGCCGGTCGCCATCGCGCGGGAGACCCCGGCGGGGGAAAGTTCCACGCCGGCGGCGGCTGCCTCGACGATCCCGTACCAGTTACCGCCCCACACCACGTCGGCGGCGACGGCGAGGCCGTCGACGGCGATCCCGACGTCGGCCGCGACGCGCCGCGCCGGCACGTTCTCGAAGGTCACCGCCCGGACGAGGCCGTCCTCGCGGGCGACGTGCACGGTGATCACCCCTGCCGGCACCTCCAGCGTAAAAGTGCTCTCGGGTCGGTCCCTCGGCCCGATCAGGCCCATGTGATCGAGTGTCACGGCGAGGCCGATCGTGGCGTGGCCGCACATCTCCAGATACTTGTAGCTGCCGAGGAAGAACGCGCCGAAGTCGGCGACGCGGCTCTCCGTCATCACCACCCCGACCATGGCGGCATGGCCGCGGGGCTCGTGCAGGAGGAAGGTGCGCAGCGGATCGAAGCGGGCGCGGAAGTCATCCCGCCGCGCCGCCACGCTGTCTCCGCGCAGCACCGGCAACCCGCCGGCGACGACCCGGGTCGGATGCCCCGCGGTGTGGCTGTCGATGGTCGATATCCAGCGCCTGATCGCCATTCCGGTGTCCCGCGGCACGCCCCCGCTGGGGCACGCTCCGTCTGCTGATCTTCAGGGAGAGGGGCGCCCGGCCGCCGGGGCCGGGAGGAAGCGCTCTAGATTCGAAGGCTTGAGCATAGTCTTGTCCCCCAGATCGTTTCGATCCGAGCGGAATATGCTCTAGCGGCCGGCCTTGATGGCGTCGGCGATCTTCTCGCCGGCCATCACCGTCGTCAGCATCGTATTGGCGCTGATGACCGCCGGCATGATCGAGGCGTCCACGACGCGCAGGCCCTCGACGCCGATAACCTTCGCGTCGCTGTCCACGACGGCGCGCGGATCGTCGACGCGGCCGATGCGGCACGTGCCCGACGCGTGCCAGCTGCCGCAAGCGTTCTCGATGATCCACTCGCGCAGTTGCCGGGGCGACCGCATCATCTCGCTCGCCCTGAGGCCCGGGGTGATGATGTTCTCGATCATCACACGGCGCGACAGCGGGCCCGTCGCCATGATCCCCGCCGCCATCAGCGTCATGAACCAGTTCTTCCTGTTCACCGCGCCGAGCTTGCGCACCCGTTCGGAGAAGGTCGCCGGGAAGATGTTCTCGATCACGCCCTTCATCGCCGGGTCGGTGACGATCCTCCAGACCCGGTGCATGCCGTCCTCGAGACGCAGGAGGTCGCGCTCGTCGGACAGCTGGCGGAAGTTGATGAAGGGGGGCGTGTCGGCGTCCCGACCGGCGAGGCGCACCTCGCCGGTCGAGTAGGGCCGGTTCACGCACAC
This sequence comes from uncultured Alphaproteobacteria bacterium, assembly GCA_937900425.1. Classification (GTDB taxonomy): domain Bacteria; phylum Pseudomonadota; class Alphaproteobacteria; order Rhizobiales; family Pleomorphomonadaceae; genus CALCDT01. Next base: position 1,477 of record CALCDT010000358.1, on the reverse strand, counting down.
CAGCAGCGACGCCAGCCGGCGGCCGAGGGGATGCCAGGCGGCGCGGTTCGAGGGGAGCATGAACATGTCCCCCGGCGTGGTGTCCGGCAGGCCGGAGGAATAGCGGTAGCCCATCTGGATGTGGCGCCGCTGCGTCGGCGGCAGCCGCGACGCCTTCGGCAGGTAGGCGGCGAAGGCCACCATCGGGTGGTCCTGCAGGTTCTGCCCGACGCCGGGCCGGTCGGCGCGCACAGGAATCTCGAACTCCTTCAGGTGCGCGGCCGGACCGATGCCGGCGCGCATGAGGTGGGCTGGCGTCTGCAGCGCGCCGGTGGAGAGGATCACCTCGCGCGCCTTCAGGGTGACGGGGCCCGACGGCCCGACGGCCTTGACCCCGACCACCCGGCGGCCCTCGAACTGGAGCTCCTTCATCTCCGTCTCGGCCATCACCGTGAGGTTCTTGCGCGCACGCACCTCGCGGGTGAGGTAGGCCCGGGCCGTCGACACGCGCTTGCCGTCGACGTTGTTGATTGTCATCGGGAAGTAGCCGTCGTCGAAGACACCGTTGTGATCCTGGATGTCGACGACGCCCTGCTTGTCGAGGACCTGGGCCACCTTCTGCGCGAAGGGCGACCAGCCCCTCTTCGGGATCCGACGCAGCGGCAGCGGCCCGTGGCTGCCGTGGAGCTGGCTGTCGCCGTAGTCGAGGTCGGTCTCGAGCTTGCGGAAATAGGGCAGGACGTCGTTCCAGCCCCAGCCTTCCGCGCCGTCGTCGCGCCAGTGGTCGTAGTCCCACGGGAGGCCCCGGAAGGCGAACTGGCCGTTGATCGACGTGCCGCCGCCCATCACCCGCGCCTGCTCGTAGCGCCGGCCCGCCTCCCCCGGCTTCGGGTCGGAGAGGTGTACCGACAGGTTCTGCCAGTGATACTGGCGGTTGAAGTAGGCGACGATCGGATAGGCGTCGAGCGTGTCGGCCGGCTCGGCGCCCGGCGGCGTGTCGCGGCCGGCCTCGAGCAGCGCAACCGCGACGTTCGAGGCTTCGGACAGTCGGCTCGCCAGCACCGCGCCGGCGGCTCCCCCACCGACGACGACGTAGTCGAATGCGTGTTCGGGCATTTTCTCAGCCGTGATTGAACCAGACGGTCTTGAAACGCAGGAAGCTCTCGAGGCCCGGGCGTCCCATCTCCTTGCCGAAGCCGGAGCGGCCGAAGCCCCCCTGCGGGGTTGCGAAGTCGGGCTGGCGGCCGTGACCGTTCACCCAGACGGTGCCGGCGTTGAGCCGCCCCGGCAGGGCGAGCGCCTTGGCGGCGCTGGTCGTGTAGAGGCTGGCGGCGAGGGCGTAGGTGGGGTGGTTGGCCTTGGCCAGGGCCTCCTCCTCGTCGTCGTAGCCGTAGACGCAGAGCACCGGGCCGAAGAATTCCTCGCAAAATCCCACGGAAGTGTCTGGTACGTCCGCGAGGACCGTCGGCTCCACGTAGGCGCCGGACGTCATGTAGGG
>CALCDT010000357.1 GCA_937900425.1 uncultured Alphaproteobacteria bacterium | reverse complement strand
GACCGCGAGCGCGACGAGGCCGGCGCGGGCGGCCTTGCCGAGGCGCGCCGCCGCTCCCGGCGCCCTGCGCCGTGTTGTCGCCCGAATCCTCGTCAGACTGTCGCCTGCGGCCATCGCCGTCTCCCCGCTGCGCCGATCCCGCCGGCAAAGCGTTGAGAAAGCGTTGACGCGGCGGCGGGTTCGGCCTGCGGCGCCCGGGGTTAACCACCCGGAAACCATGTCTGGTGATTGTTCGTGACGAGACGCGGTCCTGTCCGGACCGGCCAAAGCCTTTCCACCGCCCGCGCGACGGCAGCCGTGCCGGCCCCGCACCGGATCGCTCCGGAGCCGCCCCCGAGGAGAAAGGGACCGCATGACGCCCCGACCGGTATCCTTCGCCCGCCGCCTCGTCCTCCTCCTGGCGCTCGCCCTCGGCCTGACGCCGCTCGCCGCGGCACCGGCCGCCGCCCAGCAGGCGCCGACCGGCGACACCGGCTATTCCAGCGACGAGCTCGTCGATGCCGGCAACCGCTTCTTCGGACAGATCTCGGCCGGCCTCGCCAGCGTCGTCGAGAAGGCCGTCGCCGACTACGGTCAGCCCAACGGCTACGTGCTCGGCCAGGAGGCGACCGGCGCGATCTTCGGCGGCCTGCGCTACGGCGAGGGCACCCTGTTCACCCGCAACGCCGGCAACCAGCGGCTCTACTGGCAGGGCCCGACCCTCGGCATCGACCTCGGCGCCGACGGCGCCCGCACCATGATGCTGGTCTACAACCTGCCCTCGCTGCCGGCGATGTACCAGCGTTTCGCCGGAGTCGACGGCTCGGCCTATGTCGTCGGCGGCTTCGGCATGACCGTGCTGCGCTCGGGCGACATCGTCCTCGTGCCGGTGCGCTCGGGCGTCGGCGGCCGGCTCGGCATCAACATCGGCTATCTGAAGTTCACGCCGCAGCCGACCTGGAACCCCTTCTGACCACAGTCGCGAGCGCCGTCCGTTCCCGCCGCGACCGCGCGGAGGCGCCTCGTGGCGGCGCCCGGGCCCACGCCCCGGTTCGCCGGCGCCGGCCGCCGTGCGCCGCTCGCGCCCCCGGCGCCGCGCAGACGCGGAACGCCGGCCTTGGACGACGGCCCGGACACCGGTAGAACACGACGAGGGACGAGCGATCGAGACCGCCGCGACGGCGGCGCCGGTCCCAAGAGCGAGCGGCAGGCCGACTTGATCGAACAGGCGATGATCTTCATGCTGGGCGTGCTGGTGGCGGGCCTCCTCGCCCTGCTCGTGCTGCCGGCCTACGCCCGCCGCGCCGCCCGGCTCGCCCGCCGCGACATCGAGGCGAGGCTGCCGCTGACCCTCGAGGACTTCTCCGCCCAGCGCGACGCCATCCGCGCCCGCTTCGCCGCCGAGGCGGCCCGCCTCGAGATGAAGGCCGAGCGGCTCGCCGAGGAGCTCGCCGAAAGCCGGATCGCGGCCGACGGCGCCCTCGCCGAGGCCGACGCCATGCGTGCCGACCGCGAGGATCTGCTCGCCCGCGTCGCCGAGGCCGAAGGCCGGCTCGAGGACCTGCGCGCCGAATACGACCGCCGCCTCGCCGAATGGCGCGACGCCGGCGTCGAGGTCGCCGCCTCACCGCTCCCGGCGACGGACGCACCGTCCGGACCGGCCGCGGCGGCAGGCGGCGCGGCGACGGCGACCGCCTTCCACATCTCGCGTCCGGGCCCGGCGATCTCCGGCGCGGCCGCCCCCGACCTTCCGGATCCGGGCAGCGCGGCCTCCCTCCCCGCCGCCCCCCTCCCCGCGACGCTCCTCGCCGCCACCGCCCTGACGACGTCGCTGGACCGGCCCGGACCGGACCCGGTCGACGGCGTCGCCCGGCGGCGTTCGGACGACGTCCGATCCGACGACGGCGACGACGCGGCGGCCGGTGACGATCCCGCCTCCGCCCTCGCCATCGCCCGGGCGACCGACGCGGTCCGTACCCTCTCCGACGACGACGAAGCCGCCGACGACGAGACCGGCGCCGGCGACGACGTCGCCGTCCTGCTCGAAGGCCACGGCGCCCGGCTCGACGCCGCCCTCGCCGTCAACCGGCGCAACGACGCCCGCCTCGAGCGGCTCGCGCTCAAGCTGAAGGCGATCCGCGAGACCCACGGCGTCGCGGGGCGGGATCCGGCAGCCCCGCCGCCGACCGAGACCGGCTGAGGCGGCGTAACCGGCTCCGGCCGGTTCCTTCCCGGCCCGTCGATCCGACCCTGGCGACGCCTCAGCCCGCCTTGCCGCCGAGTGCCGCGGCGAGGTCGAAGGAATTCTTGCGCGTCTCGGTGAGGTCGAGGCCGGCGAGGGTTTCGGCGAGATGCTCGGCCATCAGCGCCGCCGCCCGTTCGCCGTCGCCGGCGCCGAGGGCGCGGGCGATGTCCTCGTGGGCGTGGCAGGAGCAGGTCGCCTCCTTCTGCCGCCAGTAGAGCGCGACGATCAGGGAGGAGCGCGACACCAGTTCCCGCACGAAGCGGGCGAGCGTGCCCTGGCCGGCGATCTCGGCGACCAGCACGTGGAAGCGGCCGGACAGCAGGATGGCGTGCTGCTGGCGCTGGTCGGCCACCGCCGAGCGTTCCTCGTCGAGATGGGCGGCGAGCCGGCCGGCCTCCGCCTCGCCGGCGGGGGGGGGGGGGGGGGGGGGGAGCCGCGGCTCGATCAGCAGGCGGGCGTCGAACACCTCGCGGGCCTCGGCCACCCCGGGGCTCGCCACGAAGGCGCCGCGGTTGGGCTCGATCACCAGCACGCCGTCGCGGGCGAGGGCTTCGAGCGCCGAGCGCACGATGGTCCGGCTCGCCCCGTAGATGCCGCCGAGGTCGTCCTCGGGCAGGCGGGTCAGCGGCGACAGGCGGTTGGCGAGGATCGCCTCCAGCAACGCGCCGTAGATCGCCCGGGCCCGGCTGCCGCGCAGGCCGGCGCCCGCCGCGCCGTGCAATGCCGAAATCGCGACTTCGCCGTCGTGCCGCACGCCCCGCTCCTCCGCTCGCCCTCGCGCCCTTCGGCGGCATGGCCGCCGCCGCTCTCCTGCGGGCGGCAGGAGACGGTCGGCCCGCCGCGGCCGGCCGGAGCCGCACCCGGAAGGCTAGCGCCGGGTCGCAGAGCCGGCAAATCCAGATTGTATACAAACCAGCGCAAGGATTGTGCGCAATTGCCCGCGAAATGGTCAGGCCTCACGCTGCACCGCTTACAATGATCGGGAGTCGGCCCCTTGAATAGCCGGAATTTCGGGCCGCGGCCCGCTTGGCACGGCGGTTGCGAACGATTGCTCCAAGGTCCGGCGCCGACGACGCCGGAGCATGCGGTGCGGCGGCAGCGGCGGTGAGCCGGCCCGCCGGTCGATCCCGGAGGTGGCTGAATGTCCCGTGGCGCCGATCTCGAACTCGCGAGCGTGACCAAGAGCTACGCCGGCACCATCGCCGTCGACGCGATCTCGCTCAAGATCGCCGCCGGCACCTACTGCTGCCTGCTCGGGCCGTCCGGCTGCGGCAAGTCGTCGACCCTTCGCATGATCGCCGGCCACGAGGACATCTCCGACGGCGACATCGTCATCGGTCCGCGGGTCGTCAACGGCGAGCCGCCGGTCAAGCGCGGCACGGCGATGATGTTCCAGAACTACGCCCTGTTCCCCCATCTCACCGTGCGCGACAACGTCGCCTTCTCCCTGAAGATGCGCGGCGTCGACAAGGCGAGGCGCCACGCCCGCGCCGACGAGATGCTCGAACTGGTGGCGATGACGCCCTATGCCGGGCGCCTGCCGGCCCAGCTCTCCGGCGGCCAGCAGCAGCGCGTCGCCCTCGCCCGCTCTCTCGTCACCGACCCGGTGATCCTTCTGCTCGACGAGCCGCTCTCCGCCCTCGACCCGTTCCTGCGCATCAAGATGCGCGCCGAACTGAAGCGCTTCCAGCGCGAACTCGGCATCACCTTCATCCACGTCACCCACGGCCAGGAGGAGGCGATGGCTCTCGCCGACCTCGTCGTCGTGATGAACCAGGGCCGGATCGAGCAGGCCGGCAGCCCGCAGGAGGTGTTCGACCGTCCGGCGAGCGAATTCGTCGCCCGCTTCATGGGCGGCCACAACGTCATCGACGTGCCCGACGGCCGCATCACGGTGCGCGCCGACAAGGTGACGCTGGCCCCCTCGGAGGCCAGGCTCGCGACGCTCTACAAGCGCACCGGCACCGTCACCGGCGTCGAATACCAGGGCTACACCGTCGTCGTCACCCTCGCGGGCGCCGGCGACCAGGAACTCGTCGCCATCGTTCCCGAACGCACCTTCTTCGCAGCTCCCGTGGAGCCGGGGGCGAGCGCCGCGATCGGCTGGAACGCCGCCGACGCGCACCTGCTCTCGGCCTGAGGGCCGGGGCGACCCCGGCGCAGGGGCGCGCCGGGCAACTGGCGCGATCCGCGCCGCGATCGATCGACGGCGCCGGGCGCCGGAACCAACCGGCGGCGCGAGGCGCGCCGGAAAGAAGAGGGGACAGTCTGACATGACCGCGAAAGACGACACCACCGCCGGCGTCAGCCGGCGCACGCTGCTCAAGGGCGCCGCCGCCACCGCCGCCGTCGCCGCCGGTTCCGGCGTCATCACCGGCTTCCCGGCGGTGATCGCCGCCGAGGGCGTCACCCTGCGCTATCTCGGCACGGCGGTGAACCAGTCGGCCGACATCGCCAGGAAGGCGAAGGAAGACCTCGGCATCACCATCGAATACATCCCGGTCACCACCGACGACGTGACCAAGCGCATCATCACCCAGCCGAACTCGTTCGACATCGTCGACAGCGAGTATTTCTCGCTGCCGAACCTCGTCCCGACCGGCAACCTGATGGGCATGGACGCCAACAAGATCAAGTATGCCGACAAGCTCGCCACCGTGATGACCAAGGGCGAGATCGGCGGCAAGAAGATCGGCCTGCAGGGCACCGCCCCGGCCAAGGTGTTCTACCTCGACAAGCAGTACGGCAAGGCCTTCGCCGGCGAGCAGACCGAGTGGATCACCCTGATCCCGACCACCTACAACGCCGACACCCTCGGCATCCGCCCCGACCTGATCGGCCGTCCGATCGAGAGCTGGGCCGAACTGCTCAACCCCGAGTTCAAGGGCAAGGCCTCGATCCTCAACATCCCGTCGATCGGCATCATGGACGCCGCGATGGTCGTCGAGGCCATGGGCGAATACAAGTATCCCGACAAGGGCAACATGACGAAGGAAGAGATCGACCTCACCATGAAGGTGCTGACCGAGGCCAAGAAGGCCGGTCAGTTCCGTGCCTTCTGGTCCGATTTCAACGAGAGCGTCAACCTGATGGCCTCCGGCGAGGTCGTGATCCAGTCGATGTGGTCGCCGGCGGTCACCGCCGTCCGCTCCAAGGGCATCGCCTGCACCTACCAGCCGCTGAAAGAGGGCTACCGCGCCTGGGCCTCCGGCTTCGGCCTGCCGAAGACCCTCAAGGGCAAGCAGCTCGACGGCGCCTACGAGTTCATCAACTGGTTCCTCAGCGGCTGGGCCGGCGCCTACCTCAACCGCCAGGGCTACTACTCGGCCGTGCTCGACACCGCCAAGGAGCACATGGAGCCCTACGAGTGGGCCTTCTGGATGGAAGGCAAGCCGGCGGAGAAGGACATCCACGCCCCGGACGGCACCCTGCTCGAGAAGGCCGGCGCCGTGCGCGACGGCGGCTCCTACGAGGACCGCATGGGCGGCGTCGCCTGCTGGAACTCGGTCATGGACGAGAACGAGTACATGATCAAGAAGTGGAACGAGTTCATCGCCGCCTGACGAACGTGGGAAGGGGCGGCGAGGGCCGCCCCTTCCGTTCTCGCGCGTGGTGCGCGCCCATCCCGCGTTCGGCGGGCCGCGGAGCGACGACAGCGAGAGTCCCCGTTTCACGCCCCCCGGAGCCGCCATGCCCAGATCCGCGATCGCCGCATCGAAGTGGACGCCCTACTGGCAGGCCGCGCCGATGGCCCTCGTCTTCCTCGTCTTCTTCATCCTGCCGCTGATCGCCACCCTGACGGTGAGCTTCTGGAACTACACCCAGTATTCGATCGAGCCGGACTTCACCCCGAAGAACTACCTGGAGGTGTTCGACGGCTGCCTCTCGAACCTTCCGACGCTCTGCACCACGTTCAGGACCTATCTCTCAACCCTGAAATTCTGCCTGATCGTCTGGGCGCTGACGCTGGTGATCGGCTTCACGATCTCCTATTTCCTCGTCTTCCACGTCAAGACGCTGACGATGCAGATCGTTCTGGCGCTGATCTGCACCATCCCGTTCTGGACCTCCAACGTCATTCGCATGATCTCGTGGATCCCGCTGCTCGGGCGCAACGGCCTCGTCAACCAGGGCCTGATGGGCGTCGGCGCGATCGACACGCCGCTCGACGGCCTGCTCTATTCCGATTTCTCGGTGATCCTCGCCTTCGTCCACCTCAACACGGTGTTCATGATCATCCCGCTGCTCAACTCGATGTTCCGCATCGACAAGGCGCTGATCGAGGCGGCCTACGACGGCGGCGCCAGCGGCTGGCAGACGCTGTGGAACGTCGTCATCCCGCTGTGCAAGACCGGCATCACCATCGGCTCGATCTTCGTCGTCACCATCGTCATGGGCGACTACATCACCATCGGCGTCATGGGCGGCCAGCAGATCGCCTCGGTCGGCAAGATCATCCAGGTCCAGACCAACTTCCTGCAGTTCCCGCTGGCCGCGGCCAACTCGATCGTCCTGCTCGCCGCGGTGCTGTCGATGATCGTCCTGCTCACCCGCATCGTCGACATCCGCAAGGAGCTCTGAGCCATGGACAAGCGCCCCGCCTCGTTCTACTGGCTCGCCGCCTTCTTCGCCCTCTTCGTGCTGTTCCTCTACGGCCCGACGATCACCATCCTGATCCTGTCCTTCCAGGGGCCGGAGGGCGGGTTGACCTTCCCGATGAACGGGGTCTCGCTGCACTGGTTCCGCCAGCTCTTCGCCGGCATCGGCGTCGTCGACATCGGCAAGGCCTTCTGGAACTCCTTCGGCCTCGGCCTCATCGTCACCGTCGTCACCGTCGTCGCCTCGATCATGGCCGGCCTCGCCTTCCGCCGCCGCTTCTTCGGCGCCGGCGCCCTGTTCTACGTCGCCATCGCCAGCCTGATCGTGCCCTCGATCGTCGTCTCGCTCGGCATCGCCCTCGAATTCCGCATCTTCGACGACAGCATCAAGGCCTATGGCGACGCCTACGAGGTCGAGTGGATCTGGCAGAACTTCACGACGCTGATGGGCCTCTACAGCTCCGGCCTCGGCGCCCACCTGACCTGGACCTTCCCCTTCGGCCTGCTCATCATGTTCGCGGTCTTCAACCGCTTCGACCCGGCCTACGAGGAGGCCGCGCGTGACCTCGGCGCGACGCCGTGGCAGACCTTCGCCCACGTGGTGCTGCCGATCATCGCGCCCTCGATCTTCGGCGTCGCCCTGTTCGGCTTCACCCTGTCCTGGGACGAGATCGCCCGCTCCAGCCAGGCGGTCGGCGCCGACACCACCCTGCCGATCACCCTGCGCAGCTTGACGACCACCGTCACCACCCCGGCGATCTACGCCCTCGGCACCCTGACGACGCTGATCTCGCTGCTGGTGATCGGCTCGATGCTGACCGCGCTCGTCGTCGTCCGCCGCCGCCGCGCCGCCCGCGGCTCCGACGCCGGCAAGGGGCTGGTCTGATCCGATGACCGACGGCTCCGTGACCTTCGACCTCGCCACCCCCGGCGAGGTCGAGACCATCGCCGCCTGGGCCGCCGCCGAAGGCTGGAACCCCGGCCCCGCCGACGCCGCCCTGTTCCGCCTCGCCGACCCGGAGGGCTTCCTCGTCGCCCGCGAGGGCGGCGAGATGGTCGCCTCGATCTCGCTGGTGCGGGCCGGGCCGGCCTTCGCCTTCCTCGGCTTCTACATCGTCCGGCCCGACCGGCGCGGCCGCGGCATCGGCAAGGCGCTCTGGGATGTCGCCCTCGCCCGCAACGGCACGGCGACCGTCGGCCTCGACGGTGTCCTCGCCCAGCAGGCCAACTACGCGAAATCCGGCTTCGCCTTCGCCCACCGCAACATCCGCTTCGCCGGCCGCCCCGACATCGCCCCACCGGACGATCCGCGCCTGCGCGCCCCGGCGACGGAGGCCGACGTCGCCGCGATCCTCGCCTACGACGCCCCGCTCTTCCCCGGTCCGCGCACGCCCTTCCTGCGCGCCTGGCTCGCCGGCCCCGGCCCCGGCCCCGGTCCCGGCCATGGCACCGGCACGGGCCCCGGCCATGTCGCCCGCATGCTAGTCGAAGACGGTGCCGTCCGCGGCTACGGCGTCGTGCGGCCCTGCGCCGAGGGCCACAAGATCGGCCCGCTCTTCGCCGACGGCCCGGCCGAGGCCGACCTCCTGTTCCGCGCCCTCGCCGCCGCCGTCGCCACAACCGGCGCCGACGGGCCGGTGATCCTCGATGCGCCCGAGCCCAACGTCGCCGCCACCGCCCTCGCCGCGCGCCACGGCCTCGTGCCGGTGTTCGAGACGGCGCGGATGTACCGCGGCCCGGCGCCGGACCTCGACCTCTCCCGGATCTTCGGGATCACCACCTTCGAACTCGGCTGAAACCCCGGCGGTCATGCGCATCCACCTCGTCAATCCCAACACCACCGCCTCGATGACCGACAAGGCCGCGGCCGCGGCCCGCGCCGTCGCCGCCCCCGGCAACGAGATTGTCGCCGCCACCGCGAAGACCGGCCCGGCCTCGATCGAAGGCGTCTACGACGGCGCCCTCGCCGTCCCCGGCCTTCTCGCCGCCATCGCCGAAGGCGAGGCCGCCGGCGCCGCCGGCCACGTGATCGCCTGTTTCGACGACACCGGCCTCGACGCGGCCCGGGCGCTGGCCGCCGCGCCGGTCGTCGGCATCGGCGAGGCCGGCTTTCATCTCGCCGCCCTCGTCTGCGACCGCTTCTCCGTCGTGACGACCCTCTCGCGCTCGGTCCCGGTGATCGAGCGCAACCTTTCGGTCTACGGCCTTTCCGCCCGCTGCGCCCGGGTCCGTGCCTCCGAGGTGCCGGTGCTGGCATTGGAGGAGCCGGGGAGTGACGCCCGCGCCCGCATCTCGGCCGAGATCGCCGCGGCCCTGCGCGAAGACCGCGCCGACGGCATCGTCCTCGGCTGCGCCGGCATGGCCGACCTCGCCGCCGCCCTCTCCGCCGAACACGGTGTCCCCGTGGTCGAGGGCGTCGCCGCCGCCGTCAAGCTGGTCGAAAGCCTCGCCGGCCTCGGCCTGAAGACGGCCAAGACCGGCCCCTACGCCCCGCCGCTGCCGAAGGCGTGGATCTGAGAGGGGGGTGGGGGCGGCATCGTAGGCCACGGCCTCGATTGCGGTTCGCTCCACGACCCGTCCGGCGCTGCGAAAGCCTTGGCGATCGTCTCTGCGGCGCATGGGGCACGACCCTCCGCTCCGTCGCGCCTGGCAGAGGTCCGCAATCTCCGCCTCTCCTTCGTCATCATCGGCCTCGAGCCGCTGACCCGATAGCCTCACCGCTCGGAACGATCGGCCGGGATAGATATTTTAGATCAACAGATCGATCTGGCGCGGCCGCAGCGCGATCGGGTCGCCGGGTCGAGGCCGCTGCCGTCCGGTTCGGCACATTCGGCGGATGTATGGGATTTCCGCCTCTCTCCCGTCTTCACCGGCCCTGAGCCGGTGACCCAATGGCCTCACCGGGCAGAATGAGGCCGGAGAAGGAAGATAAATACGTTCAATCAAACGTGGGACCGGTCGTCGCCGCGCGGCCATTGGGTCGCCGGGTCGAGCCCGGCGATGACGACCGAGAGGGGGTTCGTCGGGGGGCCCGCCGAGCGGTCGACGACGCCGCTCCATCCCCACCCAGGGCAAGACGACGACGATTGCAATCCATCTCGTGACTTGCTCGTCTGCGAAAGCTCGACGCGCATCGGACGCGCGATCCATCCTGTCGATCACGTGTCCGAAGCCGTCCGCCAGGCACCCCCGCGTCGCTTCCCATGCATGCCCTCAAAAAAAATATCACCTCCTAATAATAAGCATTGCATATTATCTCCATCTATATCATATACCTCGCATGACACACGAACGCCCCCAGGACCTCGGCTTCCTCATCCACGACACCATGCGCCAGATGCGCCGGCGGATGGATCGGGCGGCCGCGCCGCACGGTCTCACCCGCGCCCAGTGGCAGATGCTGGCCGTGCTCGCCCGCGTCGGCGACGGCATCAACCAGGCGGCCATCGCCGAGCGGCTCGACCTCGAGCCGATCTCGGTCTGTCGCCTCGTCGACCGCATGGAGGCGGGCGGCTGGGTCGAGCGCCGGCTCGATCCCGGCGACCGCCGCGCCCGCCTGATCTTCCTGACCGACCAGGCCGCCCCGGCGCTCGAACTCCTGCGCGGCAGCAAGGAGACGATCCTCGACGACGCCCTCGCCGGCTTCACCGAGGACGAGAAGGAGACCCTCGTCGCCCTGCTCGCCCGCTGCCGCGACAACCTTTCCCGCAGCGAGGCCGACGAACAGGCCACCGCCGACCACCAGCCCCTGCCGCCGCGAGCCGCCGCGCGCTGATCGCGCCGCTCCCGCCGCCCGCCGCATCCCGAGGACACCCGCCATGGCCGACACCGAGCAGTCCCCCGCCGCCGCCACCACCGGCACCGTCACCCGCCTGCCCTCCGCCGAGCCGGCGACCCCGGTCGCCGCCGCTCCGCCCGCCCCCGCACAGGATCCGGCTCCGGCCAAGCGTCGGCGCCGCCTGCGCTGGCCGCTGATGCTGGCGCTGCCGCTGCTGCTCGCCGTCGGCGGCGGCTACGTCTGGGCGACCTCGGGCCGCTTCGAGGATACCGACAACGCCTATGTGAAGCACGACATCGTCTCGGTCGGCGCCGACGTCGCCGGGCGCATCGCCGCGGTGCCGGTCGGCGAGAACGGCAGGGTGAAGGCCGGCGACGAGCTGTTCCGCATCGACGACGCCCAGTATCGCATCGCCGTCGAGGCCAGGGAGGCCGCGCTCGCCGCGGCCAAGCTGCAGGTCGCGCAGATGCGCGCCGCCTACGGCAACGCCGTCGCCGCCCGCAAGGCCGCCGAGGACACGCTCGCCTACCAGCAGACCGTGCTCGACCGGCAGCAGCGGCTGTTCGACGCCGGCACCTCCTCCAAGGCCGCTTTCGACGAGGCCCGCCACGACCTCGACGCCGACCGCCAGGCGCTCGTCCAGGCCGGGCAGGCGGTCGATTCCGCCCTCGCCGCCCTCGGCGGCGACCCGGACGTCGCGACCGAGAAGCATCCCCTGGTGATGCAGGCCGCCGCCGCCCTCGACCAGGCCCGCCTCGACCTCGACCACACCGTGGTCCGCGCCCCCGCCGACGGCATCGTCGCCGGCGTCGACGGGCTCAAGGTGGGCCGTTACGTCGGCCCGGGCGCGGCCGTCCTCAGCCTCGTCGCCACCGGCGACACCTGGGTCGAGGCCAATTTCAAGGAGACCCAGCTCACGCACATGAAGGTCGGCGATCCGGTCACCCTCTCCTTCGACGCCTATCCCGATCTCGAGGTGAAGGGCCGGGTCGACAGCCTCGGCGCCGGCACCGGCTCGATCTTCTCGCTGCTGCCGGCCGAGAACGCCACCGGCAACTGGGTCAAGGTCGTCCAGCGCGTGCCGGTCCGCATCGCCCTCGATGACGGCGCCGGCACCGGCACCGGCGGGCGCGTCTTCGCCTCCGGCCTCTCCACCGAGGTCGTCGTCGACACCGGCTGGCAGCGTCCGCTGCCCGGCCCGGTCCACGCCGCGCTCTCCGCCTTCGGCCTCTCCACCGCCGAGGCGTCCGAGGTCGCCGCGCAATGAGCGCCGTCGCCGCCGGGGGCGCGGGCGCCGCGGAGGCGGCGGACGGCGTTCCGAACCGCGGGCTGATCACCGTCTCGATCATGCTCGCGACGATCATGCAGGTGCTCGACACCACGATCGCCAACGTCGCCCTGCCCTCGATGCGCGGCAGCCTCGGCGCCTCGCAGGACAGCATCAACTGGGTGCTGACCTCCTACATCGTCGCCGCCGCCATCATGACGCCGATGACCGGCTGGCTCGCCGACCGCTTCGGCCGCAAGCAGCTGTTCCTCGCCTCCGTCGCCGGCTTCACCCTCACCTCGATGCTCTGCGGCCTTTCCACCAGCATCGCCGAGATGGTGGTGTTCCGCCTGATGCAGGGCGTCTTCGGCGCCGCCCTGGTGCCGCTGTCGCAGTCGGTGCTGCTCGACATCAACCCCAAGGAGAAGCACGGCCAGGCGATGGCCATGTGGGGCGCCGGCATCATGGTCGGCCCGATCCTCGGCCCGACCCTCGGCGGCTGGCTGACCGACGTCCTCAACTGGCGCTGGGTGTTCTACATCAACGTGCCGGTCGGCATTCTCGCCTTCCTCGGCATCGCCAGCTTCATGCCGGCGGTGGAGCGGCGGCTGCGCGCCTTCGACTTCCTCGGCTTCGCCCTGCTCTCGCTCGGCGTCGGCGGCCTGCAGATGATGCTCGACCGCGGCGAACAGCTCGGCTGGTTCTCATCCGGCGAAATCGTGATCGAGACCATGCTGGCGGTCTCCGCCTTCTGGATGTTCACCGTCCACACCCTTACGGCGAAGGAGCCTTTCATCCATCCGGGCATCTTCAGGGACCGCAATTTCGTCACCGGCCTCGTCTTCATCTTCGTCGTCGGCATCATCCTGCTCGCGACGATGGCGCTGCTGCCGCCGATGCTGTCCTCGATCTTCGGCTATCCCTCGACCACCACCGGCCTCGTGCTCGCCCCGCGCGGCGCCGGCACCATGATCTCGATGATCCTCGTCGGCCGCCTCGTCCAGAAGGTGGACCCGCGGGCGCTGATCTTCGCCGGCCTCTGCCTCACCGCGTGGTCGCTCTACGACATGACGCTGTTCTCGCCGCAGATGGACCACTGGCCTCTGATCTGGAGCGGCGTCGTCCAGGGCCTCGGCCTCGGCCTCGTCTTCGTGCCGCTGTCGACGATCGCCTTCGCCACCCTCGCCCCGCGCTACCGCACCGACGGCACCGCCCTGTTCAGCCTCGTGCGCAACATCGGCTCCTCGATCGGCATCTCGATCGTGACCTCGCTGCTGACCCAGAACATCCAGGTCAACCACCAGGTCCTCGGCGGCCACGTCACCGCCACGTCGCCGACGGTGCAGGCCCTCGTCGACGGCGTCGGCGGCTCGCTGCAGAGCCCCGAAACGCTGGCCGTCCTCGATGCCCTCGTCAACAAACAGGCCGCGATGATCGCCTATCTCGACGACTTCAAACTGATGATGTTCGTCACCCTCTCCGCCCTGCCGCTGCTGCTGCTGCTGAAGGCGCCGGGGAGGAAGGCGGCGACGGGAGGAGGGGCGCCGGCGGAGGCGCCGCATTGAGGGACCGATGACAACCCTGCACGGACGAGCGCTTTTGCCATGCCGACATTGCGCCGCTCACGCCGCGGCCGGCGACGGCGCGCTCTCCGGCAGCGAGGCCGTTGACAAATCCCCTGTCGATCGTCATCGCCGGGCTTGACCCGGCGACCCAATGGCCGCGCGGCAAAGATCGGTCCAAGGTGTTGATTGAACCCATCTATCTTCCTCTCTGACCTCATTCCGGCCCGGTGAGGCTATTGGGTCACCGGCTCAAGGCCGGTGCAGACGGGAAAGAGGCGGAAATCGCAAACATCCGCCGAATTTGTCGAACCGGACAGTAGTGACGAAGGCGGACTTTTCCGGATGCGGCAGAGTTGAACCGGTGATCGCGAGCCTCACGGGAGGTGGAAGAATCCAGGCAGCCGCCGGCGAATGAATCAGCCGATGGACGGTCCTTCGTCCGTTCTCTCCTCGCCCGATCACTCTTCCTGATCTCGCTCAGGACCGCGCACCCCACGGATCGATCACCGGAACGCCCACCGCGTCGATGGCACATGGATTGCGGGCGTCCGGTCACGGGTCTGCTCAAGGTCCTCGAAATCGGCGTTGGTCAATCCCGCCTCCCGGCTCATCGCCGAGAGCACGGAGCCGATCCTGAGGCGCGTCTCGGGACGCACCGCCGCTTCCAGGATGTCGCGCATCTCGGCCTCGGTGCTGCGGCCATGACGGGCGGCCCGCTGCTTGAGGGCCCGATGGGTCTCCTCGGAAAGGTTGCGGATGGTCACGGCGGGCATCGAAACGCGTCTTCGGCAAGCAAAGGCTACGATATCAAAGTAAGCGCGATGATATCACCCCGCAAGCGGCGGAATGCTCCCTCCCCCTCACCGCTCCGGCACGACCTCCTCGCCCTTCTTCTCCCGGATCAGGTTGACGAAGCGGGTGAAGAGATAGTGGCTGTCGCGCGGGCCGGGCGAGGCTTCGGGGTGGTACTGCACCGAGAACACCGGCTTGTCCTTGAGCCGCAACCCGCAGTTGGAGCCGTCGAACAGCGAGACGTGGGTCTGCTCGACCTCGGCCGGCAGGCTCGCGGGGTCGACGGCGAAGCCGTGGTTCATCGAGGTGATCTCGACCTTCTGGGTCGTGTGGTCCATCACCGGGTGGTTGGCGCCGTGGTGGCCCTGGTGCATCTTTTCGGTCTTCCCACCGAGGGCGAGGCCGAGCATCTGGTGGCCGAGGCAGATGCCGAAGGTCGGGATGCCGCGCGCGACGATCTCGCGGATCGCCGGCACCGCGTATTCCCCGGTCGCCGCCGGATCGCCCGGGCCGTTGGAGAGGAAGACGCCGTCCGGCCGGTGCGCGAGGATGTCCTCGGCCGTCGCCGTCGCCGGAAGCACCGTCACCTTGCATCCCTGGTCTGCGAGAAGGCGCAGGATGTTGCGCTTGATGCCGTAGTCGACCGCCACCACATGGTGCCGCGGCGCGCTCTGGCGGCCGTAACCCTCGCCCAGCGTCCAGGTGGTCTCGTCCCAGACGTAGGTCTGGCCGGCGGTGACCTCCCTGGCGAGGTCGAGGCCTTCCAGCCCGCCCCAGGCGGCGGCCTCGGCCTTCAGCTTCGGCAGGTCGAAGGCGCCGTTCGGATCGTGGGCGATCACCGCGTTGGGCATGCCCTTCTCGCGGATCAGCGCCGTCAGCGCCCGGGTGTCGACGCCGGAGATGCCGATGATGCCACGGGCGGCGAGCCAGGCGTCGAAGCGCTTCGCCGCGCGCCAGTTGGACGGGTCGGTGACGTCGGCCCGGATCACGCAGCCGCGCACGCCCGAGGCGGCGGCCATGTTGACCGTCTCGATGTCCTCGTCGTTGGTGCCGACGTTGCCGATGTGCGGGAAGGTGAAGGTGATGATCTGGCCGGCGTAGGAGGGGTCCGTCAGGATCTCCTGATAGCCGGTCATCGCCGTGTTGAAGCAGACCTCGCCGACCGCCGATCCGCGGGCGCCGAAGCCGAAGCCCTCGATCACGGTGCCGTCGGCCAGCACCAGCACCGCGGTCGGCACCGGTTCGGCCCAGGCGTCGTCGGAAGAAGAGGCGTCGGGGGCGAAGGTCATGGTCGTTCTTTCGCTGCGGCGGACCTCTCGTCGGCCCGCGGCGGTTTCGGACGGCGGCGGTGACGAAAGAAAGGGCGCCCGTTCGCGCCTGCACCCGGTCGGCCGATGCGCGCCGCGCGGCGGGGACCCCGCTTCTTCATGGAAGAAAATCGGGCTCACCAACGGCGGCAAACTCGGGTAACGTCGGCGGCGTCCTCGATGAGGCGCGACAAGGCGCAAGCAATCCGTCGGCACTCGCGCGGGCGGAATTTATGCGAAAGACGACCGGGCGTCAATGGCGTGGATAAGATGAATTTGTGATGGAAATCAACAGGTTGTTCGTCTATCCACCGTGTCGAACCCCATAGTGGCGCATCCAGCGCCCATGTTGGAGCATCCCATGCGTCAAGTCTTCGACGAAGCGCTGAAGAAGGCCCTCAAAAGCCAGGACAAGCGTCGGGTCTCGACCCTGCGCCTGATCAGCGCGGCCATCAAGGATCGCGACATCGCCGTGCGCGGCAGCGGCAAGGACCACGTCTCCGACGACGAGGTGCTGCAGATCCTCGCCAAGATGATCAAGCAGCGCGAGGAGAGCGCCCGGATCTACGAGGAGGGCGGCCGGCTCGACCTCGCCGAGCAGGAGCGCGAGGAAAGCGCGGTCATCCGCGAGTTCCTGCCGCGCCAGCTCTCCGAGGAGGAGATGAAGTCGGTCTGCCGCGGCGTCGTCGACGAGACCGGCGCCCAAGGCCTGCGCGACGTCGGCCGCTGCATGTCGACGCTCAAGGAGCGCTACCCCGGCAAGATGGACTTCGCCAAGGCGAGCAGCGTCGTCAAGGGCATCCTGACCGACGGCTGAGCGGGACGCGGCCGCGCGATCGCCTTCACCGGCCTTCGGCAGCTCGCCCTCTCCTCTCGCAGCGGGAAGCGAGGGGGCGCCGGAGCGAAGCGTCTTCCCTGTCCCGACCTCGCGTCTCGGCGAGCGATCGTGTGGACCGGCGCCCCTTCCTTCATCCTCCCCTCCCCCCTTGCGGGGAGGGACGGGGAGAGAGGGGTGGGCGCCGCTCTCCCACGCTTCAAGGACCTAGCAAGACCGCCGATGCGCTTTCCGCCCAACCTCCTCGACGACATCCGCGCCCGGATCCCGATCTCCGAGGTCGTCGGCCGGCGCGTGACCTTCGACCGCCGCAAGAGCCAGCCGGCGCGCGGCGACTTCTGGGCCTGCTGCCCGTTCCACGGCGAGAAGACGCCGTCCTTCCACTGTGACGACCGCCGCGGCATCTACCACTGCTTCGGCTGCGGCGTGACCGGCGACCACTTCAAGTTCCTCACCGAACTCGATTCGATGAGCTTCCCCGAGGCTGTGGAGATGCTGGCGCGCGACGCCGGCGTGCCGCTTCCCGTCGCCGACCCCGGCGAGGCCCGCCGCGAGGCGGCGCGCAAGAGCCTCGCCGACGTCACCGAACTCGCCGCCCGCTTCTATCAGGACCGCTTCAAGGCCCCGGAGGGCCGCGCGGCCCGCGACTACGCCGCCCGCCGCGGCCTCGAACCGCGCACCCTCGCCACCTTCCGCATCGGCTACGCCCCGGCCGAGCGCGACGCGCTGAAGCGCCACCTCGCCGCCGCCGGCGTGCCGGAGGACCTGTCGGTCGAGGCCGGCATGCTGATCCGCCCCGACGACGGCCGGCCGACCTACGACCGCTTCCGCGGCCGGCTGATGATCCCGATCGCCGACGAGCGCGGCCGGATCGTCGCCTTCGGCGGGCGCACGCTCGACCCGGCCGGCGAGCCGAAATACCTCAACTCGCCCGAGACGCCGATCTTCCACAAGGGTGCGCTGCTGTTCAATCTCGACCGGGCCCGCGAGGCGGCCCGGCGCGCCGGCTCGGTCATCGTCACCGAGGGCTATCTCGACGCCATCGCCGTCTTCCAGGCCGGCGTCGAGAACGTCGTCGCCGCCCTCGGCACCGCCTTCACCGAGGATCACGTCCACCGGCTGTGGCGGCTCGCCCCCGAGCCGGTGATCTGCTTCGACGGCGACCGCGCCGGCGTTTCGGCCGCCAACCGGGCGATCGACCGCATGCTGCCGGTGCTGAAGTCCGGCTTCTCCTTCAACTTCTGCTTCCTGCCCGACGGCAAGGACCCGGACGATCTGATCCGCGCCGGCGGCCGCGACGCCTTCCTCGCCGAAATCGCCAGGGCCCGGCCGCTGTCCGACGTGCTCTGGGAGCGCGAGAGCGCGGCGGCGCCGATCGACACGCCCGAACGCAAGGCGGCGCTGGAGGCCCGCATCGAGGGCCTCGTCGACCAGATCCGCGACGCCCGCGTCGCCCGCCGCTACCGGCTCGACCTCAGGATGCGGCTCTCCAACCTGTTCTGGAGCCACGACCGCCCGGGCCGCGGCGGCCGCCCCCAGGCAGGGGGCGAACGCGGGCCGGCGGTCGACCTCAAGCGCGGCGACGACACCGAACTCGCCGAGATCGAGCGGATCCTGCTCGGCCTGTGCATCGACAATCCCGACCTCTACGAGCGCTCGGCCGAGCGGATCGCCCGGGTCGAATTGCACGGCGCCCTGCTCGAGGACTTCAAGCGCGAACTCCATCGCCTCGCCGTCGACCTCGACGAGATGTCGGTCGCCACCTGCTACGGCGCCATCGACAGCCGCTTCTACGACGTCCTCGTCGACATCCACGGCGACGAGACCCCCGTCGAGGGCGGCCGGCTGCCGCGCGGCCACCGCCTGCGCGAACGCTTTCCGATCCTGAAGTTCCACCCGGCCCCGGTCTTCGTCGAGGCCTGCTTCGACGCCATGCTGGAGCGGCTGTCGCTGCGCACCCTGTCGGAGGACATCGAGGCCGAAATCGCGGCGCTGTCGGTCGAGGACGATCCCGGGGCCGCCGAGCGGATCATCGAACTGACCCGCGAGCGCAGCCGGCGCCGCGAGGAACTCGTCCGCCTCGAACAGGAACTGGCCGAGGAGGCGAAGGCGATCCGCGCCGCCCACGGTAACCGCAGCCCGGCGCAGGTGCTGTGGGGGTGAGCGGCGCCGCCGCCGACGCCGACCGGACGGTGGTCCGCACGCGCCACGGGCGAATCGCCCGCCCGCCCGCCGCGGCGTCGCCACCGCCGCCTCACCCGCCGGCACCCGGAACGGCGGTATTGCTGTTGAAAGCCGGTGGATTGCGCATCGAATCGACCCGATGCGGCCTTCACGCCACGAATCACCCTTGCGAAAATCGATTCGGCCGCTAAATACACCCCCTCGGGACCGAAGCTCCGTCCACCGCTGGCGATTTCTTCAAGACACTCCATATGGGGGGAGCGGTTTTCCGCGGCCGGCGCCCAGCCGCGACCGGCGGCGACCACCAGACCGCGGCACGACGAGACCGAAGATGACGATCGGGGCCCGGGGCCGGCCCTCGGCGAAATGGCCGTCGCGGGTTCCCCGGACCGGTCGCCGGACGCGACCGGGGCCGACCACGGGACCGGCGGCCGGACCACGAACGAGACGCCTTTCAAGTGACCGCCAACCGGCCGATCTGCGGTGTTCGGACGATTTCAGCAGGGTTAAGGACGATTTAACGGCTGCGGCGCATCACTGGCGTGACCCATTCGCCGCCCTCCGGGGCGGCCGGCCGTCCCTAGCGGGCGGCCCGAGGACCTGGAGACGAAGAGCATGGTGACCAAGGCGACGGAAAAAGAGGAAGCCCAGGAAACCGGAGCCGAGGCGCCGGACGGCCCGCTTCTCGACCTTTCCGATGCCGCCGTCAAGCGGATGATCAAGCTCGCCAAGAAGCGCGGCTACGTCACCTACGACGAGCTCAACGAGGTGCTGCCGTCCGAGGAGGTGACCTCCGAGCAGATCGAGGACACCATGGCGATGCTGTCCGACATGGGCATCAACGTGGTCGAATCGGAGGACGCCGAGGAGGCCGATGGCACCGCCGCGGCCGGCGGCGACGACGACGAGGGCGGCGAGATCGCCGAGACCACCGGCACCGCCGTCGCCAAGACCACGGCGCGCGAGCCGGCCGACCGCACCGACGACCCGGTACGGATGTACCTGCGCGAGATGGGCTCGGTCGAGCTGCTGTCGCGCGAGGGCGAGATCGCGATCGCCAAGCGCATCGAGGCCGGCCGCGAGGCGATGATCGCCGGCCTCTGCGAGAGCCCGCTGACCTTCCAGGCCATCATCATCTGGCGGGACGAGCTCAACGAGGGCAAGATCCTCCTGCGCGACATCATCGACTTGGAGGCGACCTACGCCGGCCCGGACGGCAAGGGCGCGCCGGAGATCCCGGTCGGCGAGGGCGAGGAGGAGCCGCCGGTCGTCGCCGAGACCCCCGAGGGCGAGAGCGAGCTCGACCCCGACGACGACATGGAGAACAACATCTCCCTTTCGGCGATGGAGGCCGAGCTGAAGCCGAAGGTTCTCGAGACCTTCGACCGCGTCGCCGAGGAATACAAGAAGCTGCGCCGGCTGCAGGACCAGCTCGTCGAGAACCGTCTGAAGAACCAGACGCTGTCGCCGAGCCAGGAGCGCCGCTACAAGAAGCTGCGGGACGACATCGAGCTCGACGTCAAGTCGCTCTCGCTGAACTCCAACCGCATCGAGAGCCTCGTCGAGCAGCTCTACGACATCAACAAGCGCCTGATCGGCCTCGAGGGCCGGCTGCTGCGCCTCGCCGAGAGCTATTCGGTCAAGCGCGACGACTTCCTCAAGCACTATCAGGGCGCCGAACTCGACCCGAACTGGATCCGCAAGGTCGCCAACCTCTCGACCCGTGGCTGGAAGGACTTCGTCGCCGGCGAGAAGGACCAGATCCGCGAGCTGCGCCAGGAGATCCAGAATCTCGCCACCGAGACCGGCCTCGAGATCACCGAGTTCCGCAAGATCGTCCATCTGGTCCAGAAGGGCGAGAAG
Source organism: uncultured Alphaproteobacteria bacterium (assembly GCA_937900425.1). Classification (GTDB taxonomy): domain Bacteria; phylum Pseudomonadota; class Alphaproteobacteria; order Rhizobiales; family Pleomorphomonadaceae; genus CALCDT01. The sequence continues at coordinate 36,000 of CALCDT010000357.1, read as the reverse complement.
GAAGCGCGCATCGCCAAGAAGGAGATGGTCGAGGCCAACCTGCGCCTCGTCATCTCGATCGCCAAGAAATACACCAACCGCGGCCTGCAGTTCCTCGACCTGATCCAGGAAGGCAACATCGGCCTGATGAAGGCGGTCGACAAGTTCGAGTATCGCCGCGGCTACAAGTTCTCGACCTACGCCACCTGGTGGATCCGCCAGGCGATCACCCGCTCGATCGCCGACCAGGCCCGCACCATCCGCATCCCGGTGCACATGATCGAGACGATCAACAAGATCGTCCGCACCTCGCGCCAGATGCTGCACGAGATCGGCCGCGAGCCGACCCCGGAGGAACTCGCCGAGAAGCTGGCGATGCCGCTGGAGAAGGTCCGCAAGGTCCTGAAGATCGCCAAGGAGCCGATCAGCCTCGAAACGCCGATCGGCGACGAGGAGGATTCTCACCTCGGCGACTTCATCGAGGACAAGAACGCGATCCTGCCGATCGACGCGGCGATCCAGTCGAACCTGCGCGAGACGACGACCCGCGTCCTCGCCTCGCTGACCCCGCGCGAGGAGCGCGTCCTGCGCATGCGCTTCGGCATCGGCATGAACACCGACCACACGCTGGAAGAGGTCGGCCAGCAGTTCTCGGTGACCCGCGAGCGCATCCGCCAGATCGAGGCCAAGGCGCTGAGGAAGCTCAAGCACCCGAGCCGCAGCCGCAAGCTGCGCAGTTTCCTCGACAGCTGATCGGAAGGGGCGCCGATCGCCCCTCGACCCGACGACACCCGGAGGCGGACCGCAGCGATGCGGTCCGCCTTTTTTCATCGAGGGCGCCTCGTTCACCTCGCCCGGCCGGCACCGGGCGCCCACGCAGGCCCGCGGCCTCATTCACCGCCGTCGCGGGACGTCACGCCTGCCCCCCCGAACCGGCCGACCTCAGGACAGCGCCCTCAAATCCCCCCGCAGTCGGTCGGCCGCGTCCTCGCCGCCGAGGATGCGGGCGCTGTCGTCCTCCGCCGCGATCCAGGCCGGATAGGCGGCGGCGAGCAGGGTCCGGCCGGCCGGCGTGATCGCGAGGCGCCGGCCGCGGCGGTCGGCAGGATCGACCGCCACCGCGACGAGGCCGCGCCGCTCCAGCGGCTTCAGGTTGGCGGTCAGGGTGGTGCGGTCCATGGCGAGCAGGTCGGCGACGTCGCGCATCAGCGGCGGCGACGGCCGGTTGAGCGACATCAGCAGCGAGAACTGGCCCTGGGTCAGGCCGTGCGGCCGCAGCGCCTCGTCGAACCGCCGCGCCACCACCCGGGCCGCACGCTGCAGGTGGAGGCACAGGCAGGTGTCGCGCACGTGCGGCGTCACCGGAAAGGGCAGTTCGAGCGAATCGCAGGGCGGGTGTTTTGACATGATCCATTTATGTTGATATCAACATAAGATACAAGATCCGCACGAAACCGGAGGCTCGGGCCAAACGCCCGGCCGAGGCAAACGGCAAGGCCGCAGCGGACACGGCGGGGAGGGAAAGCGATGGCCGGACCGAAGGTCCTGATACTCATCGGCACCAACAAGGGCGCCTTCATCCTCGAAAGCGACGCGGGCCGCGAGGACTGGTCGATCCGCGGCCCCTATTGCGACCACTGGCCGATCCACCACGTCGTCGGCGATCCGGCGACCGGCGCGATATACGCCGGCGGCGGCAACCGCTGGACCGGCGCGGCGGTGTGGAAATCGTCCGACCTCGGCGGGACGTGGGACCACTCCGGCGACGGCATCGCCTACGGCGAGGGCGAGGAGCCGGTGAAATCGGTCTGGAGCCTCGCCCCGGCCCATGGCCGGCTCTGGGCCGGCGTCGAGCCGGCCGGCCTCTTCGTCAGCGACGACGGGGGAGCGAGCTTCTCGCACGTCACCGGCCTCACCGAGCACCCGAGCCGCCCGACCTGGCAGAGCGGCGGCGGCGGCATGATCCTGCATTCGCTGCTGGCCGACCCCGCCGATCCCGAGAAGCTCTGGGTTGGCATCTCGGTCGCCGGCGTCTTCGCCAGCGAGGACGGCGGGCGAAGCTGGTCGCCGCGCAACCGTGGCACCCGCTGCGAATTCGGCCCCGGCGAGGCGAGCTATCCCGAGCACGGCCAGTGCGTCCACTCCCTCGTGCGCGGCTCCGGCCCGGACGCCCGTCTGTTCCAGCAGAACCACTGCGGCATGTACGTCAGCGACGACGGCGGGCGGGACTGGACGAGCGTCGAGGACGGCCTGCCGTCGAGCTTCGGCTTCCCGGCCGCCGCCCATCCGCACGATCCGGACACCTTCTACCTCGTGCCGCTCAACGGCGACGTCGACGGCCGCTACATGCCGGACGCCGCCGCCGCCGTCTGGCGCACCCGCGACGCGGGCCGCAGCTGGCAGGACCTGCGCACCGGCCTGCCGCAGCAGAACGCCTATCTCTGCGTGCTGCGCCAGGCCCTCGCCGTCGACACCCTCCCCGTCCCCGGCGTCTACTTCGGCACCAACTCCGGCACCCTCTTCGCCAGCCGCGACGAGGGCGAGACCTGGACCGAAATTGCCCGGCACCTGCCGATGATCCTCTCGGTCGAGACGATGGTCGTCGGAGACTGACGCCGGCGCCCCCGGCCCCCCTCAGTAGGACCAGCGCTGCGCCTTGCCGACGAGGAAGTCGCGGAAGGCGTGGACGCGGGCGGAGTTCCGAAGCTCGTCCGGGTAGACGAAATAGGTGTCGTAGGACGGCAGGTCGACCTCCGGGATCAGCTGGGTCAGGCCGGATTCCGAATCGATCAGATAGTCCGGCAGCAGTGCGATGCCGATGCCGCGCTGCACCGCGCGCTTGATGGCGACGACGTTGTTGACCCGAAGCACCGGCACCCGCGGGTTCTCGTAGGGCCGTCCGGCCGTCTCCAGCCAGTTCATGTCGCGCAGGTAGGTCGGCGCCGCGACGCCGAAGGTGACGATGCGGTGGCCGTCGAGGTCGTCGATCGTCTTCGGCGAGCCGAACCGCTTGATGTAGGCCGGCGAGGCGAACAGGTGGAAATGCACCGTGAACAGCTTGCGCTGGACGAGGTCGGGCTGCACCGGCTGGCGCAGGCGGATGGCGACATCCGCCTGGCGCATGGCGAGGTCGAGTTCGTCGTCGTCGAGGATCAGCTGCAGCTGGACCTCCGGAAAGAGATCGATGAACTCGTGGACCCGCGCCGTCAGCCAGGTCGAGCCGAGGCCGACCGTCGTCGTCACCCGGAGCGATCCGGACGGCCGCTCGCGGGAATCGGTCAGGCGCGCCTGCACTTCCTCGAGCTTCATCATCACGTCGTGGGTGGTGCGGAACAGCAGCTCGCCCTGCTCGGTGAGGATCAGGCCGCGGGCGTGGCGGTGGAACAGCGGCACCGCGAGGTCCTGCTCCAGCGCACTGACCTGACGGCTGACTGCGGACTGGCTCATGTTGAGCACGTCGCCGGCGTGGGTGAAACTCCCGGCCCGCGCCGCCGCGTGGAAGATCCGCAGCTTGTCCCAGTCCATCATGCCCCCTCCCCTTTCGCCGGTCGTTCGCGCGCCCCGTCCCCCGTCGGGACGCGGCGCGCGGGCCTGAACCCACCCGAGCCGACAATCATGGGCTCATCATGGCAATCGAGGGAAAGTTCACATGGCTTCCGGACCCCATTTCTGAGGCGTTCGCGCCGTCGTTTCAAGATGCCGCGCACATCCGCGCGCACCAACCCACGACGAAGACGGCGGTGACCGCGGGAAATCCCCGGCCGCCGCCGTCGCCGTCTCATCCTGACGTGCGTATGACCCGACCTTTCTCCGCCCTCACCCTCGGGTGCGAGCGAAGCGAGCCTCGAAGGGCGGGGGCAGCCTCGTCCTTCGAGACGGCCGCTTGCGTGGCTTCCCGAGGATGAGGCCGGTCGAGCCGTTTCATCGGCGCGACGGTATCACTCCGCCGCCGCCTCGAAGCTCGCCGCGGCGAGATAGCGTTCGGCCTCCAGCGCCGCCATGCAGCCCATGCCCGCCGCCGTCACCGCCTGGCGGAAGACGTCGTCGGTGACGTCGCCGGCCGCGAAGACGCCCTCGACGTCGGTGCGGGTCGAATCGGCCTCGGTCCAGATGTAGCCGCCGGCCTTGAGCTTCAGCTGGTCCTTGAACAGCGAACTCGCCGGGGCGTGGCCGATGGCGACGAAGATGCCGTCGATCGTCGTCTCGCGCGTCTCGCCGGTGACGACGTTGCGGATGCGCGCCCCGGTGACCGACGGCGGGAAGCCCTCGGTGCCGAGCACCTCGTCGATCACGCTGTTCCAGACCACCTCGATCTTGGGATGCCTGAACAGCCGCTCCTGCAGGATGCGCTCGGCGCGGAAGCCGTCGCGCCGGTGCACCACCGTCACCTTGTCGGCGTGGTGGGTCAGGTAGAGCGCCTCCTCGACCGCGGTGTTGCCGCCGCCGACGACGATGACGTGCTTGTTCTTGTAGAAGAAGCCGTCGCAGGTGGCGCAGGCCGAAACGCCGAAGCCCTGGAACTTCTGCTCCGAGGGCAGGCCGAGCCAGCGGGCCTGGGCGCCGGTGGCGATGATCAGCGCATCGCAGGTGTAGACGTGGCCGCCGTCGCCGACGAGGCGGAACGGCCGGCGCGACAGGTCGGCCTCGACGATGGTGTCGGAGATCATCTTCGTGCCGACGTGCTCGGCCTGCGCCCGCATCTGCTCCATCAGCCAGGGGCCCTGGATCACGTCGGCGAAGCCCGGGTAGTTCTCGACGTCGGTGGTGATGGTCAGCTGGCCACCCGGCTGCAGGCCGGCGACCAGCACCGGCTCCATCATCGCCCGCGCCGCGTAGATCGCGGCGGTGTAGCCGGCCGGGCCGGAACCGAGGATGAGAACCTTCGCGTGGGTGTGGGACATGGGTCGGACCCTGGACTTTCTGGATGGGCGGTCGGAGCCACCATATGGCCTTTTCCGCGCCGGAACGGAAGATGCCCGACCGCAACCGCTCGCCGAAGGACCATCACTTGCCGCCAGTCCTCGGAATTTCGACTCGGGCGGTGTCCACAAACTCCGGCGCCGGGCCATGAAGGCGCAGGCCGCGTCGCTCGGAAAGACGTCTGACGTCGAACGCAAAGCGGCTGCGAAGCCCCTCCCGCTCCTCCGCTGTCAGCGGATCGAACGGAGTGCCGCCGCGAAACCTCTCGACGATCTCGTCGGGGGACGCGCCTCTCACCTGCCGCGCCAACCGGCCCCTCTCCACCGCCTCGGCCGTCGGCGCCGCGTTGACGATCTCCAGTTCCTCGACGGCGAAGCCCTCGGAAAGCTCGTCTCCGAGGAGCAAGGACAGTTGCGCGGCGAGCGGCAGGGTCGGCCCGATCCAGACCTCCAGCCGAGCGTTCCCGAAGACCTCGGCGATATCGCCGACAAGTTCTGGCCAGCCACGGCGAAAGGCGACCAGTGCCGGCTTCAGCTCGGAAAATCGCCGCAGTGGCGGATCTAGCGGACGGTAGACCGCGGTCATGGCATAAGAGGATACGAGAAAATCGTCATATGGCCGGATCGCCAGACATACGGTCTCCACGTGTCCCGGCAGGGCGGAGACTAGCGCGCCGAGCATGCCGCGCGCCTCGTCGTAGAATCCGCTCCCGTCCACCGAGAAAATGTCTCCGAGGAAATTCTCCTCTGAGATCACCACCTGTCGCGCGTCATCCGGCAGCAAGCGGGCAAGCGTGCGCGTGAGCTTGTGCCGCTCCAGAAGACGTTTGGGCAGGAAGCCGCTCGCTGCCACCCGTGCCGCCCGACGGGCGGCTGCCCGGATCGTCTCGCCGCCGCGCTTTCCTGGCCGCGGCGGCGTGAGTACTGCGGCGCCCCGGCGGGCGAGCAGATCGGCGTGGGCGTCAAGAGCGGCCTGCAGCCGGGTCGAGCCGGTTCTATGCGCGCCGAGATGCAGCCTGAAAGAGAGAGGGCGATCAGTCATGGCGTGTTCCGGCAGAGACCGGCGACGAGGACGTCCGGCTTGAAAAGGGATCGTCACGATGGCGCGAACCCGACTCCGTCGCCACGACGAGGTTTATTTTACCCGCGTGATCTGTTTCAACCACTCTTCGTCGCCGCCCTTCCGGATCGGCGGACGCCCGGCGGAACAGGACGGCATGGGCAACAGGATCACCGCATATCCGAGCGCGGATCTTTCCCGCTTCCTCGCCGCGCCGACGCTGATCGAGCGCCTCGCCCTCTGGCGCCGCTCGCGCCGCGCCATCCGCCGGCGCGACCGCTACGATCCCGCCATCCGCCTCGACCTCCACGGCGGCGGCGCCCCGCGACCGCTCGCGGCCGACGACGTGCCCCTCGTCTGCCTCGCCCACGACGACCGCCGCTTCGTTCCCGCCCTCCTCGCCCACTATCGCCGCCTCGGCGTCACCCGCTTCGCCGTCGTCGACGACGGCTCCACCGACGGCACCGCCGAGATGCTCGCCGCCGAGCCCGACGTCGACCTCTACCGCTCCAACGTCCGCTACCGCGACGCCGCCCGCGGCCGGGCCTGGCGCGAGGCATTGCTCGCCCGCTACGGCGCCGGCCGCTGGTGCCTCAACATCGATTCCGACGAGTTCCTGGTCTTCGCCGGCATGGAGGGCGAGCGGCCGCTGCCGCGCCTCCTCGCCCGCATGGACGCCCTCGGCATCCGCCGCGTCGCCGCCCCGATGATCGACCTCTACCACCCGGGCGAGGCCGCCGCCGCCGACTTCGACGGCGCCGACGGCCGCATGCCGTGGCAGGTCGCCACCCACCTCGACGCCGACGGCTATCGGCTGGAGCGCGGCGGCTCGGCACTGTCGCTGACCGGCGGCATGCGCGGTCGCTGCTTCGGCTCCGAGGTCGAGCTGATGAAATACCCGCTGCTGCGCTGGCAGGCGGGCGACTGCTTCGCCCGCACCATCCACCGCCCGGCGCCCTACGGCCCGAACTTCGCCCCGATCTTCGCCGTGCTGCTGCATTTCAAGTTCTTCAGCGACCTCGAGGAGCGGCTGAGGGCCGCGGTCGCCGACGGCCAGTATTTCGACGGCGCCCGCGAATACCGCAAGCTGCTCGACAAGGTCGACGCCGGCCCGCTCGCCTTCGGCTGCGAGCGGTCGGTGCCCTATCTCGGCCCGGACGACCTCGTCGCCCGCGGCTTCATGCTCTCCGCCTTCGCCGGCGCCTGACCCGCGGCCACCCGACCGCCCCTCCGACACGCCGCCGCCCGACAGGACACTCCGATGACGACGCCGCCCGTCTCCGCCTTTCTGATCTGCCAGGACGAGGAGGCCTGCATCGAGCCGGCGATCCGCAGCCTCGCCGGCTTCGACGAGATCGTGGTCGTCGATTCCGGCTCCACCGACGGCACCCGCGCCATCCTCGACCGGCTGGCCGCCGAGGGCTTTCCGATCCGCTTCGTCCACAATCCCTGGCCCGGCTACGCCCGCCAGAAGCAGGTCGCGCTGGAGCTCTGCCGCAACGACTGGTGCTTCAGCCTCGACGCCGACGAGCGGCTCGACGAGGCCTTCCGGGCCGTGCTGCCCGCTCTCCTCGCCGACCCCGGGACCATGGGCTGGAAGCTGCCGCGCGTCGAAAGCCTCTACGGCTACGGCTACGTGCCGAAGGGCGTGCGCTCCAAGCCGATCCTCAGGCTCTGCCGCAAGAGCCGCTCGCGCTTCGATCTTTCCGCCCTCGTCCACGAGGGGCTCGTCGTCGACGGGCCGGTGAAGACGGTGCCCTCGGGCGCCATGCTCCACGCCCGCCCGCTGCCGATCGCCGAACAGCTGGTCAAGGAAGCGAAATACGGCAGCCTGAAAGCCCGCCAGCGCCGGCGCGACGGCAAGCGGGCGAGCCTTTTCAAGCTGGTCTTCAATCCGCTGTTCTATTTCCTCAGGATCTATTTTCGCGACCGCCATTTCCTCTGCGGGCGCGCCGGCTTCATCCACGCCATGACCGGCCTCGTCTACAGCTTCGCCGCCGAGGCCTCCCACGCCGAGGCCGAGATGCACGAGCGCCGCGGCGCCGGGGCCGAGTGACGCTATGAGCGACGATCGCCCCGCCCCGCCGCACCCGCTCGAAACCCCGCCGTCCGGCGCCTCCGCCGTCGACACCACCGTGATCGTCTCGACCTACAACAATCCGGACTATCTGGAAAAAGTCCTCCACGGCTACGCCGCGCAGACCGATCCGGCCTTCGAGATCGTCCTCGCCGACGACGGCTCGAACGCGGCCGCCCGCGAGCGCACCGACGCCCTCCTCGCCCGGCTGCCGCTGCGGGTGCGCCGGGTCTGGCAGGAGGACGAGGGCTTCCGCAAGACGAAGATCCTCAATGCCGCGATCGCCGAGGCGAGAGGCGACTATCTGGTCTTCACCGACGGCGACTGCATCCCCTTCCCCGACTTCGTCGCCCTGCACCGCTCGCTGCGCCGGCCCGGCCGCTTCGTCTCCGCCGGCGCCCTGCGCCTGCCCGAGGGGCCGACCGCGGCGATCCTCGAAGGAAGACTCCGCGCGCCGGAGATGTTCACCTATCCCGCCCTCCGCGCCGCCGGCCTGCCCGACCGGCTGAAGTACCGACGCCTGTTCGCCGGCGAGGCGGTGCGCCGCGCCCTCGACGTCGCCCTGCCGATCAAGCGCACCTTCAACGGCCTCAACGCCGCCTGCTGGAAGGCCGACGCGCTTGCCGCCGGCGGCTTCAACGAGGCGATGGGCTACGGCTCGGAGGACGTCGAGTTCGGCGTCCGGCTCGCCGGCCTCGGCCTCCGCCCGCTGATGGCCCGCCACCGCCTGCGGGCCTTGCATCTCGACCATTCGCGGCCTTATGTGGCCGAGGGCGACCGGGCGGCCAACCGGGCGATCCTTCTGGAAACGAGGGCCCGCCTCAAGTCCGCGCCCTGACGGTGGCGGCCTGGAGGCGGACGCCGCATCCGGACGGCCCGCCCCCGCGCCACCCGACGACCGATCGACGAGACGCCCCCACCCGATGCCCGATCCAGAGCGCGAAACACAGACCGGACCCGAGATCGAGCCCCCGGACTCGGCGGCGCCGCCGCCTCGGGTGATCCACTTCCATTTCGGCAGCGACGGCGGCGCCGAACGCTTCTTCGTCAAGCTCGCCAACGGCCTCGCCGAACGCGGCGTCCCGCAGCATGCCTTCCTGCGGCCGGGCCGGCCGTGGCGCGCGGCGGTGGAGCCGGCGGTCACGGTCCACGAGGGCGTCTACCGCCGCTACACCATCGCCCGCTTCCTGATGCGCCGGCGCCTCGCCCGCCTCACCGCCGAGTTCCGGCCCGACGTCATGATCGCCTGGATGACCCGCGCCGCCCGGATGATGCCGGACGTTCCCGGCGTGCTGCGCATCGCCCGGCTCGGCGACTATCCGAGCCACCTCGGCTATTTCAGGAACATCGACGTCATCGTCTGCCTGACGCCCGACATGGCCCGCCACGTCCGCGGCCTCGGCTGGACCCGCGGCATCGAGGTGATCGGCAATTTCGCCGACCCGCTCGGCCCGGGCCGCGCCTCGCGCGCCGCCAACGACACCCCGGACGACGCCTTCGTCGTCGCCGCTGGCGGCCGCTTCGTCCGCCGCAAGGGCTTCCACATCCTCATCGACGCGGTCGCCCGCGTCGAAGGCGTCCATCTCTGGCTCTACGGCGACGGCGACGAGGCCGAGGCGCTCAGGGCGCAGGCCGCGGCCTCCGGCGTCGGCGAACGCATCCGCTTCCTCGGCTGGCAGGCCGACCCCGGCCCGGTGCTGCGCGCCGCCGACGTACTGGCGATGCCGTCCGATCACGAACCGCTCGGCAACACCGTCCTCGAAGGCTGGGCGACCGGAGCGACCGTGATCGCGGCGAAGTCGGAGGGGCCGCTGTGGCAGATCACCGACGACGAGGACGGCCTGCTCTTCGACATCGACGACGTCGCCGGCCTCGCCCGGATCCTCGAACGGCTGCGCGACGAGCCGCAGACCCGGGCCCGCCTCGCCGCCGCCGGCACCGCGACGCTGGAGCGCCGCTTCTCCAAGCGCGCGATCCTCGACGAATACGTCGCCCTCTTCCGCAAGAGCCGGGCGGAGGCGATCGTTCCGGACCGGACTTCATCGGGCGGGTCCTGAGGGAAAACACCGGGGCGAAGGGTGCGCGCCCCGGGCGGGATTGCCATCGACGGCACGGGAGCCGAAACGAAGGTCGACGAAGAAGGGATATCGGGCGCCGATGAGGATCGTGCATTTTCACTTCGGGACGGACGGCGGCTCCGAACGCTTTCTCGTGCGCCTCGCCAACGCGCTGTTCGAGCGCGGCATCGAGCAGGAGGCGTTCCTGCGGCCGAAGCAACGCTGGCATCGCCTGCTGCCCCCGGCCCTCCGCATCCACGAGGGCGTCCACCGCCGCTTCCCGATCACCCACCTCGTCATGACCTGGCGCCTGAAGCGCGTCGCCGACCGCTTCCGCCCCGACGTGCTGATGGCCTGGATGACCCGCGCCGCCCGGATGATGCCGAACCGGCCGGACGTGCTGCGCGTCCTGCGCCTCGGCGACTATCCGACCGGACTGAAGGACTTCCGCAACATCGACCTCATCGTCTGCAACACGCCCGACATCGCCCGCCACGTCCGCGACCTCGGCTGGACCCGCGGGCTCGAGGTCGTCAGCAACTTCTCCGATCCGCCGTCCGGCGAATGCGCCGCCCGCGCCGCCTACGACACGCCGGCGGGCGCCTTCCTCGTCGTCGCCGCCGGCCGCTTCGTCCGCCGCAAGGGTTTTCACACGCTGATCAACGCCGTCGCCCGCATTCCCGGCTGCCACCTCTGGCTCTGCGGCGCCGGCAACGAGGAGGAGGCCCTCAAGGCCCAGGCGGCGGCGAGCGGGGCCGGCGGCCGCATCCGCTTCCTCGGCTGGCAGTCTTCGGTGACACCCTATCTGCGTGCCGCCGACGCCATGGTGATGCCCTCGTCGCACGAGCCGCTCGGCAACGTCATCCTCGAAGGCTGGGCGACGGAGACGCCGGTGATCGCCTCCAAGGCCGAGGGACCGACGTGGCTGGTCGAGGATGGCGTCGACGGCCTGCTGTTCGGCATCGACGACGTCGACGCCCTCGCCGCGGCCATCGCCCGGCTGAAGGACGATCCGGCCCTGCGCGCCCGCCTCGCCGAGGCCGGCGCGCGCACGCTCGAGGCCCGCTTCTCCCGGGAAGCCATCGTCGACCGCTATCTCGACATCTTCCGCCGCGAGAGCGCGGCGAGGCGGGCGTCGTCCCCGCCACCGGGTGCCGCCACCTGAACTGGTCCGTCCCCTCCCCCTGACGGATGACGACGCGGCGGCGCCAGCGCCGCGTTCCCGGGCGCGTCAGTCGACCTCGTCCGGCGACATCGCTCCGCCGCCGCGCGCCTGGCCGCGTCGTCGCCGGAGCGAGTATCGAGGCGGGAACGAGCGGGGCACATGCACCACCATCGATTGTCCACCATTTCGGGACTTGCCAAGTCCCGACGTTCGTCACAAAATCGTCACATGTTTGCCGGCTTCGCATTCTTCCCGCGGACTTCTGCGCAGAAGGGCGGTCTCGGCGCGAAAGCGTCACCGGTCGCGCTCGGTTTCCGATCGTCGCGCCGGCAGACTCGCCGAGACTCGCTGGCGGAATGAGGGATGGGAACGGACCGATGAAGCTCGACGACACCGATCTTCTCGCCTCGGGCGGGCGGCGCGACGTCTATCGTCATCCCGACGACGACCGCCTGCTCGTCAAGGTCTTCCGTCCGCGCCATCTGGAGACGGTGAGGCGCGAGCGCCTGCGCTGGTATCGGCCGTTCCGGCGCCTGCGCCAATGGACGGCGACGATCCGGGAACTGACCGAAGTCCTCAAACTCGATGCCGGCGGCGTCAGCCACCCGCGCCAGATCCAGCGGTTCGTCGGCCTCGTCGAAACCGACCGCGGGCTCGGCGAGCTCGTCGTCCGCAAGGGGCATGGTGACGCCTTTCTCGCGCCGACCCTGCACGACCTCGTCCAGGAAGGGCGGGTCGATGACACCGTGCGGGCCGCCTTCGAGGACTTCGCCACCTGGCTGCTGGAAAGTCCGCTGGTCGTCAGCGACTTCAATCCGAAGAATTTCGTCTACGCCCGCGACGGCGACGAGGCGCCGTATTTCGCCATCGTCGACGGCCTCGGCGAAACAACCTACCTGCCGGTGAAGTCGCTGTTTCCGGCCCTCAATCGACGCAAGAAGCGCGAAAAACTCGATGCCCTGCGCCGTCGGCTCGACGGAGCCGGAACGGGCCGGGCGCCGGATGGCGCGCGCACGCCAGCGGGCGCCGGGATCATCTCGGACTTTCCCGCCGCCGTGGCCCCCGCCCACTGACGACGTCTTTCCCGGCCGGAGCTTCAGAGGGTAACCCGGGCGGTGCCCGTTCGGGCTCGCCGCCGCAGGGAATCCTCGGGGAGGCGAACCGGCCCTTGCCGGGGGACCGGACCCGCAACGCCTATTCCCTCCCGCCCTCGCCGCCTGCGAACAGCCGCGCGTAGACCGCCTCGATCCGCCGCGCCTCGCGCTCGATCGAGAAGGCCGCCTCGACACGGCCTCGTCCGGCCCGGCCGACGGCCTCGCGCTCGGCCTGCGACAGGTCCATCGCCGCCCCGAGAGCCGCCGTCAGCGCCGCCCCGTCCCCGGCCGGCACCAGCCAGCCGGTCCGCCCCTCCTCGACGAGATGCGCATGGGCACCGGCGCGGCTCGCCACCACCGGCGTCGCGCTCGCCATCGCTTCGAGCGGCACGAGGCCGAAGCCCTCCTTGCGCGGCGGCGCCGCGACCAGCGACAGCGCCCGGTACCAGCCGGGAATCGCCTCGACCGGCAACTCGCCGAGAAAGCGCACCCGTTCGCCGAGCCCCGCCGCCGCGATCCTCGCCGCGAGGCCGTCGACGAAGGCGCGGTCCTCCGGCTGGACGAGACCGATCAGCACCGCCGTCCAGTCCGGCCGCGACGGCAGGAGGGCGAGCATCGCCTCGACGAAGAGGTCGGTGCCCTTCTGCGGCCGGAGCCGGCCGAAGACGCCGACCCCGAAGCGGCCGGGCAGACCCGAGGCGGCGAAGGCGGCGGCACGATCCTCGGCCGGACGGAACCGGTCGGTCTCGACGCCGTGCAGGCTGACGGTGGCGGGAACGTGCAGGAAGGCCGCCGATTCCGGCGAGGTCGCGATCACCGCGTCCATGCGCCGGAGCAGCCAGCGGGTGTAGGCGCTGTGGCGGCGCTGGGCGGCGGAGGTGAAGACGAGCCGCCACGGCTGGCGCAGCAGCCGGGCGAGGACGACGCCGGCGAGCATCTCGATGTTGCGGCGGGCGTGCCAGATCCGCAAGCGCCGGCCGGGCGGCGGCGTCCAGCCGCCGCGGATCACGTCGCCCCAGCCGATGCTCGGGAGCCGTTCCGGCAGATTGGGGCCGAGCACGGCGATGGCGATGCGGCGGGCATGGTCCGGCGTCAGCGCGATCACCGTCGAGGTGACGCCGGAGTAGCGCGTGTTGAGGCTCGGGGCGACGACCTCGACGGCCGCGAAGGGAACCCTGGGCATCGCCCCTCGCCGTCCCGGCTCAGCCGTAGCGGACTTCGAGGATCTCGTAGGAACGGGCACCGCCCGGCGCCGCGACCTCCACGGTGTCGCCGACGGTCTTGCCGATCAGCGCCCGGGCGATCGGCGATGAGATCGAGATCTTGCCCTGCTTCACGTCGGCCTCGACGTCGCCGACGATCTGGTAGACGCGCTCCTCCTCGGTGTCCTCGTCGATCAGCTTGACCTTGGCACCGAATTTCACCGTGGTGCCGGACAGCTTGGAGACGTCGATCACCTCGGCGCGGGAAATCAGGTCCTCGATCTCGGAAACGCGACCCTCGTTGAGGCTCTGCTGCTCCTTGGCGGCGTGATACTCCGCATTTTCGGACAGGTCGCCGTGGGAGCGGGCCTCGGCGATCGCGGCGATGATGCGCGGGCGATCCTCCGACTTGCGGCGCTGCAATTCCGTCTCCAGCGCGGCGAAGCCGCTGGCGGTCATCGGAACCTTTTCCATCTTTCCTCGAACCTTTCACAAAACCATAGCGCCCGGCGCGGTCGGCGCCGGGCACGCACAACTCTGATCGTCACTGGCCGGCCCGTCGCCCCCTCCGCGGCTCCGTTCCGCGCCCCTCTCTCCCCACCCGGTCGGGACGCGGGGCACCGGAAGCGGGGCGCCGACGCGATTCCGGCGATACGAGCCCGGCCTTGACGGCCGAAAGCTCGAAGGGACCGGATACGCTGGGGCGGGGACGTGCCTGAGAACGCTGGCGGGGGCCGTCCGGTTCCGAACCGGATCGCTCCCCGACGGGCCGATGGCGATTCGGCCTTCTCCTCCACATCGTCCGCGAGCCTACCGCACCGGCACGATCCCATCGGATCGGCCGGTGACGCGGCGGCACGGGTACGTCGTTGGAGCCATCAAAACCGATGCCGGCTCAAATTTCAACTGGAACCGGACGGACGCGGGCAAGCGCGCCGGCTCCGGCCCCGCGGCCGGACGCGCCCCCCTCCGCCCGGGCGCTCAGGCGGCGGGGAAATACTCCTGCAGCGACTTGACGCCGGCCTCGCCCGCGACCCAGGCCTCGATGCCCCGGGCCGCCGCCAGCGCACCGGCCAGCGTCGTGTAGTAGGGCACCTTGTGCAGCAGCGCGGCGCGGCGCAGCGAGCGGCTGTCGGCCAGCGCCTGGGCGCCCTCGGTCGTGTTGAAGACGAGCTGGACGCCGCCGTTCTTGATCATGTCGACGATGTGCGGCCGCCCTTCCAGCACCTTGTTGACCTTGGTGCAGGCGACGCCGTGCTCGGTCAGCCAGCGCTGGGTGCCGGAGGTGGCGAGGATCTGGAAGCCGATCGCCTCCAGCCGGCGCATGGCGTCGAGGACGCGCGGCTTGTCGGCGTCGCGCACCGAGACGAAGACCGCGCCCTCCGTCGGCACCCGGCTGCCGGCGCCGAGCTGCGACTTGGCGAAGGCGACGGCGAAGGCGCCGTTGAGGCCCATGACCTCGCCGGTCGAGCGCATCTCCGGGCCGAGCACGGTGTCGACGCCGGGGAAGCGGGCGAAGGGGAACACCGCCTCCTTGACCGCGACGTGGGCGAAGCTCGGCTTCTCCAGCGCGAAGCTGGCGAGGCTCTCGCCGGCCATCACCCGCGCCGCGATCTTGGCCACGGGCACGCCGATGGTCTTGGCGACGAAGGGCACCGTGCGCGAGGCGCGCGGGTTGACCTCGAGCACGTAGATGACGTCATCCTTGATGGCGTATTGCACGTTCATCAGGCCACCGACCTCGAGCGCCAGCGCCAGCTTGCGGGTCTGCGCCTCGAGCTCAGCGATCAGCTCGGCCTTCAGCGAATAGGGCGGCAGCGAGCAGGCGCTGTCGCCCGAGTGGATGCCGGCCTCCTCGATGTGCTCCATGATGCCGCAGACGAAGACGTCGGTGCCGTCGCAGAGTGCGTCGACGTCGACCTCGATGGCGTCGGCGAGATAGCTGTCGATCAGCACCGGCGAGGAGCCAGACACCACCACCGCCTCGGTGATGTAGCGTTCGAGCTGGGCCATGTCGTGGACGATCTCCATCGCCCGGCCGCCGAGCACGTAGGACGGGCGGATCACCACCGGGAAGCCAATCGCCTCGGCGATCGCCTTCGCCTCGGCGCCCGAGCGGGCGATGCCGTTCTCGGGCTGCTTCAGCCCTTCCCGGACCAGCAGCTTCTGGAAGCGGTCGCGGTCCTCGGCGAGATCGATCGCGTCGGGCGAGGTGCCGAGGATCGGGATGCCGGCCTTCTGCAGGGCGTCGGCGAGTTTCAGCGGCGTCTGGCCGCCGAACTGGACGATGACCCCGTGCAGCGTACCGGTCTTCTGCTCGCGCTTGAGGATCTCGAGCACGTCCTCCGCCGTCAGCGGCTCGAAGTAGAGCCGGTCGGAGGTGTCGTAGTCGGTCGAGACCGTCTCCGGGTTGCAGTTGACCATGATCGCCTCGTAGCCCGCGTCCTTGAGGGCGAAGGCGGCGTGGCAGCAGCAATAGTCGAACTCGATGCCCTGGCCGATCCGGTTCGGACCGCCGCCGAGGATCACCACCTTCCTCGCATCCGACGTCATCGCCTCGTCGGCGAGCGTGCCGGCGAAGGGCGTCTCGTAAGAGGAATACATGTAGGCGGTCGGCGAGGCGAACTCGGCGGCGCAGGTGTCGATGCGCTTGTAGACCGGGTGGACGTCGAGGCTCTCGCGCAGCGCCGCCACCGCGGCCTCGCCGGCACCCGAAAGTTTGCCGAGCCGGGCGTCGGAGAAGCCCATGCCCTTCAGCCGCCGGAGCTGGCCCGCCGTCTTCGGCAGGCTGTTCGCCCGCACCTTCTCCTCGGTGTCGACGATCGCCTTCAGGTGCTCGAGGAACCACGGGTCGATCTTGCAGATGCCGTGGATCTCCTCGACCGTGAAGCCGTGGCGCATCGCCTGGGCGCAGACCAGCAGCCGGTCCGGCGTCGGCCGGGCCAGCGCCGCCTTGATGGCGTTCTTGTCGTCGCCTTCGCCGAGGCCCGGGATCGCCATCTCGTCGAGGCCGGAGAGCCCGGTCTCGAGACCGCGCAGCGCCTTCTGCAGGCTCTCGGGGAAGGACCGGCCGATCGCCATCACTTCGCCGACCGACTTCATCGCCGTCGTCAGCAGCGGCTCGGCGCCGGGGAACTTCTCGAAGGCGAAGCGCGGGATCTTGGTGACGACGTAGTCGATCGTCGGCTCGAAGGCCGCCGGCGTCGCGCCGCCGGTGATGTCGTTTTCGAGTTCGTCGAGCGTGTAGCCGACCGCGAGCTTGGCCGCGACCTTGGCGATCGGAAAGCCCGTCGCCTTGGAGGCGAGCGCGGAGGAGCGCGAGACGCGCGGGTTCATCTCGATGACGACGAGGCGGCCGTCGGCCGGGTTGACGGCGAACTGCACGTTGGAGCCGCCGGTCTCCACCCCGATCTCGCGCAGCACCGCGATCGAGGCGTTGCGCATGATCTGGTATTCCTTGTCGGTCAGCGTCAGCGCCGGCGCCACCGTGATCGAATCGCCGGTGTGGATGCCCATCGGGTCGATGTTCTCGATCGAGCAGACGATGATGCAGTTGTCGTCCCGGTCGCGGACGACCTCCATCTCGTATTCCTTCCAGCCGAGCACCGATTCCTCGATCAGCACCTCGTTGGTCGGGGAGGCGTCGACGCCGCGCTCGACGATGTCGATGAACTCCTCGCGGGTGTAGGCGATGCCGCCACCGGTGCCGCCCATGGTGAAGGACGGGCGGATGATGACCGGCAGGCCGAGTTCGTCGAGCGCGGGCAACGCCTCGACCAGCGAATGGGCGAGCAGCGACTTCGGGGTGGCGAGGCCGATCTTGGTCATGGCGTCGCGGAACAACTCGCGGTCCTCGGCCTTGTCGATCGCCTCGGCCGTGGCGCCGATCATCTCGACGCCGAACCTGTCCAGAACGCCCATTTTTCTGAGCGACAGCGCGCAGTTGAGCGCGGTCTGGCCGCCCATCGTCGGCAGCAGCGCGTCGGGCCGCTCCTTTTCGATGATCTTTGCGACCACTTCCGGCGTTATCGGCTCGATGTAGGTCGCGTGGGCCAGCCCCGGATCGGTCATGATCGTGGCCGGATTGGAGTTGACGAGGATGATGCGGTAGCCCTCGGCGCGCAGCGCCTTGCAGGCCTGCGTCCCCGAATAGTCGAACTCGCAGGCCTGGCCGATGATGATCGGGCCGGCGCCGATGATGAGGATGGACTGGATGTCGGTGCGTTTCGGCATCGGGTCTCGCGCTCTTGTCGCGTCCGATCGGTCCGGCGCGGCGGGCTCGCGCGGCGAAGGGAGACGCGTTTGTTCTTGAAGCTGTCGGGCTGGCCGGCCTTATAGTCGAAAAGCTCCGGCTCTGGAACCCTCGCCGGCAGCTTCTTCACCGCCGGCTTCACCGCCGATTTTTCCGCTCGTCCGCCGGGGCCGGGCCGGACCGACGAAACGAGGAGCGACGACGATGAAGTGGCGCGGACGGCGGCAGAGCGACAACGTGGAAGACGGACGGCGCGCATCCCGCGGCGGCATCGGCGGCGGTTTCGGCCGCGGCCTCGGCGGCTCCCCCTTCGGCGGCGGCCGCGTCCGCATCCCCGTCGGCGGGCGCTCCGGCGGCATGGGCATCGGCACCCTCGTCGTCGTCGGCATCGTGCTGATGCTGCTCGGCATCAACCCGCTGACCCTGCTCTCCGGCGACCTCGGCAGCGTGATCGGCGGATCGTCCGAGAGCGACACGCGCGTCGCGCGGCAGTTGCCTGCGGGCTCGCCCGGCGGCGTCGCCGAAGACGAAATGAAGCAGTTCGTCTCCGTGGTGCTCGCCGACACCGAGGACACCTGGAACGCGATCTTCACCGAAGCTGGCGAGCGCTATCCCGAGCCGGCGCTCCACCTCTTCACCGGCGAGGTCTCCTCGGCCTGCGGCTTCGCCAGCGCGGCGAGCGGCCCCTTCTATTGCCCGGGCGACCGCAAGGTCTACATCGACCTCGCCTTCTACGAGGACCTGCGCCGCCGCTTCGCCGCGCCCGGCGACTTCGCCCAGGCCTACGTCATCGCCCACGAGGTCGGCCACCACGTCCAGAACGTCATCGGCGTGCTGCCGGAGTTCAACCGCCGCCGGCAGTCGATGTCGACGGCCGAGGCCAACGCGCTCTCGGTTCGCGTCGAACTCCAGGCCGACTGCTTCGCCGGGGTCTGGGCCGCCGACGCCGAGCGGAAGGGCCTGCTCGACGACGGCGACATCGCCGAGGCCCTGAACGCCGCCACCCAGATCGGCGACGACGCCATCCAGAAGCGCACCCAGGGCTACGTCGTCCCCGAAAGCTTCAACCACGGCACCTCGGCCCAGCGCAAACGCTGGTTCGACGCGGGTTATCGCGCCGGCGACATGAACGCCTGCGACACGTTCAACGCGCGGGAACTGTGACCCCGTCCCGGCCGGATGCGGCGATCACGACGCAGGCCACCACCACGACGATCGGCGCGAGGGCGGTCACGCCGACCGAGTAGGACGAGGGGGTCGCGTAGGACACAAGGTCGGACAGCAGCAGCAGAAGTGCCTCGACCGCCGCGACCACGACGAGCAACGGCCATGCCGGACGGCGGCCGTGCTCGCGATAGGCCTGGCCGTAGCAGAAGACGACGATCGGGATCAGGAGCACCATGAGGACGGTGATGTTCGGCAATCCGCGGACCAGCGAGGTGACGTTGAAGCTCAGAAGAGCGCCGTTGACGTAGGAGCCGATGGTCAGGGCGAGAAACATCGGCCACAGCAGGATCTTGCTCCAGAGAACCGACGCCTCGCCCCCCTCCGCCCCCGCCCGGCGACGGACGGCGAGCGTGAGGAAGACCAGGACGACGACCGGGATGCTCAGCCGGAGGAGAAGGAAGACGACGTCCCCTCCGTTCGCCAAGCCCGACCGCACGACGTGCGACAACTCCCCGAACCTCTCCGCCGCCGCCGAAAGCTCGCCGAAGGCGACGAACAGCCAGATGCCGCTGTCGAGGCCCGGCAGGGGCAGGCGATCGGCGAGCCAGATCAGAACGGCGATCGCCCCGACGAACACGCGATCCCGGCCGGGAGAAACCCGACCATGTCGGGAGCGACCGCACCGGTGTCCGCGAGTGCCACGAGCAGGTCGTGACCGAGATGGGCCGCGAAGCCGAGGGCGGCGAGACGGACCACCAGCGTCAGGAGGCGGGCGCCGCCGCCTCCCGTTCCCTGCCGGCGGATCAGCACCGGAAAAGCGAGGGTGACGAGTTCGGCGACGGCGAGGACCGTCAGATACGGCATCTCGCCGAGGGCGAAGATCGAGAACATCGCGGTCTCGGTGCCGGGGACGTCGTCGAATCGCAGGATCTCGACGTCCAGTCCGGGGATCGGGATGTGGCGGCCGGTCATATAGACGAGAAGCGCGACGAGGATCGGAACGAGGACGGCCGCCGGGCCGCTGCCGGGACGGGACGCGGCGGATGACGGAACAGGCATCTGGCAGCGTCCTCGAGGAAAGCGTGAAAGGAGAATCGCGACGGCTCCCGCCCGCATGGCGCCCGCCCCGTGACGCCGTGCCCGTGGCGCCGCGGTGGGGCCGTGTTCAACCACGGGTAAACGCCCGCCGACGCGCGGGCAAGCCTTCCCGGCGCTCCCCGTGGACGACGCCGCTTCATCGCGGCGCGATCCGTGCTATATTGCGGGTCAGGCAAGGAGGTGAGACGCCGTTTCCTCCGGTGGGGACCGGGCGCGAGCCCGATCCCCGTTTTCGGATCAGCTGATGATCAGGATGAGTTGCCAGCCCATGAACCTGATCACCAGCTTCACCTTCCGGATTTTCAAGCGTCTCACCTCCTTCCTACGTCTGCCGGGCCCGAGCGGCCCGGCCGTTCGGTTGTAGCCGACGCGCCCGTTCGCGTCACCGGCACCGGTCTCTCCTGCGCAGGCTCCGCGCCTCTCCCCTCACCGTCGCTCCTGCATCAGCTCGATCTGCAGCGCCTGGATCTCCGCCAGCCGCTGCCACTGCTTGGAGATCAGGTGGTCGACCTTCTCGTGAAGGTGGCGGATCTCCAGCTCGGCCTTGAGGTTGACCTTGTAGTCGTTGAGCGAGCGCAGCCGGTCCTTCTCCTCCTGCCGGCGCTGGCTCATCATGATCACCGGCGCCTGGATCGCCGCGAGGCAGGACAGCATCAGGTTGAGCAGGATGAAGGGATAGGGGTCGAAGCTCTCGCGCGCCGGGCCGGCGACGTTGAAGAGGATCCAGAGCGCGAGGAAGCCGGCGAAGGCTATCAGGAAGGACCAGCTGCCGCCGAAGCTCGCCAGCCTGTCGGACAGCGCCTCGCCGAGGCTGCGGCCCGCCGCCGCGTCGGCCTCGACGTTCTTGGACACGAGGTCCCCCTCGACGAGGCTGCGCGTCACCTGCTCCTCGAGTTCGGTGAGTTCGCCGCGCTCGGAGCGGATCAGATCCTCCACGTAGGCGAGGCGGACCCGGTCGGCCTCGGCCCTCGGCACCTCGCCGTCGGCGGAAAGACCCGGATGCTCGGCGAGCAGCCGCGCCGCGATCACCGGCCGCAGCATGGCGAGCGGCACCGTCTCCGGCTCGCGGGTCCGGGCGGACGCGGCCCCGGTCCCGCCGGCGTCCGATGGTTCGGCGGCCTCGGGGGTTTTCGGATCGCGCGCGTCGGGCAGCATGGTGGAGGGATCTCCCTGTCGGTTACGTCCAGCTCCGCGCGGAATGATGGGGCGGAATGATCGGGCGGCGGGAGGGGAGTGTCCGGCGGATCGAGACGCCGATCAACCGTGGCGGTGGAGACCCGTTCACCGATCGGGCCGAGACGGCGCCGATCCGCGCGGCCGCGATCCTCGCCTTCACCTTCGCGTGAACAATCCGGGACGAGGGAACCTTGGCCCGGCGACCCCGGTGGCGGACCGGAAAAGCCCCGGATTTCCGCCGATCCGCGGCGCTGTTGCGTTGCAACGAATTCTGCATATCTGGCATGCAGGAAGCCGCCTTGTTCTTGGGCACGTTGCGAGGCATTTAATCATCAGCTGATGGATTTCCTCCGCCTGCCACCCTCCCGGCAGGTCGAGTTTCAGCTGTTCCCCTCTGGAGAACCCGCCGCTTCCCCTGCGGCCGCGGTCTCCAAACTTCATAAAGCCGGGCCTCGCGCCCGGCTCTTTTTTTGCCTCCCCGCCGGTCCCGGTCCGCAGCAGGAGGCCGTCCGCTTTCCGGCGCCCTCCGTGCAGCTCTCGGCGCCGACCGTGCTAGCCTGCGGCCGAATCCCGCCGCCGGCGCCCCCGCGCCGTCCCCGGCGCATCCCCCGTCACCTCGCGGAACGCCCGGATGATCCTGCGCCCCGTCAAGGTCGCCTACGTCAAGATCCCGAAGACCGGCAGCACCACGATGTCGGCGGCGATCTGGCGTCACTACGGCGTCGACCCGGCCACGGGCAGCGACGAGGTCGTCAACCTCAACCGCCGCGACAGGCTGCCGTTGATCTGGCACGGCTGGCACGTCGAGTATCGCCGCATCGCCGCCCACCTCGGCGCCGAGGCGGCGGACTACCGCTTCTTCGCCCTCGTCCGCGAGCCGGTGTCGCGCCTCGTCTCGGTCTACCGCTGGCAGCGGCAGAAGCAGCCCGGCCACGACGGCCTGTCGAGCTTCGCCCACTTCGTCGAAACGCTCGCCGAACGGCCCCGGGCGCTACCGGCCCAGGCCCGGCTCCACGGCCGGCCGCAGTGGTCGTGGATCTGCGGCGAGGACGCCACCCTGCCTCCGATCCACCTGTTCCTGCTCGAGGAATTCGAGCGGCGCCGGCCGGAGATCGCCGCCCTCCTCGGCTTCGACCCCGACTACGAGACCCGCAACGTCTCCGAAAAGATCGCCGTCGCCGTCGACGACGCCACCCGCGCCCGCATCCACGCGCTGTACCCCGACGACGTCCGCCTCCACGCGGCGATGCGCGCCGACCCCGACCGCTTCGCCGCGGGACGGGGCTCGCTGCCGGTCGGCGACGGCACGGAGAGGGGCTCGTAGTACAGAGCATTTCCATGCCCGCGGGGCCTTCGGCATGTGAGGACGCCCGATCTCATCCCGATTGAAGACGAGCGCCCGCGCGCTGTTCGGGCTCGGCGGGAACGAGACAGTTCGTGTAGAGGCCCACAACGCCGTCGAGGTCCGCGGGTTCGTCGATCGTATGAAGGAAAACGGCCTGCCGCACGGCCTTCGCCTTTCCGGCCCAGGACGCCGGCATCGTCACCGCGAAAAGGTCGGTGGAGTTGGCGAACTCCAGCCACCGCGGATCGTCATTCCGGTAGAGGGTGAAGATGGGCGGAGCAAAGCCGAGGTCCATGATCGGCCGGTACTCGGACGGCCGATAGATCTGTGGAATGATCCGTCCGGCCAGATCGGAAGCCATCCGTGACAGATGCCGCAGCCCCTCGACGTTATCCGTCTTGAAGTCGGTCACCAGCCGCGCATCCGGGTGAGCACGCATCCAGTCGAGAATCGCCGGCACACTCGCCCGGCCGCGCCGGAGCAGATCGGACAGGTCGTGGCCGACGGCGATCGAGCCGAAGGGCAGCGTCAGGAAGTCGATCTCGAAAATGCGCAGACCATGGGCGTAGGCAAGATCGAGGGCCTCGATGCTGTTGGTGTAAGTCCTGTCGGGAAGTCCGCCACCGGCATGGGCGACGAGCATGAGACCGTTCACCGGAACGTAGGTCGCACAACCTGGCGTCCGGCCGACGGATCGCGTCGACAAGGCTGTTGCGGCAGCGAGCAGGCAGATCGAAAGAAGCGCGATCCTGCCTCGACGGAGCAGCGATCGCGCCCCGGGAGCCGCGGCTGAAGATGATGGACGGCGCGTCATCGGGAAACGACCTTCGGTGGACACGGATTGCATCCACTCTGGCGCCAACTCCCTTCAATTGCGTCTAGACCGATCTTCCCGACGCGAACGCGTGGTTTCTGCGTGGATTGGTGCGTGCGCGATCCGGCGACGCCGCCCAGGTCCCCTCGATCCGACGCGGCAACGTCGCCCTGATCGCTCACATGTAGAGCTTCTCCTCGCCGAGACGGGCGTAGAGGCCGGCGACCTCCTCGGCGTAGCCGTTGAACAGCAGCGTCTCGACCTCCTCGCCGGTCTGCAGCACCCGCTCGCGTGCCTGGCTCCAGCGCGGATGCGGCACCTTAGGGTTGACGTTGGCCCAGAAGCCGTATTCGGCCGGCTGGATCGCCTCCCAGAAGGTCTTCGGCCGCTCGTCGGTGAAGGTGAAGCGCACGATCGACTTGACCGACTTGAAGCCGTATTTCCACGGCACCGCCAGCCGCAGCGGCGCGCCGAACTGCTTGCCGAGCGGCTTGCCGTAGACGCCGGTGACGAGGAAGGCGAGGTCGTTCGCGGCCTCGGCCATCGTCAGGCCCTCCACATAGGGCCACGGATACCAGAACTGCCGCTGGCCGGGCGCCATCATCGGATCGAGGAAGGTCTCCATCCGCACGTATGTCGCCGACGACAGCGGCCTCGCGTGGTCGAGCAGCTTGCGCATCGGAAAGCCGGTCCACGGCACCGCCATCGACCAGGCCTCGACGCAGCGCAGCCGGTAGAGCCGCTCCTCGAGCCCCATCATGCGGACGAGATCGTCGGCGTCGACCGTGATCTCCTTCTCGACCATGCCGTCGATCCGGATCGGCCAGGGATCGGTGTCGAGCGCCTGCGCGGCGTCGGCGATGAACTTCTGGGTGCCGAATTCGTAGAAGTTGTTGTAGCGGCCGGATATGTCCTCCGGCGTCACCGGCCGGTCGAGGACGAAGGCCTCGTTGCGCGGTGCCGGATAACCCTCGGGGGTGCCTTCGGCCGCGAAAGCCGGGCCGACGCCCGCCGCCGCGATCGCCGCGCCCGCGGAAAAGCCCGCGACGATTTCGCGGCGGTTGAGGAATACCGCCTCGGGGGTCGCCGCACTCTCCGCGATCTCCCAGCCCTTGCGCCGTCTGATCAGCATGGCTCTCGTCCTCGGCTCGACCCTGCGCGCCGCTGCCGGCGGGGCGTTCCTGTCTGGTTGCCGCCCGAGGGTGATAAATCCGGCGCCCGCCGGCAACACACGTTGTCGTCAAGCCGGCCGGACCACCCGGCTGCCTTCGGGAGGCCGGCGCATTCGGGCCCCGGTTCGTCACGGCCGCGGCTCCGGTCCTTCGCCGTCGCGGGGCCGGTGCCGTCGCGCCTCGTCCGCCCGCTCGCCATCCCCGCCGCGGTCCCCCGCCCCGCCCGCCCGCGCAGCCGGCCGACCGAACGGCGAAGCACTTGCGTCGGAAACCGTGACATAACGTCCTTGCGCCGCACCGGCGCCGCGCCTAACGTGCCGCCGCCCCGCGCGAAGGGGCCGTCTTCCGGAGTCCGTCTGATGAGCTTCCTGTCCGCCTCCCTCGCCCGCGTCAAGCCGTCGCCGACCATCGCGGTGACGACGAAAGCCCGCGAGCTCAAGGCCGCGGGACGCGACGTCATCGGTCTGGGCGCCGGCGAGCCGGACTTCGACACGCCCGAGAACATCAAGGAGGCCGCGATCCGCGCCATCCGCGAGGGCAAGACCAAGTATACCGCCGTCGACGGCATTCCCGAGCTCAAGGCCGCGATCGCCCGCAAGTTCCAGCGCGAGAACAACCTCGCCTACAAGCCGGCCCAGATCACGGTCGGCACCGGCGGCAAGCAGGTGCTCTACAACGCCCTGATGGCGACGCTGAACCCCGGCGACGAGGTCATCGTCCCCGCGCCCTACTGGGTCAGCTACCCGGACATGGTGCTGCTCGCCGGCGGCGAGCCGGTCTTCGTGACCGCGGGCGCCGAAACCGGCTTCAAGCTGCAGCCGGATGCGCTCGAGGCGGCGATCACCGCGAAGACCAAGTGGGTGATCTTCAATTCGCCCTCCAACCCGACCGGCGCCGCCTACACCGCCGCCGAACTGAAGGCGATCGCCGACGTGCTGATGCGCCATCCCCACGTCTGGGTGATGACCGACGACATGTACGAGCATCTCGTTTACGACGATTTCAAGTTCGCGACGCTGGCCGAGGTCGAGCCGGGCCTTTACGACCGCACGCTCACCGTCAACGGCGTCTCCAAGGCCTATGCCATGACCGGCTGGCGCATCGGCTACGCCGCCGGCCCCGTCGAGCTGATCAAGGCGATGGGATCGATCCAGTCGCAGTCGACCTCGAACCCCTGCTCGATCGCCCAGTGGGCCGCCGTCGAGGCCCTCGACGGTCCGCAGGATTTCATCCCGAAGAACAACGAGATCTTCAAGGGACGCCGCGACCTCGTCGTCTCGATGCTGAACCAGGCGAAGGGCCTGTCCTGCCCGACGCCGGAAGGCGCCTTCTACGTCTACCCCTCCTGCGCCGGCCTGATCGGCAAGACGACGGACAAGGGCGTCGTCATCGCCGACGACGAGATCTTCACCTCCGAACTGCTCGAGGCCGAGGGCGTCGCGGTGGTGCAGGGCTCGGCCTTCGGCCTCGGCCCGGCCTTCCGCATCTCCTACGCCACCTCGAACGCCGACCTCGAGGAAGCCTGCACCCGCATCCAGCGCTTCTGCGCCTCGCTGCGCTGAGCGGTCGACCCGCCGGCCGACGCCTGAGCCGCTTCTCTTCGGGTCGGCGGATGGCGAGCCTCGGTGCACCCGGCCTCGTCCTTCGAGACGGGCGCTCACGCGCCCTCCTGAGGATGAGGCCTGCGGGAATTTTCGGCCTTAGGTAGCAAATGCACCAAGCTTACCGAGGCGCCTGCGGGCGGCGAACGGTAGTCTCTCCATAGCCTTAGCTACGGAGGACGCCATGAAGCCGGCACGGACTGAGACATTCGAGCACGCCATCGCCAGCCTGCTCACCAAGCGGCAAGACATGCTCGCCGAAGCCGCCTTCCTGAGAGAGAAGCAAGCCGTCCTCGCCAACGACCTCGACGCTCTGGAGCGCACCCTTGCCGCGCTCGGCTACACCGGGGCGCTGAGCTATGACGAGAAGCAGCCACGCGTCACGCTGTTCTATCGCGGCGAGCTACGGGAATTCGTCCTTCGCACCCTCAAGGACGGGCCTCAGACGACCCGGCAGCTATCCGAGGCCCTGCTGAACATCGAAGGGCGGAACCCGTCCGACAGCCGCCTGTTAGCCGACGTGACGCGGCGGATCGGCAAGTCCCTTCGCCTCATGCAGACGTCCGGCTTCGTCCAGCGGCGCAAGATGCCGGAGGACAAGCATTTCGTCTGGTATCTGGCGGAGGACGATCCGGGAGGGTGGGAGTGAGCGGCAGAAATTAACTTGACATTAATTGGATCACTCCTATCTTCCGATCTGAGGCGTAACAGCCTTTCAGGTTCGCCGTACGGGGGCCGCAAATTAGCCGGGGTTTCCCCGGCTTTTTTGTGCCTGGTCAAAACAATAGTATTTAACCCCCATCGTCTTTATATATTCTTGCGGAATACAGAAGTCCGCAATACGCCTTTTGTCGCGTAAATGGCGGTATAGCCAAAATCTCTTATCGTATGCCTTTCTCGCCATAGCATAAATATAACTGTCTGCTATCTGCAGAAGAGGATGATTCTTAGGTTTATGCTGTATTCTCCCAAGCGTCTCTTGAAATTCAGATGCGAGCAAGGGGGAATATCTTCCGCTGCGAGTAGCGTCAAATTCGAGTCCATTTGTCTTTAGATTGTCAAAATATCCAGTAACTGTTGCGTTAACTCCAGCATCTTGTTCAAAGACTACATGAAGCTTACGAGATTCAAGCCGAGCAATCTTTACAGCGCGCTCAACAGTTATATCAAAAGCACTACGGCAAAGTAGCCATTTATTCTCATGATTGTCTAGGTAGCCCCTTGCCAAATAGCCAGGTCTATCTACGATGCAGCCAATCCCAATCATGTTTGGCTTGCATAGTACATCAACCCAATCGCGCCAAAAAATATCCCTATCTTCTTGACTTGCGCGGCCTAGCCACGAGAATACTTTGTTTTCAGAAAGCATGTCAGTAATATGACACGGCCCCCTCAGCCCCCATTTCTCTGAGAACCGCGAAACAAGCCCGCGAATTTCGTCATTGTCCTCGCCTCGGATAAGTACTCCCCCGAATCCGAACCAATCTCTTCCGGCTCGGCCCGGGTCCGGCTTCTTATCTGGGTGTCTGTTGCCTGTTTCGTCCAAATATAAAGTGTACGGTCTATCCATCTTATTCGCTCTAGTTGAGCGCATTTAATGGCACCTAAACGGCGCGCTGCCAATACCCCTTCCACGACCGGCAAACCGCGTCGCCATTGGTGTCGGCCCAGCGGATTTTCCGGAACGTCTGGTAAGCCGCATCCTCGCCGGCCTGATAGATGGCCTTGAGGGAGAGGGTGCGAGCCGCCGCAGAGAGGAGGAAGTGCTGGGCCATGACTGTTGTCATCATCCGTGATGCTTATGGACCAGATATGATGATACAGCGCCCCATTGTCAAGGGCAAAAGCACCGAATATGATGACATCCGCCATCAGAGGAGAGTCGCGGATGTCAGACAAGCCCGTTGCCGCCGATCATGCCGAGTGGGAGGTCCGGGTGAAGGGCATCCTGAAGGCCGAGCTGAAGCGGCGGAGCCTCACCTACGTCCAGCTCGTGGAAAAGCTCGCGGCCATCGGAGTCCACGAGACAGAGCGCAACCTTCGGAATAAGATCGCCCGCGGTTCATTCACAGCGGTGTTCTTCGTCCAATGCCTTCATGCAATAGGGGCGACCGAGGTGCGCTTATAGCGCTCATTGCAGCGCTAGCCGCGGTCGTTCTCGTCGCGTATTTCAATCAGCCATTTAGAGAGCCTGTAACTCAGAAAGACGCCGCTACAGTAGAAGAATACACCCAAGATAATATCTCGCAATCTGTATCCGGCCCGGATAGTTTCCACTTCTGGAACGACCCCTTCCCACAGTGGGTGATGGCGATATTTTCGATCTTTGCAACTGGTATCAGTTGGCTTGCCGTCGTGTACATTCGGGATACGCTCAATGAAACACGTAAAGCCGTCAAGGCCGCTGAGGACGCAGTCGTTGTCACTAGGGAAATCGGTGAATTGCAGGTTCGTGCTTATCCGAGTTTCCTCGCCGCTCACATAGTTTTTGATGAAATGACTTGGATGTGGATTTGCTACCTGAGGGTGGCGAATACCGGAAACAGTCCAATGCAGAGCGTCGTGACGAACGGGATTCTGCACCTGTACATCAAGCAGCATAAAGAAGGCCGCTTCGCGGTCTCGGAAGCAGAACCATCCCCTCAAACCGATCTTGGGGGGCAAGGAC
The DNA here is from genome assembly GCA_937900425.1 of uncultured Alphaproteobacteria bacterium. GTDB lineage: Bacteria > Pseudomonadota > Alphaproteobacteria > Rhizobiales > Pleomorphomonadaceae > CALCDT01. The sequence goes on along the minus strand of CALCDT010000357.1, from coordinate 7,154 downwards.
AGCAGGATTATCCTATAGAGTTTGTGAGGCCTCCGATGCATAAGGACCTGGTTCCTTCCGTCACAGGCGTGGATATAACGATTGAGATGAAGGGGACTGACGTCTTCGGGCACCCATTCCATGGTAGATTTGAAGCCATGTTCACGAAAAAAAGCGGTGATTGGACTACTCCTCATCGGGTTAGCATCAAAGCCGCCAGCACCAAACAGCCAGCCTACGAAAAGAGTTAGCCATAGCAGAAGGTGCTTATCTCGGTTGATACATGAGGCCGCCACCACGGACGCGTCAACGAGCGCCCTCCACCAGCGCCAAGCGCTACCCTTCATCTCCGCCTCCACCCGTCAGAGGGAGAGCGAAGGCGCTTGGTGCGCTTGATACATAAGGCCGGGAATTTTCCCGTCATCGCAGAGGCTTGACCTTTTCCCTCATCCTGAGGAAGGCGCATCGCGCCTGTCTCGAAGGACGAGGGAAAAGCCCGGGCGACGGCGGCGGGATCGAAAGCATCACCACGGGACGGACGCCGGCGGCCCGAAGCCGGCCGCGCCCCGAGCCGTCCAGCGTCCGCCGCTCGGCGTAGAGGGAACCGAACGCCGGCGACCCCGAGCCGGCGACCCCGTCGCCACCCGCAAAGCCCAAGATTCGCCACGAAAAATCCCGCTTCGGCCCCGATCGCGTCCTCCTCGCGTCGCAATCCCCCGGCCAGATGGCATTGTGCCGGAACCGTCGGCACGGCTAGCCCGGCAGAAGGCCGGGTCGGGACACTTCGGGTGATCGGCATGGCGACGAATGACGTCGAGACGGATGGCCTCCTCCTGGCGGACCCTGTTCTGACGGCTCAGCCTCAGGCACGCTACAGCGTCGCCGAGATCTGCCGCATGACCAAGGTCGTCGCCCTGCTCGTCTTCTTTATCGCCGCGACCTTCGTCGGCATCGCCTCCGCCGCTCCGCTGGCGCCGCCGCCCTCCGCTCTCGGCCTCACCTCGGACCCCGTCGCGCCGGCCGACCCCGCCGCCTTCCTGCTCGCGCCCGCCCCGGACGCCCCGGTTCGCGACGCCGTGGTCGAGGCCGCGCTCTGGCACGCCGCCGCGCCGGCGGGCGACGCCCTCGTCACGATCGACGGCGGCTATCTCGCCGGCATCGTCGTGGCGCTCCTCCTCTCCATGATCGGCCTCGTCGCCATGCTCTGGCACGAGGTCGGCGTCAGGCTCGGCCTCGGCCCGGCCCGCCAGGGCCGCCGCTGCTGACGTCGTCGGCCGGGTGTTGCGCCCGGTGCCTTGCCGCGTCCCTCTCCACTCCCCATTTCGCTCCTTGACCCGATCCGCGGACGCCCGCCGCCCGTAGATCGGACGCCGCGTCCGGTGACGCGGCCGGGGCAGACCATCCGGGGGGACGGAGACGAACGACATGACGCCGCCTCGCCCGAACGCACCCCTGCCGCTCCGCCGCCGCCCGTCCGGCGACCGCACCCCGCCGCGGGTCCGCACGGCCCTCGCCGCCCTCCTCGCCCTCGCGCCGCTGTCGCTGGCCACCGTCGCCGTCGCCGCCGACCCGGTTCCGATCGAAGAGGACGCGATCCGGGCCGAAACGGTCGTCTCCGGCCTCTCCCGCCCCTGGGGCCTCGCCTTCCTGCCGGAGGGCGCGATGCTGGTGACGGAACGCCCCGGCCGCCTGCGCCTCGTCGAGGGTGGCCGCCTGTCCGACCCCCTCGCCGGCGTCCCCGAGGTCGTCGCCGAAGGCCAGGGCGGCCTGCTCGACGTCGCGCTGCACCCCGACTTCGCGAGCAACGGCCGGGTTTACCTGTCCTATTCGGAAGGCGGCGATCGCGGGTCCGGCACCGCCGTCGGCCACGGCCGGCTGGTGCGCGAGGGCGGCGATGCCCGGCTCGACGACTTCACCGTGATCTTCCGCCAGCAGCCCAAGGTGAGCAGCGGCCGCCACTACGGCTCGCGCCTCGTCTTCGCCCCGGACGGCAGGCTCTTCGTCACCCTTGGCGAGCGCGGCCTCGGCGAGCCGGCGCAGACGCTCTCCAACCACATCGGCAAGATCGTCCGTATCGGCGACGACGGCGCGCTGCCCGCCGACAACCCCTTCGCCAACGCCGCCTCCGGCGCCATGCCGGAAGTCTGGTCCTACGGCCACCGCAACCCGCAGGGTGCCGCCCTCGATTCCTCGGGCACGCTCTGGGTGGTCGAACACGGCGCCCGCGGCGGCGACGAGATCAACCGCCCGGAGGCCGGCGCCAACTACGGCTGGCCGGAGATCAGCTTCGGACGGCATTATTCCGGCGAGAAGATCGGCGTCGGCACGGCGGCGCCGGGCATGGAGCAGCCGCTCCATCACTGGGACCCGTCGATCGCGCCCTCGGGCATGACCTTCTACGACGGCGATCTCTTCGCCGCCTGGCGCGGCGACATCCTCGTCGGCGCCCTCAAGGACCAGATGGTCGTGCGCCTCGACGTCGAGAACGGCACCGTCGTCGGCGAGCAGCGGTTGTTCAAGGGCCGCTTCGGCCGCATCCGCGACGTGCGCACCGGTCCCGACGGCGCGATCTGGCTGCTGACGGACGCCCGCAACGGCGCCCTGATCCGGCTGACGCCGGCCCTGGAAGACTGACGATGGCGGTCCGGCCGCTGCGCATGCTGCTCGTCGCGACCGGCCTCGTCGCCGGCCTCGGCGCCGTCGCGGCGGTCGGTGTCCTCGCCTATGGCCGGGAGGCGCTGTGGCAGCGCGTCGCCGGCCCCGCCGACGCCGGCCCCTACGACTTCGACGCGCCGACGCGCAGCGGCCATCCCAACGACGTGCTGATGTGCCCTGAAGGCTATTGCGCGGGCGCGGCGCCGGAGCTGATCGCCCCGCGCTATCCCGAGCCGCCGGCGGCCGTGCTCGACAGGCTCGCCGCGGTCCTCGCCGCGACGGCGGGCGTCGAGCAGATCGTCAGGGACGACGGCGCCGGTACGCTCCGGGCGGTGGCGCGCACCGAGCTGATGCGTTTCCCCGACCGGTTGCATTTCCGCGTCACCGCCGACCCCGCCGGCGGAACGCGGCTGTGGGCCTACGCCGCCAGCGTCGTCGGCCGCGGCGACTTCGGCGTCAACCGGGCCCGGATCGAGGAGATCACGCGGAGGCTGGCTTCAGCGACCGCTGCAGGCGGAACTTGAGGCCGAGGATCGCCAGAACGAGCAGCAGCGTCACCGCGTTGGCCGCGATCACCGGCACCGCGCCGATCATCAGCCCGTAGACCAGCCAGAGGGCGACGCCGAAGGCGAGCGCGCCGTAGGCCGACGAGGAGATCGCCGAGGCGTCCTTGTCGCGGATGATCTTGACCGCCTGCGGCAGCCAGCAAAGCGTGGTGATGACGGCGGCGGAGGAGCCGACGAGATCGGTGAGCGCGGACTCGATCATGATGGCGGAGATTCCAGACGGCGCGACAGGCGCCTTTCCTATTCCTCGACCATGCGCCCCGCATCGTCAATCATGCGTAAATGCAAGGGTGTGATGCGTTTCGCGCAGGCTGCCTTCACGAATTTTTCACGCCGCTGCCCATGTCCCGTCCTCAGCATCGCCCGCCCTTCAGCGATTCGCCGCCGAGCGGGCGGATCGACACGTCCGTCACCCCGTCGCGGCGAAAATCGAGGCGGTCGGCCGCGGCCCGGGTGACGTCGATGACCCGGCCGCCGGCATAGGGGCCGCGGTCGTTGATCCGCACCACGGTGCTGCGGCCGTTGCGCAGGTTCGTCACCTTCACCCTGGTGCCGAAGGGCAGCGAGCGGTGGGCGGCCGAAAGGCTGTCGGGGTTGGCCATCTCGCCGCTCGCGGTGCGCGAGGTCAGCTGGTACCACGACGCCCGGCCGCACTGCTGGGGCCCGCTGCCGCAGGCGGCGAGGGTGAGGGCGGCGAGGCCGAGGGCGGCCGCGGCGGGAAGACGCATTCCGAATCCTTCCGGCGAACGACCCGCGCATCCGTCAGCGGGCGGCGGGCTTCTCGCGAAGGATGGCCCCGCCGGCGTTAACGCTTCGTTCACCGTGATCCGGCGGCAGGGGCCGATGCGGCCGCGACTTCCCCCCGCCCGCCGGCCCCGCCAGCCCCCAGCCCTGCTGGAGCCCGGCCCTTACGCCTCAGAAGAAGCGGATCGTCGCCGCCCCGGCGAGGATCACCCCGCTCGCCGCCAGCCGCGGCCAGCCGATCCGCTCCTTGAGGATCAGGAAGGACAGCGCCGCGCCGAACAGGATCGAGGTCTCGCGCAGCGCCGCCACCACGGCGACCGGCGCCTGCGTCATCGCCCACAGCGACAGGCCGTAGGAGGCGAGCGTGCCGGCGCCGCCGACGAGCGCCAGATGCCAGCGCGGGCGGACGTAGGCGAGGAACTCGGCGCGTTGCGAGAGGCCGACGTAGCCGAGGAACAGCGCCGCCGTTGCCACGCAGTTCCACATCGTGTAGGCGGCCGGCGCGCCGGAGAGGCGCACCCCGACGCCGTCGACGAGGGTGTAGCCGGCGATCACCCCCGCGTTGACGAGGGCGTAGACCGTGCCGGCGGTGTTCGGCGCCGCCCGCCGCCGGGCGTTGAGCGCGATGGCGAGGACGCCGAGGCAGATCAGGCCGACGCCGGCCCAGCGCGCCGGCTCCAGCGCCTCGCCGATCAGCGGCCCGCTGGCGATCGCGACGATCAGCGGCGCGGTGCCGCGCATCAGCGGATAGGCCTGGCTCATGTCGCCGGCGCCGTAGGCCGCGGCGACGAGGCTGTAATAGACGATCTGCAGCGACACCGACGCGGCGAGATAGGGCCAGCTCGCCGCCTCCGGCTGGGTGAGGAACGGCAGCGCCGCCAGCGAGATCACCGCCGAGCCGCCGGCGATCATCACGCTGTTGAAGAACTTGCGCGGCCCGGCCTTGGCGATGGTGTTCCAGAGCGCGTGGCAGAAGGCGGCGAGAAGGACGACGAGGACGACGGTGCCGGACACGGGCGATCACCGGGGCGGAGGCGGGGAAAAGCCCGGGCTTGCGGGCGAAACGACGGGCGCCGGCTAACCATAATCCGCTTCGCGCCGGACCGCCACGACCGCGCCCCGCGCCCGGCGCATGGCCGCCCGGCGTCCGCCGGCCTGCGGCGTCCGGTCCCGCCCCCGGCACCCGTCCACCCCGGAACAATTCCGAAGCGCGCGCGCTCCCTTTTCGACGGGATCTTGGCCGGGGGCCGGATCGCACGCGCCCGCCCGGCCGCAGACGAGGAGGAAAAGACATGTCCCTTGCAAGGTTCGCCGCCCCGCTCGCCATCGCCGCCGCCGCGTTCGCCGCCCCCGCCAAGGCGCAGCAGGACGACGGCCAGCTCGTCTTCAACAACGCCTGCCGCACCTGCCACACCACCGCGGAGGGCGACAACCGGCTTGGCCCGAGCCTCGGCGGCGTCGTCGGCCGGGAGGCGGGCAGCCTCGAGGGCTATTCCTATTCTTCCGCCATGGCCGGCGCCGGCTTCGCCTGGGACGAGGAAAAGCTCGACGCCTTCATCGAGAACCCGGACGCCGTGGTTCCCGGTCACAACATGAAGCCGTTCCCCGGCATCTCCGACCCGGCCCAGCGCCAGGCGATCGTCTCCTATCTCGCCGGCGCCAGCTGACGCACGGCCCGGCCGGGTGCCCGCCACCGGGCGCCCGGCCCCGGCACCGAACGCGCCGGCACCTCCCGGCCCGCCTCCCGCACCGGATCATCCGGCCGGACGCTCCGCCTCATGCGGACGCCGTCTTGGTGCCGGCCGGCAATACCCACGCCTCCCGCTCCGGCATCGCCTCGACGTCGGCCCGCACCCGCGGCAGCGCGTAGGGGTGCTCGGCCTGCAGCCAGCCGATCACCGCCTCGCGCATCTCGCATCTGAGATCGAAGGCCTTCGGGGCGTTCGACGCGCTGACGAGGATGCGCACCTCCATCACCTGCTCGCGGAAATCCGTCACCTGCACCGCCACCACCTGCCGGTCCCACAGCCGGTTGGCGCGGGCGAGTTCGACGACCTTGGCGCGCAGCGCGTCCATGGGGGCGCGGTGGTCGAGGTAGAGCATCACCGTGCCGATCAGGGCGGCGCCCTCCCGGGTCCAGTTCTGGAACGGCTGCTCGATGAAATAGCTGAGCGGCAGGATCAGCCGCCGCCAGTCCCACAGCCGCAGCACCACGTAGGTGGCGGTGATCTCCTCGACGTTGCCCCACTCGCCCTCGACGATGAGCGCGTCGTCGATGCGGATCGGCTGGGTCACGGCGAGCTGGATGCCGGCGAAGATGTTCTTCAGCACCGGCTGCAGGGCGAGGCCGGCGACGATACCGGCCGCCCCGGCCGAGGCGAGCAGCGAGACGCCGTATTGTCGCACGCCCTCGAAGGTCATCAGGATCGCGGCGATGCTCACCAGCACGATCAGCACGTTGAGCACCCGCTGCAGGATGCGCGACTGGGTGACGTGCTTGCGGGCGAGCAGGTTGTCCTCGGCGTCGAGCTTGAAGCGGCGCAGGTACACCGTCGTCCAGATGTGCAGCGCGGTGTGGGCGACCCAGCCGAGCAGCGCGATGAAACAGAGCTGCAGCCCGTGGCGGATCATCTCGCCCTGGGCGTTGCTGAGCGGCGCGACGCTCGCCGCCACCGCGAGGAACAGGATCAGGATGGCGAGCCGCGTCGGTCCCTCGGTCCGCGCCACCAGCGAACGCCAGAACAGGTCGCGTCCCGCCACCAGCCTGCTGAGCAGCCGGTAGACCAGCCGGTGGACGAAGAGCGCCGTCAGCGCCGCGAGGGCGAAGAGCGCGAGGCTGACCGCCCACGGCGGAATCCAGGAGAGCCGCCTGTCGAGGTCGCGAAGGGCGGTGTCGAGCGTGTCGGGCATCATCGGCGTGATCACCTCGCGGCACGATGGGACTGCGGCGAACGGCGGCGCAGCCGGTCGGTTCGAGATGGCTTGCATCCGAACGGGCGAAGGGAGCGGACGCGACGGCGCCCATCGACGGAACGGTGCAGGGGAAAAATCGTTCCGCAGTGCAGCAAGAGAGGAGCGAGGGGGATGGCGCTCCGCCCCTACCCCTCCACCACCAGCACCTTGAACAGCGTCCCCATCGCCTCCGGCCCCGCGAGCCGCTCCACCGCGGCCCGGATCGCCTCCTGCGCCGCCGCGTCCTTGCCGGCGCCG
>CALCDT010000356.1 GCA_937900425.1 uncultured Alphaproteobacteria bacterium | reverse complement strand
TCGCCGAGCTCCGCCGGCTGCTGGCGCGGGTCGTCGCCAACCTCTCCGAGGCCGAGGCCGAGCGCGGCCGCTGAGCCCCCCCTGACGCGGGCGCGGCCCACGCCCGCGCCGCCGCCGCACGCCGCAAGGACATTTTTCCCATGCCCCCCTCCCCCGCCCCGAGCGAGCGCCGCGTCGCCATCGTCGGCGCCGCCCTGGTCGCGCTCGGGCCGGTCAGCCTCGCCGCCTACACCCCGGCGATGCCGGAGATCGCCCGCGCCTTCGCCACCACGACGGCCGCCGTGCACATGACGCTGACGGCGTTCTTCGGCGGCTTCGCGCTGGCGCAGCTCCTCTGCGGGCCCTTGTCCGACGCCTTCGGACGCAAGCCGGTCGGGCTCGCCTTCCTGCTGATCTACCTGCTCGGCAGCGTCGGCGCGGCGCTGGCGCCTTCGATCGACCTCCTCGTCGCCACCCGCGTCCTGCAGGGGGTCGGCGCCGCCGCCGGCATCGCCCTGTCGCGGGCCATCGTCCGCGATCTCTTCACCGGCCAGTCGTCGGCGCGGATCATGAACCTGATCGGCATCATCCTCGCCGTCGGCCCGGCGGTGTCGCCGGCGATCGGCGGGCTGACGCTACAGTTCGCCGGCTGGCACGCCATCTTCCTCGTCATGCTCGTCTACGGGCTCGGCCTCATCGTCGTCCTCAAGACGGCGATGCCGGAGACCCTGCGGACGCCCGACCTGTCCGGGCTGAAGCCCGCCACCCTCTTCGGCAACTATCTGAAGCTCGCCACCGACCCCGCCTTCCTGCGGCCGAGCCTGCTCATCGGCGCGACCGTCGGCGGCCTCTACGCCCTCGCCCTGATGATGCCGTTCATCATGATCGACCGGCTCGGCCTGACGCCGTCGGTCTACGGCCTCACCATGCTCGCCCAGACCGCCGCCTACGCCACCGGCGGCATCGTCGCGCAGCGCCTGATGCGGCTCGTGCCGGCCGACCGGCTCGTTCCGTTGGGGCTCGCACTCGTCGTCGCCGCCGCGTCGGTGCTCGGTTGCGGTCTCCGTATCCTCCCCCTTTCGGTGCCGTTGGTGCTCGTTCCCGTCACGGTGTGGGCATTCGGAATTTCGTTCGTTATCCCCGCCTGCCAGACGGCGGCGCTCGCCAACTATCCCCGCATCGCCGGCTCCGCCTCGGCGCTGATGGGCTTCATCCAGATGGCGGCGGGCTTCCTCGCCGGCCTCGCCGCCTCGCGGTTCGCCGACCAGGCGCTCGCGGTCGCGACGATCCTGCCGGCGATGGCGGTGCTCGCCCTCGCCGTCTTCTTCGGCCTCCGGCGCCGCCGGCCGGCCGGCTGAGGCGGGGCACAGGGGCGCGAGCGGCCGGGCGGGAACAGCCGGGCGGCCGCAGCCCGGCACAACTTCCGCGAAAGACCCGCCGCGGCCAACGCCGCCGTTGACTTGTGCCCGCCCGTCACTATAGTCCGCCGCGTTCGAAATGGCGGGATTCCCGCCGAACGCGCAGCCCGAGGCTCATGCCGTCCGCCGCGTCTCCGAGACCGCTCGTCCGCGGTGCCGGCCGGCAGGGATGTCAGCCAAAGTCCGTGACCGCGAGTGCCGCCCCTTAGGGGACAGGCCGGGCGGGGCACGGCGCCGAAGGGCGCGGAACGAGTGTCGGCCGGTGTCTCGCCGGGCGGCCGAAAACGGATGAGAAGAGATGTTCGCAGTCATCAAGACCGGCGGCAAGCAGTACACGGTCGCCGCCGGGGACAAGCTGAAGGTGGAGAAGCTCGAGGCCGAGGCCGGGGCGACCATCACCTTCGACGAGGTTCTCGTCGTCGGCGACGAAGCCGGCACCACGGTGGGCACCCCCATCGTCGCGGGTGCCGCCGTCGCCGCCGAGGTGGTCGAGCAGACCCGCGGCCCGAAGCTGATCGTGTTCAAGAAGCGTCGCCGGAAGAACTCCCGCCGCCGCAACGGTCATCGTCAGTGGCTGACGGTCGTCAAGATCACCGGGATCACTCCCGGCTCCGCCGCCAAGGCGTGACGTCGGGAAACGGGTAGGAATAGGAGAGCGCCATGGCTCACAAAAAGGCGGGCGGCTCGTCGCGTAACGGCCGCGATTCGGCTGGTCGGCGTCTGGGCGTCAAGAAGTTCGGCGGCGAGACGGTCGTGCCGGGCAACATCATCCTGCGCCAGCGCGGGACGAAGTGGCATCCGGGCACCGGCGTCGGCATCGGCAAGGACCACACCATCTACGCCCTCACCGGCGGCAAGGTGGTGTTCCAGCCGAAGGCCAACGGCCGCACCTACGTGTCGGTGGTCAATCCGCCGGCCGAGGCCGCAGAATAAGGCCGGCATGGGGCACGCTCCCTCGCCGGTGTCCCGTAAGACCCGGCGAACGCGAGCGTTTCGAGACAGCCGCGGGGGTCACGGGAAAGCCGCCTTCCTCCGTGCGTGATCGAGGGGGAGGCGTTCGCCTCCCCTTCGTGCGTTTCGGAGACATCCCATGCTTGCCCCCGAAGAGAGCATCGACGAAGGCGAGTGTCTGTTCACCGCGCGCCTGTGTCTGATGGCGCCGCGGCCGGCCGACGCGGAGGCGATCGCCTCGCTCGCTGACAACCCGAAGGTGGCGCTCAATGTCGGCGCCATGCCCCACCCCTACGCCCGCGCCGACGCCATCGAGTGGATCGAGCGTGTCACCGCCGCCCCCGCTCCCTGTCCGTCGCGCGCCTACCTCCTCCGTCTCGGCGGACCCGACGGCCCGGTGATCGGCGGCGCCGGCTACGGCAGCGACGCTGCCACCGGCGGCGTCGAGATCGGCTACTGGATCGGCGAGCCCTTCTGGGGCAACGGCTATGCGACGGAAGCGGCGCAGGCCCTCGTCGACTGCGCCTTTTCCCACGGCGTCGCCGAGGTCGGCGCCTGCTGCCGCATCACCAACGAGGCGTCGCGGCGGGTGCTCGTCAAGTGCGGCTTCCAGTGGGAGGGCAGCGGCATGCGCCACTCCCGCACCCTCGGCGGCATGGTGCCGATCGACCGCTACCGGCTCGACCGCAAGGCCTGGGAGGCGCTGAAGGCGTGGAGCACGAGCCCCGTCCCGGCCCACGCCC
>CALCDT010000355.1 GCA_937900425.1 uncultured Alphaproteobacteria bacterium | reverse complement strand
TGCCGTATTTCAGCATGGCGATGCGGTCGATGCCCATGCCCCAGGCGAAGCCCTGGTATTCGTCCGGGTCGATGCCGCCGGCACGCAGCACGTTGGGGTGGACCATGCCGCAGCCGAGGATCTCCAGCCAGTCCTCGCCCTCGCCGATGCGGATCTCGCCGCCCGAGCGGTCGCAGCGGATGTCCACCTCCATCGACGGTTCGGTGAAGGGGAAGAAGGACGGGCGGAAGCGCATCGTCACGTCGTCGACCTCGAAGAACGCCTTGCAGAATTCCTCCAGAATCCAGCGCAGGTGGCCGAAGTGGCTGGTGCGGTCGACGACGAGGCCCTCGACCTGGTGGAACATCGGCGTGTGGGTCGCATCCGAATCGCAGCGGTAGGTGCGGCCCGGGCAGATCACCCGGATCGGCGGCTGGCTCGACAGCATGGTGCGGATCTGCACCGGCGAGGTGTGGGTGCGCAGCAGCAGCCGTTCGCCGTCCTCCTTCGGATCGAAGAAGAAGGTGTCGTGCATCTCGCGGGCCGGGTGGTCGTCCGGGAAGTTGAGCGCGGTGAAATTGTAGAAGTCGGTCTCGATGTCCGGACCTTCGGCGACCGAGAAGCCCATGTCGGCGAAGATCGCGGTGATCTCGTCGATGACCTGGCTCACCGGATGGATCCGGCCCTGATCGGCCGCGCCCGGCCGCACCGGCAGGGTGACGTCGACGCTCTCGCGGGCGAGGCGCGCTTCCAGCGCGGCCGCCTTCAGCGTCTCGCGCCGGGCGCCGATCGCTTCGCCAATGAGGGTCTTGAGGCCGTTGATCGCGGGGCCCGCGGTCTTGCGCTCCTCCGGGCTCATGGCGCCGAGGCCCTTGAGCAGTTCGGAGACCGAGCCCTTCTTGCCGAGCGCCGAAACGCGCACGGCCTCGAGCGCCGCCTCGTCGCCGGCGGCGCCGATCGCACCGAGGATCTCGCTTTCAAGCTGCTTGATGTCGCTCATGATCGTCTTTTCACGCTTGCCGTCTCGCGGCGGTCTTCTAGCCCGCTTTCCGGCCGATTGCCACCGTTGTTGATGGATCGCCCCCGCCCGTGGCGGGGACGGTCTGCGCGGCGCGGCGGCGGGCAGGGCGCCCCTTCAGCTCCGCCAGCGCAGGGTCTGGGGTTTGAGCGGATTGACGAAGGGCCGACCGGCCGCCTGCGCCTCGCGCCATTCGCCCTTGACCCGCATCCACCAGCGCGCCTGGGTGTCGGCGTCGTTGATCAGCATCGTCCGGTTGCCCTGTTCGAGCCCCTCGCGCTGCTGCACCACCACCCGGCGGTCCTGGCCGAGGAAGACGGTCATCAGGTGCTGCGTCAGCGGCCTGAGCGGCTTCAGCCAGCCGGCGCTCGCCCAGAAGATCTGGTGGACCTCGGTCGCCTCGTCGGTGAGCGGGGTGATGGCGGTGAGGCCGACCACCGTGTGGCGGGTGCCCTCGATGTGCTCGATGCGGTAGCCCGGCAGCCGGTAGGCGATCTCGGTGGAGACGTTCTCGCCGAAGAGGCGATAAGCGATGTTCTGCGGCGGGATCGCGTGGCGCACCATCCGCCAGCCGTGAAGGGCCGGCTCGAAGCTCTTTTCCTTGGGCCTGAGCTTCGTCGCATCCTTCTTGAACCACCATGAGGTGTGGACGAAGGCGGCGTGGGTCGGGTCCATCAGGCCGAAGGCGGCGTGGTCGGTGGAGCAGGGGAAGGGCAGCATGATCGCCGCCTTCGGCGCCTCGTCCGCCGCGAAGCCCGGCATGTCCGGCGGTTCGGGCATTTCGCCGTCCTCCGGCGCCTCGCCGGCGGCGGCCATGTAGATCCAGATGACGCCCTGGCGGTCGACCACCGGATAGGCGCCGCAGCGGATCTTGGAGAAGTCGACCGACTGGTCCTCGCGCAGCGAGGGGATCTCGACGCAGGTGCCCGAGCCGTCGAAGCGCCAGCCGTGGTAGCAGCAACCGACCGTCGAGCCGTCGAAGTTTCCGTGGCGCAGCGGAATGCCGCGGTGCGGGCAGGCGTCGCGGATGGCGAAGATGATGCCGTCGGTGCGCCGGGCGAACAGCACCGGCTCGCCGAGCAGCGTCTTCGCCGCCATCTTCCCGGGCTTCAGTTCGGCCGAGAGCATGGCGAGATACCAGCAGCCGCGGAGAAGTTCGGCCTTCAATCCCTGCATCGGTGTCCTCGTCTCTGGCCCGCGGGCCGCCGCCACCCGGCCACGCCCGCCGGAACGCAAAAGGGCGGCGCACCGATCGGCGCGCCGCCCCTTCCGAACTTCGCGGCCGATCCTGCGACCGGCCCGTCGCCCGCCGCTCAGGCCAGCGCCGCCTCGGCCTTCTCGACGAGGGCCTTGAAGGCGGCCGGCTCGTGGATGGCGAGGTCGGAGAGCACCTTGCGGTCCACCTCGATGCCGGCCTTGTTGAGGCCGTCGATGAAGCGGGCGTAGGTCAGCGATTCGGACACTTCCCGCACGCCGGCGTTGATGCGCTGGATCCAGAGCGCACGGAAGGTGCGCTTCTTGACCCGGCGATCGCGCGTCGCATACTGCATCGAGCGATCGACCGCGGCCTTGGCGGTGCGGATGGTGTTCTTGCGGCGGCCGTAGAAGCCCTTGGCGGCCTTCAGGACCTTCTTGTGCTTGGCATGGGCGGTGACGCCCCGTTTCACGCGAGCCATTTGGCTGTCACTCCGTGTGGGTCAGGGAAGATCGTCGAGGAGAATTTCAGGCGTAGGGCAGGAAATTCTTCTTGATGATGATGGCATCCTGATCCGAGAGGGTCGTGGTGCCGCGGGCGTTGCGCACGAACTTGGCGCTGCGCTTGATCATGCCGTGACGCTTGCCGGCCTGGGCCGACAGCACCTTGCCGGTGCCGGTCACCTTGAAGCGCTTCTTGGCGCCGGACTTGGTCTTCAACTTGGGCATTTCGCTCGACTTTCCGTTAAGCGGGCGCCGGAGCGATCCGGACGCCGGTCGTCTCTTGATGGTCCGGACGGTTGCGCGGGCCGGGAGAGCATCCCGGCTTCGCATCACCGCCGCTTCGGACCAGGTGAGCTTTCGAGGTCGCCACGGCATGCCCGTGAGCGCGCGCGAACGCACGCCCGAGCCGGGCGACCCGAAGTGGCGGCCTTATAGGCGCAGGACGACGGAAAGGCAAGGGCGGGAGAGGCGGATTCGCGCGGATCTTCGCCTCCTCGCCGCTCCCTGCCGGCGAAGGTGAATCGGGGGACGACCGCCGCCGCCTCAGCCGGGCCGGTCGAGCCCGAGCCGGGCGATCGTCGCCTCGTCCTCCTCGCCGCCGAAGAAGGCGTCGAGCGCCTCGCGGAAATGGGGCGCCTCGGGCGCCGCCCGCGCGAACAGCGTCATCGACGAGTGGAACTTCTGCGCATCGACCGGCCCGAGGACGTGGGCGAGCGAGCGGCCCTGCTGGGCGAGGACGAGGCGGGTGCAGTCCTCGAGGCGCGGGCCGAGCACCGGGTCGGCGAGATAGGACCGCGCCTCGTCGAGCGAGGAGATCGCATAGCGTTGCGACAACGCCCGGCCGGCGGGGGCCGGCCGGGCAGGTCTTCGCATCGAACGCTTCGGCGGGCCGAACCGTTCGACGCCCGCCGTCACATCGCCAGCCGTTCGCCGAGGAAGGTCTCGAAGGACGCCCACGACTTGGCGTCGGCTTCCTCGCGGTAGCGGTCGGAGCCGAAGACGGTGAAGGCGTGGGGCGCGCCGGAATAGACCTCGATCTCGTAGGGGACCTTCGCCGCCTCGAGCTCCTCGGACAGACCGGCGACCGCGGCCATCGTCACCGAGGTGTCGGCGCCGCCGTGGGCGATCAGCAGCGGCGGGGTGTTTTCCGGATAGCTCTGGCCTTCCGGGGTGTCGAGGCCGCCGTGGAAGCTGACGTAGCCGGCGACGGCCTCGGCCTCGCCCGAGCGCGCCAGTTCGAGCGCCGCCGCGCCGCCGAAGCAGTAGCCGGCGACGACGGCCTTGCCGGCGCCGCTCATCTCGCTCATCTGCGACATCCCGGCCATCAGGCGCTCGCGCATCAGCGGCCGGTCGCCGTAGAGCTTCTTCGTCTCGGCCTGGCGCGCCTCCATCGTCTCCGGCCGGTTGCCCTTGCCGTAGAGGTCGACGGCGAAGGCGTCGTAGCCGAGGGCGGCGACCATGTCGGCCCGCTTCTTCTCGTAATCGTCGAGGCCGTCCCAGTCGTGGATCAGCATCACGGCCCCCTTGGCCTCGCCTTCGGCCTTGGCGAAATAGCCCTCCATCTCGAGGTCGCCGGCGCGATAGGTCACGGTTTCGCCGGCACCGGCGAGGGCCGTGCCGGCGGCGAGCACGATGGCGGTGGCGGAAAGGGTGGCGAAGGGTCTCGTCATGTCGTCTCCTCCTCGATGACGTCGGATGCCGACGACATGGGGCCGCCGGCGCCGGTGACAACCGCGGGGCGGGCCGGCGCGTGCCGCGACGGCGGCGGCAGGCGATCACAATCGGGTGATCGGCACGCGGGTGATCGGGAAGGGGGGTGATCGGGAGGCGGGTGATCGGGAAGCGGTCCGGGACGGCGACCAGGGAGGGCCGGCGGGGAGGGGGAGACGCGCCGGGCCCGCCGGAGCGCGAGGCATGCGGGCGCGCGAGGCATGCGGGCGCGCGGGGCGGCGAAGCGCGGGGGGCGCCATGCCCGGCAGCCCCTTGAAACGGAAGCGGCGGGGAAAGCCCCCGCCGCCTCGTCGTCGATCATGACCGGACCGGTCGCCGGCGGCGAGCCTGCGCGCTCAGCGCGGCGCCAGCAGCATCACCATCTGCCGGCCCTCGAGCCGCGGCTCGGCCTCGACCTTGGCGATCTCGCCGGTCTCTTCCTTGACCTTCATCAGCAGCTTGTAGCCGAGGTCCTGGTGCGCCATCTCGCGGCCGCGGAAGCGCAGGGTGACCTTGACCTTGTCGCCTTCCTCGAAGAAGCGTTCCATGGCCTTCATCTTCACCTCGTAATCGTGGGTGTCGATGTTCGGCCGCATCTTGATCTCTTTGATCTCGACGATCTTCTGCTTCTTGCGGGCCTCGGCGGCCTTCTTCTGCGACGTGAACTTGTAGCGTCCGTAGTCGAGGATCTTGCAGACGGGCGGCGCGGAATTGGGCGAGATCTCGACGAGGTCGAGGCCCGCCTCTGCGGCCATGCCCAAGGCTTCCTGGATCGGGATGACACCGACGTTGGTGCCGTCCTCGCCGATCAGCTGGACTTCGGGAACGCGGATTTCGCGGTTGATGCGCGGCCCTTCCTTGGTGGGCGGCGGTGCTCTGAACGGGCGACGAATAGTATCGTTCTCCTCTTGCTGACGACGGGTTGCCCTCGCCGGACCCCTGCGGCGCGATGGCCGGGCGGGGATCGCGGCGCGGGCGCCACGACGGCTGTCTTTACCTCGTGCCGGGGCGATCCGGTTGCGGACCACCCCACTCTGGACGGCCACGTGCCTTTGCGGCGCGTGCCTGAACGGCTCGTGTCTGAACGGATGGTCGGCCCGCCGGCCGTTGCCGGCACGGTGGGCGATCTCCCTCGCGACCGGTCCCCGTCCAGGGAGGGAAGGACGCGTCGTGCTTCTTCTTCTGTCGTGACCGCCGCTCGCGCGGGGACCGTCGTGACGACCGCTTTCGCGACCCGGGCGGATCGCGCCCCGTCACTCTGCCGTCCTCTTTCGCACACCCCCGATCTGCCGAAGCGACGAAGGAAGAGGGTGAGAAGGAAACGACAAAGGCCCCACACGCGCGAGCGAGGAGGCGAGGCTTGAACGCGGACCGTCACCTTGCGATACGACCTTCGGGGAAAATCGGGCGAAACCGCGAAAATGTCAAGGCTTGCGTCCGGCGCGGCGAGCGGTTACGGCCGGGTCCGGCGGTCGCCGTCCCGCCCTCGGCCGCCCGCGGACCGGTGCTGCGGCGCGCGACCCGACGGGCGGTGCGACGGCGAGAGGGAGGGGCGACGACCATGGACGACGGCGAGATCCGGCACCGGCTGACGGTGGGCGAGGGCGAGGCGGCGCGCGAGATCGCGGTGATCGCGGCGCCCGGCCGCGGGCCGACGATCGTCTGGCTCGGCGGCTTCGTCTCCGACATGACCGGCTCGAAGGCCGAGGCGGTCGCCGCCCACGCCCGCGCCGGGGGCCGGGCGGTGGTGCGCTTCGACTATTCCGGCCACGGTGCCTCCGGCGGCGATTTCGAGAAGGGCACGATCGGGCGCTGGTTCGAGGAGGCGGCGGCGGTGATCGACGCCTTCGCTCCGGGGCCGGTGATTCTCGTCGGCTCGTCGATGGGTGGCTGGATCGCCCTGCTGGTCGCCCGCCTCCTCGCCCGCCGCGGCGACGGCGCCCGCCTCGCCGGCCTGGTGCTGATCGCGCCGGCGCCGGATTTCACCGAGGCGCTGATGTGGCCGGCCTTCACCGGCGAGATGCGCCGGCAGATCCTCGAGGAGGGTCGCACCCGGCGGCCGAGCGACTACGGCGAGGGCATCGTCATCACCCGCGCCCTGATCGAGGACGGCCGCGACCACCTGCTGCTCGGCGGCCCGATCGACGTCGCCTGCCCGGTCCACATCCTCCAGGGCTGCGAGGACGCCGACGTGCCGTGGCGCCACGCGCTCGCCCTCACCGAATGCCTGCCGCAGGGCGACGTCGTCCTCACCCTCGTCAAGGACGGCGACCACCGCCTGTCGCGGCCGCAGGACATCGACCGGCTGCTGTCGGCGATCGAGGCGATGGCGTCCCGCGCCACCTGAGCCCCGGCCCGAGGCACCGCCCGAGCCACCGCCGCTCCCACGGGCGCCGGACGCCGTGCGCCCACCGGCGCGACGTCCGTCCCCATTCGTTTTCCGTCGATCCGGACCCCGTCGCCGCGGCCGGTCAGCCCGGCCGGGAGCGGGCCGGGCCGCGCAGGGCGAGCCGCATCTGCTTCTCGATCTCGACGAGGCCGAAGAACACGACGCCGACGGCGACGACCAGCACACCGTCGGCGACACTGATCGCCCGCGTGCCGAGCAGCGCCTGCGCCGGCGGCAGGTAGGTCACCGCGAACTGAGCCAGGGTGACGACGACGACGCAGATCCACACCGCCCGTGTGCCCTTGACCGCGGCCAGCGTCAGCGACGTGCCGTAGATGTTGCGGATGAAGAACAGGTGGAAGATCTCGAGCACGACGATGGTGTTCATCGCCAGCGTGCGCGCCGTCGCCTCGTCGTGGCCGCGGGCGATCGCGAAGCTGTGCATTCCGAACACCGCGGCGAGGAACAGCGTCGAGACGAGGACGATGTGCCAGACGAGGTCGGCGCCGAGCAGCGGCTCGCCGCGCGGTCGCGGCGGACGGCGCATGGTGCCGGGCTCGGTCGGCTCGAAGGCGAGGGCGAGGCCGAGGGTCGCCGCCGTGATCAGGTTGATCCAGAGGATCTGCACCGCGGTGATCGGCAGCGACAGGCCGGCGAGGAGGGCGAGGATGATGGTCATGGCCTCGCCGGCGTTGGTCGGCAGCGTCCAGCTGATCACCTTGCGGATGTTGTCGTAGACCGTCCTGCCCTCGCGCACCGCGGCCACGATCGAGGCGAAATTGTCGTCGGCGAGCACGAGGTCGGCCGCCTCCCGCGCCGCGGCGCTGCCCTTGCGGCCCATGGCGATGCCGGCATCGGCGCGCTTCAGCGCCGGCGCGTCGTTGACGCCGTCGCCGGTCATCGCGACGGTGAGGCCGCGCGCCTGCAGGGCGGTGACGAGGCGCAGCTTGTCGGCGGGCGAGGTGCGGGCGAAGATGTCGGTCGAGAGCGCGGCGTCGGCGAGGGCCGCGTCGTCCATCATCTCGATGTCGGCGCCGGTCAGCACGGCGTCGCGGTTGACGAGGCCGACCTCGGCGGCGATGGCGCGCGCCGTCGCGGCGTGGTCGCCGGTGATCATCTTGACCCGGATGCCGGCGGAAAGGCACTCGGCCACCGCCGCCACGGCTTCCGCCCGCGGCGGATCGACGAGGCCGATCAGGCCGATCAGGGTCAGCCGGCCGTCGATGTCGTCCGCGCCGATCGCGCCGTGGCCCGGCGGAAGCGAGCGCCTCGCCACCGCGATCACCCGCTGGCCGCCGGCGGCGAGCCGCTCGACCTGCTCCTCCCAGTGGGCGCGCTCGAGGGGCGCCGGCCGGCCGTCGGCGCCGAGCTGGTCGCCGGCCCGGGCGATCACCGCCTCCGGGGCGCCCTTGACGTCGAGCCGGGCTTCACCGGCGGGGCCGTGGTGCAGCACGGCCATGTAGCGATGGGCGGCGTCGAAGGGTACGGCGTCGACCCGCGTCCATCCCGCAAAGGGGGACGTCTGCGGGACGGCGCCCTCGCCGGGACCCCCGCCGGGAATGCGAGCGGCTTCGGCGCCGGCGATCTTGCCGGCGAGCGCCATCAGCGCCCCTTCCATCGGGTCGCCCTCCGAGCGCCAGCCGTCCTCCTGCGGGTGGAGCACCGCGTCGTTGCAGAGCGCGGCGGCGAGGGCGAATTCGGTGAGCAGCGGATCGGCGGCCGGGGCGAGCGCCGTCCCGCCGAGCCGAACCGCGCCGATCGGCGCATAGCCCTCGCCGTCGACCGCATAGAGCCTTCCGGCGGCGCAGAGGCTCGCCGCCATCATCTCGTTGCGGGTCAGCGTTCCGGTCTTGTCGGTGCAGATCACCGAGACCGAGCCGAGGGTCTCGATCGCCGGCAGGCGGCGGACGATGGCGTTGCGCCGGGCCATGGCCTGGACGCCGACGGCGAGCGTGATCGTCAGCACCGCCGGCAGACCTTCCGGGATGGCGGCGACCGAGAGGCCGACCACCGCCATGAAGAGGTCGGCGAAGGGCATCGTGCCGACGGCGCCGCCATAGGCCAGCAGCGCCGCGGCGACGAGGAGGATGAAGGCCGTCAGCCAGCGCGCGAAGACGTCCATCTGGTGGACGAGCGGCGTCGTCAGGGTCTCGACGCCGGCGATGAGGCCGCTGATCCGTCCGATCTCGGTCCGCGCGCCGGTGGCGGCGACGACGCCGCGCCCGGTGCCGGCGGCGACGAGGGTGCCGCTGAACAGCATCGGGGCGCGGTCGCCGAGCGGGGCGGCGGCGGCGACCGGAGCGAGGCTCTTGTCGACCGGCACCGATTCGCCGGTCAGCACCGCCTCTTCGACCTTGAGGCCCTTCGCCTCGATCAGGCGAAGGTCGGCGGGGACACGGTCGCCGGCCTCGACGAGGACGACGTCGCCGGGCACCAGTTCCTCGGCCGGCACGGCGTGGCGCGACCCGTCGCGCAGCACCGCGGCCTCGGGGGCGAGCATGCCGCGGATCGCCTCCATCGCCTGCTCGGCCCGCCCTTCCTGGATGAAGCCGATCACCGCGTTGGCGACGACGACGGCGAGGATGACGAGGGTGTCGACGAGATGCTGCAACCCGGCGGTGATCGCCGCCGAGGCCAGCAGCACGTAGATCAGCAGGTTGTGGAACTGGGCGAGGAAGCGGCGCAGCGGCCCGCGCTGCGGCGGCTCGGGCAGGCGGTTGCGGCCGTGGTCGGCGAGACGTCGTGCCGCTTCCTCGCCGGAGAGGCCGGCCGCCGTCGCGCCGA